>JAUNNC010000011.1 GCA_030531585.1 Eubacteriales bacterium | reverse complement strand
TCGTACGCTTGAGATTTCTCGACTCGCTGACGCTCGCTCGAAATGACATCGTTTTTGCCTTTGCCTGCGGTCTGGCGGGGGCTTCCGGACGGAAGCCCCCGTTTGGTATTCTATTCCGCCGCTTTCCGCGGTTCGAGCCGCGCCAGGAAGACCGTTTCGTCCCCGCGCGAGGCGCACACGTCCAGCACGCCGTCGTGGTCCAGCCGCCGGAAGTCGAGGGTCTCGCCCTCGTAGCAGGGGGTGCGGAAGATGAGATCGACCGCGCGCAGATCGTGCTTCCTCCGCTCGGCCACGGTGAAGCAGCCGAAGAGGGCGCGCGGATAGGCCGCGTTGTTCATGTGCCCGAGCAGGTCGACGTCGGACGAGGTCACGGTGTAGCGGGCGAAGGGCTCGAGCCCGTCGAAGCGGCCCGGGATGCGGGCGAAGGGCTCGTCGTGGGCGGGGGGCAGGGTATAGTCCAGCTCCGGCGGGAAGATCTCCGCGCAGGGCACCGGGCGCCGCGTCTCGGCGTTCAGGACCGCCCACTCGGAATGGACGCGCATCAGCGTCTCCCCGTCCGTCAGCAGCTCGAAGCTGCGGTTGCAGCGCAGGGTGCCGGGCTTCTCCGGCCAGGTGCGCAGCACGACCTTCTCGCCGAGCCCGGGCCGTCTCGCAAAAACCGTCTTGATCTTGACGATCACCCAGTAGAGCGAGCGCTTCTCCAGCGCGTTGAGCCCGATCCCGAGCCGCGCGGCGTGGATGGCGGCGGTGTCCTGCAGGAGATTGAAGGCCGCGTGATGGCTGAGCAGGCGGTCGGCGTCGCAGCTGCTCGGCCCGATGGTAAGCTTCTGTTCGTAGACGAGATCCACAAATGTGCCCCCCTTGCTGTTTGTAGCATGTCGGATTGTAGCACAGTTCGCGTCCGGATGCAAGGCGGGACGCAAGAGAGAGGGGGGAGGCGCCTTATTCCCCGGCGCCCTCGATGTACAGCTCCTCCGCGTCCCGCTGCGCGCGGATCAAGATCGACCTCGCCAAAGGCGAACAGAACCGGGACAAACCCCGGGACATGTCATCTCGAGCGGAGGCGAAGCCGGAGTCGAGAGATCTAAAGCCTTGGAACCCCTTGCTGTTCAGATCTCTCCGCTCGCTTCGCTCGGTCGAGATGACACGGAACGGGAACCATGTCTAAAGTCTGAAAAACCGCCTTTCGGCGGTTTTCTGTGGCACGCGATAAGGGATTCGAACCCCTGCGAAGCCTGGCGCTGCGCGCCTTGCTTCGCAACTTGTTCCGCTTCGCTCAAAAAACGCTCCGCATTTTAAGGTCAGGGGTTCGAATACCGGGCTCATCCTATGCCAAAACGCCCGACCCCTTGGGGGCCGGGCGCTTTGGCACGCGATAAGGGATTCGAACCCCTGACCTTCTGGTCCGTAGCCAGACGCTCTATCCAGCTGAGCTAATCGCGCATGTCTCTTTCGAGAGCTTTGCTATATTAGCACAGTCCGGGGGGATTTGCAAGACCCTTTTTACAAAAATTTTTGCAGGCCGGTCACGGCTCGCCGACCGGGTTGACGTGGACCATGATGTGCTTGACCTGCGGGAAGGCCGCCTCCACGCGGTTGTGCACGTCTTCGGCGATGGCGTGCGCCTCGAAGAGCGACAGCCGCCCGTCGGCCCGGATCTCGATCTCCACATAGACGCGGCTGCCGAAGCTGCGGGTGTGCAGCAGGTCGACGCCCTCCACGCCGGGAACGGCCAGCACGCTGCGGCGTATGGCCTCCTCGGTCTTGGCGTCGGCGGAGCGGTCCACCATGCCGCGGACGGCCTCGCTGGAGATGTCGAAGGCGGCCTTGCCGATGAAGACGCAGATGACCAGACTCGCCGCGGCGTCGGCCGCGGGGAAGCCGAGCATGGCCCCGCCGATGCCGATCAGCGCGCCGACGGAGCTGAGCGCGTCCGAGCGGTGGTGCCACGCGCCCGCCATCAGCGCCGGGGAATTGACCTTGCGGGCGACGCGCCGGGTGTAGCGGAACAGCCCCTCCTTGACGGCGATCGAGACCACGGCCGCGATCAGGGCCAGCACGCCGGGGACCTGGGCCTCGCCGGGCTCGGAGAGGCGGCGGACCGCGTTCAGGCCGATGAACAGCGCCGTGACCGCCAGCACGGCCGCGAGGATCAGGGCGGCCACGCACTCGAAGCGCTCGTGCCCGTAGGGGTGCTCGCGGTCGGCGTCCCGGGCGGCCACGCGCAGGCCGAGCATCACGATCAGGCCGCTGAACACGTCGGAAGCCGAGTGCACCGCGTCGCTGACCATGGCGGCCGAGTGGGCCAGCAGGCCCGCCAGCAGCTTGAAGGCGCTGAGCAGGATGTTCAGCCCGATGCCGATGTTGTTGGCGCGTTCCGCCTCGTCGGCGCAGAAAATGCGGGAAAGGATCATCAAAAACACCTCATGTTCACCTCAGTGCAGGATATGCACAAAGGCTGACGAAAGCGTATAGAAAAACTCCGCGGGGCAGGAGTCTTGCTTCTGTCCCGCGGAGTCTTTTCCGCTGCCTTGCGGCCCGGCACACACGGATCGTGCTGCCTGTTCATGTGTCTGGAATTATATCAGATATCTCCCGCCGCGTCAACTGCCATTCCCGATGCGCTCGAGCAGGCGGCGGCGCGTGTCGTCGAAGAGCAGCTCCTTGTTGTGGCGGAAGTAGGCCTCGCAGCCGTACTCGCCCACGAACCACGAGGCGTCGAAGCCCGCGGTGATCTCCGTCACGAACAGCACCAGCTCCTGACTCGGCCCGACGGCGGCCTCGAGGAAGCGGAAGGCGTTGTCGAAGCGCTCCCCGGTCTCCTCGGCCAGGGTCTCGAGCTCGCCGGTGTCGGCGGCGAAGAAGCTGCGCAGGGCCGCGAACTGCTCCTCGCCGTCCCCGTCCGGCAGCTCCTTCCGGTAGGCCTCGAGCCGTTCGATCTCGCGCAGGCGCAGCTCCTGCCGCTCGCGGTCGTTCTGCCCCGCGGCCGCTGCGCGCTTGAGCGTCTCGCGCCGCACCGACACGATGTCGGCCAGCGAGGCATCCGGCCCCTGCTCGTCCAGACGGCCCTTGACGCCGGAGAGCGCGTCGTGCAGCGCCCCGCACAGCGCGTCCTGCAGTCTCGTCTGCCGCGCGCCCTCGGACAGGCGCGAGAGCAGCAGGCCCATGACGGCGAGCTTTTCGTCGAAGGGCGCGGCGGCAAATTCCGTCACCGTGACCTTGGGCCATTCGCCGCGGAGGATGTCCTCCACATGGTAGACCTGGCGGTACTTCTTGTACAGGCGCAGGTAGCCCGCGAAGTCCCGCGCGAGGGCGGGCAGCTGGATATACTGGCCGATCAGCTCCTCGTCGGCCTCGATGCCCAGCGCCTCGTAGACCGTCAGCACCTCGCTCAGGTCCTCCCAGCCGCGCGCCGTGGCGAACTGCAGGCCCTCGGGCGTGTTCTCAATGCGGTAGAAGTTGTCCTTCTTGAGGTCGAGATAGGAGATCACCGCGCCGTGCAGGCCCTTTCTGAGCGCGTACTCCTTCCAGACCGCGAAGTCCTCCGTCACCTCGATGCGCTTGACACGGTCGAGCGTGACGACGTCGAAGTCGCGCACGGACTTGTTGTACTCCGGCGGGTTGCCCGCGGCCACGATCAGCCAGCCCTCGGGCAGGCGCTGGTTGCCGAAGGTCTTGCACTGCAGAAACTGCAGCATCATGGGCGCGAGGGTCTCGGACACGCAGTTGATCTCGTCGAGGAACAAAATGCCCTCGCGGATACCTGTGCGCTCCATGAGCTCGTACACCGCGCCGATGATCTCCGACATGGTGTAGGCCGTGACGCTGAATTCCTCCCCGCCGTAGACGCGCTTTTCGATGAAGGGCAGGCCCATGGCGCTCTGGCGCGTGTGGTGGGTGATCGTGTAGGCCACCAGCCCGACGTTCTCCTCGGCGGCGATCTGCTCCATGATCTGGGTCTTGCCGATGCCCGGCGGGCCCATCAGCAGCACCGGCCGCTGGCGCAGCGGCGGGATGCGGTAGCGCCCCAGCCCGTCGCGCTCGAGATAGGCGCGCAGGGTGTTGCGGATCTGCTGCTTGGCCTGTTTGATGTTCATGCGCTCTCCCTTTCTCTCACAGCTCCGGCATTTCCGCCAGAATATCCTCGATCCAGACGCTCTCGTCGAGCGCTTCCCGCGTCTCCCGCTCCGGCAGCTCCGGCATGAGCCGGATCGCCCAGCGGGGCATGTCCAGCGCCAGGGGCGGCTCGGCGAGCAGGATGAAGGCCGTCTCGTACGGCGGACGGCGCTTGGGGTAGATCCCCATACCGTCGGTGAAATACAGCAGGCCGCGCAGGTTTTTGAGCTGACCCGCGCGCTGCAGGGTCTCGATGTGCTCGAACACCGGGCGAAAGTCCGTGGCGCTGCCGCCGGTGAGCTTCAGGTCCGCCATGTAGCGGTGCAGCTCCCCGGCGTCACGGATGAGCGTGTCGTCCCGGAGCTGATCGTCGCACTGGAGGATGTGGATGTTGAGCCTGCGCGTGAAGGTGTCGGTCGAGCGCAGGATCGCGTAGGTGTTTTCGAGGAAGCGGCGCACCAGCTCGCCCGAGGTGGACATGGACGTGTCCACGGCGATGACGAGCTCCTCGATGCGCGTCTCCTCCCTGGTCTCGGGCGGCTCGATCAGCGGCATGTTGCCGTACAGGCGCAGGCCGTAGCTGTAGTAGCTGTAGTCGAAGGCGTCGACGTCGCTCTTGAGCACCTCGCGCGGGGCGGCGAAGCGCCGCAGGAAGCGGCGGTAGTCCACATCGTCGCGCGCGGCGACGGCGAGCTGCTCGGTCACGGCCTCGCCGCCCGTGCCCTCGGCCGCGAAAAAGCTGCCGACCGCGCTCTGCGCCTCGGCGGCGAGCTTCTGCCAGTTCTTGTCCTGCCGCTCGCTCTGCTCCCGGTCGCGCGTCTGCTCCGCGTCCCACAGGGCGTGGTCGTCCAGAGCGAAGGCGCGGCTGAGCTGGGCGAGCTCGTAGTCCGGGCGCTTCTCGGCCAGGAGCATGCGGTAGACGCCCTCGGCCGTCAGGACCTTCATCTGCGCCCGGCACTCGCCCCAGAACTTTTTGCGCACCGGGGTGTTGACCGGCGCGAGACAGGGCAGCGCGAGCGAATCCAGCACGCTCTCGACCGCGGCGTCGCAGGCCAGATCCCAGAGCGCGGCGTCCCGGCCCCGGCGCTTGCGCAGGTGGCGGAACAGACAGTGCAGCACGCTGTGCAGGTACAGGCGGCAGACCGCCCCGGACGAGCGCAGGTAGAGCGTCGCGAGATAGGGGGCGTATACGTAATACGCGCTGCCGTCGGTGGCCGCGGAGACGGTGACGCCGTCCCCCGGCACGAAGGCCAGCGCGCAGAGCGCCGGGGCGAGGTAGGGCAGGCTCATGCACAGCCGGGCGCGCGCGTCGGCCAGGATGTCCGGCGCGACGGCGCCGAGATTGTCCGATCGTTCCATAGTCACAGCTCCCAGCTCTTTTGCCGCGGCGGGAACAGACGGTGCCGCTGCTCGAGCAGCGCCGCCGCGCCCTCGGTAAACGACGCGGCGCGCGCTTCGTCCAGCGCGTCGGCAAGC
Organism: Eubacteriales bacterium; assembly: GCA_030531585.1. Lineage (GTDB taxonomy): Bacteria > Bacillota > Clostridia > Oscillospirales > Oscillospiraceae > Limivicinus. Next base: position 25,784 of record JAUNNC010000011.1, on the reverse strand, counting down.
TCCTCGCGCGTAAGCCCGTCCAGCCCGAGCGCGAGGCGCAGGCCCTCGGCGTCGCGCGTGCCGACGGCGTAGCGCAGGGCCTCCGCCCGGTGCTTTTCCAGATACGCGCGGTAGGTTTTCGCCGCCCGCTCCGACAGCTCCGCCGGCCAGCGCAGGCGGCAGTAGGCCAGACGCAGGGCCGTGTCCTCCTCGTGCTCGACGGCGAGCATCCCGGGGAACAGCGCGTCGTAGTCCGACAGATTCAGCCTGCGGGACCGGAAGACGATGTGATAGGGGTAGCCCGCGCCGCCGATCTTGAAGTCGAAGTGGCGGGCGGGGCTGTTCTCCTCATAGCGCTCGACGTACTCGGGGAAGACGAGGCGCAGCTCGCCCTCCGCGCCGCCGTGCACCGTGACCAGAAGCTCCTGCGGCAGGGCCGAGACGATCGCGGCCAGGGCCGGACCCTGGGCGTCGCCGCTGCGGGTCAGGTCCAGGCGCGAGAAGGCGCGGCAGTTCATGAAGCAGGCGCCGCCGACCCCCTGCAGGGCGTCGGACAGGCAGAGCTCCTCCATCTCGCGCAGGTTCAGAAAGGCATAGTCCCCGACGCTTTTCAGCGCCCTCGGCAGCGTGAGCCGCCGGATGCGCCGGTTGTCGAAGGCCCCCTCCGGTACGCCGCAGGTAAGCTCCAGCTCCTCGCCCGGCACGTCCGCCGCCCCGGGCGCGAGACAGCGGTCCGACAGGCGCGTGACCGGCAGGCCGAAGAGCTCGTCCGGCAGGACCGCGTCTTTGTCGCAGGTCGCGGCGCGCAGGATGGTGACGCCCTCCCCCTCGCGGCGGAGCTTCAGGCGCCAGTTGGAGAGGGCGGAGATGGTGTTCACGCGGTCAATGACCTCCAAGAATGTCGATAGACAGTGGAAAATGGGGAAGGGATCGTGTATACTGGCATCAGGACGGCGTGCGCTCGGTCTCGCGCTCCTCCCGGTCCGGACGCGGCCGGCGCGGAGGGCCCCGGCGTCCGCCGGGCGCGGAGAACTCGCGCAGGTCGATGCCCGTCAGCTGCTTGACCACCCACAGGAAGAACACCAGCACCAGGATCGGGATCAGGCAGGAGGTCACGATCATGACCGCCAGCGTCTCGACAAAGCGGTTGAGGATCGTGGAGGCCTTCTCGGTCAGGCTGTCCTTCGTCTCGGACAGGCGGTTGAGCACCGAGCGGAGCATCCCGACGTCGTCCGCCTCGGACAGCTCCTTCGTCTCCTCGGACAGCTCCTCGGCGGAGGCGATGGTGCTGTCGATGGAGTCCTGAAACGTCGCGTAGATCAGATCCGAGGTGCGCACGCTCAGGGGGATGACCAGCAGCATGGCGATGCCGATGAGCGTCAGCTTGCCCGCCTGCCGGTCCAGCAGCCGCGGATTCCAGATCCGCCCCGCGGCGAACAGAACGCAGGCCAGCGGGAACAGCCCGCGGAACACCCCCAGCGGGATGATGCTCAGCAGGTATTTCTCCGCGTAGAGCACGCAGAGGATCAGCAGAAAATACTCCGAAAAATCCGCCAGCTTTTCGGCGATCGGGGTGGCCGTGTCTCCCGGGATGGCCGAGATCCCGGCCGAAGTCACGGTCGAGACGGCCATCAGCTTGAGCACGGTGTCCGTTTTCGCGTCGATGGATTCGGTGTACTCCGTATAGCGCTCCGGCGCGGAGAAGCGCTCCGCCAGCGGGAAAAACGAGAGAACGGCAAAGAGGATCAGCGCAAGGCAGATCACGGTTCTGGACAGGATGTTATTCATGACTCCTCCTTCTCCGGCAGCGTCCGGAAGCTCAGGCGGTATTCCGACAGGTCGACCAGGCTGCCGACGACGCCGCGGATGATGTGCTGCGCGTTCTCGTTCGCCCGATCCAGAAGCCCCCGGTCGACGGCCTTCTGCTCCGCCGCGTTCTCCAGCTCGATCAGCGAGTTGTTGTAGTCCTCGATGGAGATGTGGTTGCCCGTGCCCTCCTTTTCGGAGTAGACGATCAGGCTGTTCGGGTCGATGTTGGCGGGTCTGGCCTCCGCGGGCGGGAGGGTGACGACGATCTCCTTCGTTTCGTCGTCCTTCTCCACCGTGATCTTCGAGCAGTCGATCCCCGCCTCGACGACGCCGTCATAGCTGGCGAGGAAGCTGGATTCGGTGAACTTCCACTCGATGCCCAGCAGCTTCTTGATGCTCGAAAAGCTGACGACCTCGGTGAAGAAATACTCCTCCGTGAGCAGGAAGCCCATATCGTTCAGCCCGTCCTGGATGATGTCGGATGTGATGCGCTTCTCGGTCTCGACGATCTTCTCGACCGTCTTTTCCCGGACGACGACCTCGGCGGTCGGGCGCGGCGTGACGGCGGGCAGCGCCGGCTTCTGCGCTGAGGACGAGGTCAGGACCACATACGCGATCGCAGCTAGCAGCGCAAGGCATAGCAGGATCAGCAGGATGGTTTTCGTTTTTGCTTTTTCTTTGACCATACGGCGTTCCCCCTGTCGTTTTTTGTTGAAATACAAGCTATTTATAACATAGATCCGAAGTGACTTCAACACCTTCCGGAGAAAGGAGCTCCCCATGAAAAAGCCGCTCTCTCTGCTGCTCGCCGTTGTGCTGCTCGCGTCTCTCGCGGGCTGCGCCGCCGCGCCCGGAAAGCCGGTGAGCACCGCCGGCCCCGCGCCGACCGATGCGCCGACCGCCGCGCCGACTGCCGTGCCGACCGATGCCCCTCTGCCGCCCGAGCCGTCCATGCCGGGGCCTTCCGCCCCGCCGGTCTCGCCCGCGCCGGAGCGCAGCTTCGACGACGCCGTGGCGGGCCAGGTCTTCGCCGTGGCGCTGGCCGCCTACGGCGGCTCCTTCCCCGACGGCACGCTGCCGGACGACCCCGCCTTTCTCATGGAGGCCACCGGCTGGTACGCGGCCTGGCGCTGGCGCACGGCGGGCGTCGACATCCTCCCGCTCGACGAGGCCGAGGCCTTCCAGCGCTCGCTCGGCAGCCGCGGGGACTTCGTGCTCGACCCCGAATTCGAGACCTACGGGCTCGTCGCCCGGGCGACGGCCGACGACGGGACGGAGGGCCTGAACTATCTCACCTACAAGGCGGCGCTGGAGGACCGGCTCGGCGTGACGCTGGAGCTGAAAAGCGAGAGCGAGGGCGAGCACGCGGTCGACGCCGCGGTGATCCGCCACTTCGAAAACGGCGACACCGCCGAACGGGATTACCGCCTGCTCTTCGCCCCGAACCCCGGCGACGAGCGCTTCCCCTGGCGCCTGACGGATCTGACGCTGCCGTCCGCCGGGCCGCAGATGGACCCGGCCTTCGACTTCGACTTCGATCTGCTGCTGTCGCAGAACCGCCTCTCGACCCTGCTGCGCTTCTCCCCGGCCGTCAGGATCGAAACCAGCTACGACCCCGACCGCGTGACCTGGATCTTCCTGCGCGGCGGGGACCTGTGCATCGTCAACGAGACGGACGCGCTGACCTACGGCGAGTACCGCGGCGCGCGCTTTGAGTACGGGCCCGACGAGCAGGGCGTCGTGCGCGCCCGGGTCAGGTCCTTCGACGACAGCGCCGGGAGCTTCGAGGCCAACGACACCATCCTCTCCGACCTCTTCTCCATGGCGGCCGTGATGAAGTACGAGGGCGACGACGGCGAGCGCATCCGCATCCGCTCCGTCTCCGGGTACGGCTACCGGGACGACTTCGAGATCCGCCGCGGCACGCTGGCCCTGCTGCGCGAGGCCTACTACTATAACGGCGACGAGCCCGTCAGCGTCGTGACCGTGAGCTACCCCGACGCCCCGCCCGACTTCTCCTTCCTCGACGGCTGGGACAAGCCGCTGCGCGAGGTCACCGGGATCTGGGAGGACTTTTACGACGGCGACGTCCATGTGCGCGAGGAGCGCTACGAGCTGCCGGGCGACTGGGAGTTCCTGCCGTGGGAGGGGCGCTGGGGCGACTATACCATTTATATGAACAAGGGCTACACCCGGCCCTACTTCTACCCCGGCGACGGGATGGACTACACCCTGTATCTCACCACCGCGAAGGGATAGTTGTAATTCCCCAAAATTGTGGTATAATCCCATTTGTTTTCATTATCATCCACGAAAGGTCACAGAGATAAAACATGCTGGAACTGAAAAACGTCACCTTCGGCGTCGAAGACGCGGACGCTGCCCGGGAGATCATCCGCGGCGTCAGCTTCGTCGTCCCAGACGAGCAATTCGTCGTCATCACCGGCCCCAACGGCGGCGGCAAATCCACGCTGGCCCGCCTGATCATGGGCATCGAGAAGCCCTCGTCCGGCCAGATCCTGCTCGACGGGCAGGACATCACCGAGCTCGGCATCACCGAGCGCGCGCGGCTCGGCATCAGCTTTGCGCTGCAGCAGCCCGTGCGCTTCAAGGGCATCCGGGTCGTCGACCTGCTGCGCCTGGCGGCGGGCCGGGACCTGTCCGTCGGCGACGCCTGCGAGTACCTGTCCGCGGTCGGCCTCTGCGCGCGCGACTACATCAACCGCGAGGTCAACGCCAGCCTCTCCGGCGGCGAGATGAAGCGCATCGAGATCGCCACCGTCCTGGCGCGCGGCACCACCCTCTCCGTCTTTGACGAGCCGGAGGCGGGCATCGACCTGTGGAGCTTCCAGAGCCTCATCCAGGTCTTCGAGAACATGCAGAAGCGCGCCCACGCCTCCATCCTCATCATCTCCCACCAGGAGCGCATCCTCAACATCGCCGACACCATCATCCTGCTCGCCGACGGGCAGGTGCGCGCCCAGGGCCGCAAGGACGAGATCCTGCCCGAGCTCTTGAAGAGCACCGTCCCCGTGACCTGCAGCCGCATTCTGGAAGGAGGGGTCGAGCGTGCTGACTGAGATCCAGAAGCAGCTCCTGGCCGAGATCGCCGATCTGCACAAGGTGCCCGAGGGCGCCTACAACATCCGCGCCAACGGCGAGGCCGCCGGGCGCAACTCCACCGCCAACATCGAGATCACGTCCAAGACCGACAAGCCCGGCATCGACATCACCATCAAGCCCGGCACCGTGAACGAGAGCGTGCACATCCCGGTCGTGCTCAGCCAGAGCGGGCTGAAGGAGGTCGTGTACAACGACTTCTTCATCGGCGACGGCTGCGACGTGGTGATCGTGGCGGGCTGCGGCATCTCCAACTGCGGCGACCAGGACTCCGCCCACGACGGCGTGCACAGCTTCCACATCGGCAAAAACTGCCGCGTGAAGTACGTCGAAAAGCACTACGGCGAGGGCACCGGCCGCGGCAAGCGCATCATGAACCCCCGCACCGAGGTCGAGATCGGCGAGGGCAGCAGCGTCGAGATGGAGATGGTGCAGATCAAGGGCGTGGACGACACGAAGCGCGACACGCTCGCAAGGCTCGCCGCGGGCGCGCGCCTCGTCGTGCACGAGCGCCTGATGACCCACGGCGACCAGTACGCCGAGAGCGCCTACACCGTCGAGCTCAACGGCGACGACTCCAGCGCGGACGTGGTCTCCCGCTCGGTCGCGCGGGGCCGGAGCCGCCAGATCTACCGCTCGCGCATCACGGGCAACGCCCTCAGCTCGGGCCATACCGAGTGCGACGCGATCATCATGGACGAAGCGAAAGTCCTCGCCATCCCGGAGCTCGAGGCCAACTGCCTCGACGCGGCACTGATCCACGAGGCCGCCATCGGCAAGATCGCCGGCGACCAGATCATCAAGCTCATGACCCTCGGGCTGACCGAGGCGGAGGCCGAGGAGCAGATCATCAACGGCTTTTTGCGGTGAAAAGGCCGCCATATCGAATCATCCACCCGTAAAGCGGGTGGATTTTTCAACTGCGGGCAAAGCCTTCTCCTTGAGGAGAAGGTGTCGCGGCGCGTCTCCCGCAAGCGCCGTGACGGATGAGGTGGACTTGCGTCCTGCTGATATCCGGCCTGACGGGAGCACGCTCGTTGACACCTCATCAGTCATCCGCCTCGCGGGGGATCGGCGGCTGACAGCTTCCCCTCGAGGGGAAGCCTCTTTCGAGCGGTCTTTCTCTGTTCACAAACCCTTCCCGGAACGTTTAAAAAACCTTGTTGGTTTGTTCATGCCAGCGTCACAAATATTCGGTATGCTGTCGCCGTAATCCAAAGGAAAGAGCACCGAAAAGGGACGCTCACAGGCGGCTGCTGTTCTCGTCCCGCTTCCCCGCTCCCTCCCCCGCAAAGAAGGTATCGACATGACGTTCGACGAACTGTTCGACGACGAAGAGAAGAGCCCGGCCGGCGAGAGCCAGCCCCCCCAGGGCGAGCAAAACGACAGGGTCAACGGAGAATACCACTTCAAAAACGGCTATACCCAGCGCATCTACTCCGACGCGCACTATGTCCGCGCGGACGAGACCACGGTCCCGCCCCGCTACTATGTCCCCCCCGAGAAGCCCCAGAAGGAGAGCAGACCCGCCTCCAAAAGGAAGGGCGTCGGCCTCGGCGCCATGATCGCCGCGTGCCTGATCTGCGCGCTGCTGGGCGGTCTCGGCGGCGGCGCCCTCGTCGGCACCGTGATGGATTCCCGGGTCGCCGCGCTGGAGGAGAACGTCTCCGCCCTCGGCGCCGCGGAAAAGCTTGTGCGGCCCGCGGCCGTCCCGGCGAGCGGCACGACCGTCTCGGCGAGCATGGACGGCACGGCCATGAGCGCGGGCGATATCTATGATCTGGCCTGCCAGCAGGTCGTGGGCGTGACCACCGACGTCACCTACACCAACTTCTTCGGCATGACGAGCTCCGCCGCGGTCAGCGGCTCCGGCTTCATCATCTCCGAGGACGGCTATGTCCTCACCAACTACCACGTGGTCGAGGACGCGGTCAAGAACAAGCTGGACATCAACGTCATCCTGCACGACGGCTCCCGCTACACGGCGCAGTTCGTGGGCGGCGAGGCCGACAACGACGTGGCCGTGCTCAAGATCGACGCGAGCGGCCTGAACGCCGCCGTCATCGGCGACAGCGACGCGCTGCGCGTGGGCGACGCGGTCTACGCGGTCGGCAACCCCCTGGGCGAGCTGGACTTCTCCATGACCTCCGGCCATGTCAGCGCCAAGGACCGCGTGATCCGGACCTCGACCAGCCCCTCGGGCGTGGCGATGTTCCAGGTCGACGCGCCCATCAACTCCGGCAACTCCGGCGGCCCCGTCTACAACGATCAGGGCCAGGTGGTCGGCATCGTCACCGCCAAGCCCGCCGGCTCCGGCGTCGACGGCATCGGCTTCGCCATCCCCATCAAGGACGCGTCGAGCATCACCGGCGATCTGCTGACCAAGGGCTACGTCACCGGCAAAGCCCACCTCGGGATCGTGGTCGGCGAAAACGGCCGCAGATACAACGAGATCTATGCCCAGTATTACGGCCTGCCCATGGGCGTCTATGTCGACGGCGTCAGCGAGGGCAGCTGCGCCGAGAAGGCCGGCATCGAGACCGGCGACATCATCACCAAATTCGACGGCGCCGAGGTCAAGAGCTTTGACGAGCTGCGCGCGGCCATCAAGCGGCACCACGCGGGCGACAGCGTGGAGATCGAGATCTATCACGCCGACGAGCCCCGCACCGTCACGGTCGTCCTCGACGAAGAAAAGCCCGAATGATCCGGGCACCTGAAACTGCTACTGTTCTACTCCTATAAATCCTCTCTTTTCTCCCAAACGAAGGCTCGTGCAGGAAACTGCACGAGCCTTTGTTTTCTCCCGGTACAAAGCGGGTCATTCGTCCCGCAGGAGCTTTTTGCCCAGCGCGAAGAGGCCGTCCCAGAGCCGCGTCAGCGCGCGCTCCAGCGGCGGGGCGATGCGGTCGACCAGGCGGGCCCACAGCGGGGCGGCGAAGCGGCGGCGCAGCGCTTCGAGCGTCAGACCGGCGGCGAAGACCAGCAGCACGCTGCCGACGGCGTGCAGGGGCAGGAGAGGGGAGTCGGTGAACGCCCGCGTGTGCAGGAGGTCCTGCCAGAGCGCCAGACTGACAAGATCGTTGGACTGGAACAGATAGACCCCGACGGTCAGCGCGCCGAGCCGGGAGCCGAAGCCCCCGCTGCGCCTCGGGCGGCAGGCAAAGCCGCACAGCAGCAGAATGGCGGCGAGCATGGTGGGAGGACTGTGGAGGCTCCACAGGAAACGCATGACGTTCAAAAGGCCGTCGAGATTGCCGCTGCGCTGCCAGACGATGTCGCGCCCGGCGATGAACAGGGCGCAGGCCAGGATCACCAGCAGGGCGAGCAGCAGGCAGCGCCGACCGGTCCGCGCGTCCTTTGCCATACGCAGCCGCACATAAGCCGCGCACAGGTACATCGTGACAAAGGCCGCCATCGTGCTGCCGGCGAGGCTGTCCGACACGCCGGGGATCCCGATGCAGAGAAAGACGGACAGCAGGCACAGCAGCGCGTGCTGCCGACGGTCGAGCCCGTGCAGCAGCCGGTTGAGAAAGGGCGAGCAGAGCATCAGCGCCACATAGTAGCTCATGAACCAGTACTGCTGGCGGAGCAGCGGGAAAAAGGCGCTGAGGACGATCTGTGCGCTGACCCGCTCCCGGTCGAAAACCAGGAACACCAGCAGCGCGCCGAGGGTGTAGAACCAGATCGTGCCCATCAGGGTCAGCAGCTTTTTGAGCGTGAAGCGCCCCTCGGCCATGAAATAGCCCGAGATCAGCACGAACAGCAGGATCCCGATCCAGCCGCACATGCCGAACAGATCCACGAAGATCTTGTTGGGGGAGAAGGCCAGCTCCTCGTCGAAAAAGCCCCAGATGCTGTAGTGATACGAGACGATCATCAGCATGCTCACCAGACGCAGCCGTTCCAGATTCGTGTTGCGCCCGGTTCCTGTTTTCCCGTTCATCTTCCGTGCCACTCCTTCTTCATTTGACCACCACGTTTTCCTTCCCGAGGCGCTCGGTGAGCTCGTCGACGAGGGCCGGGTGGATCAGGCAGCGCGCGCCGATGCGCTTCTTCTCCTTCTCGCAGTAGAGGATCATCTGCTGCGTGCCCGGGAACATGGTGAGGATGAGCCTGATCTTCTCCAGCAGCGGGTCATCCTCGCCCGGAAGCCGGACCCAGAGCTTCGCCTCCTTCGGCGGAGGGGCCTTTTCGGCGGCGGCGTTCAGATCCGAGATGGGCCGGATCGTCTCGACCATGAGCTGGGGGTCCTTCTCGTCGCGCACCGAGATGCGGCCCGTGACGAGCAGCGCCGCGTTCTCCTGAATGTACGCGCCGCCCTGGTCCAGCGCGCGCTGGAAGGCCATCAGCTCCATCGAGCCCGTGTCGTCCTCGAGCTGGATATAGCTCATCAGGGTGTTGTTCTTCGTCGTGCGGGTGCGGGTGGATTCCACCACGCCCGCCACGGTGATGCTCTGGTTGTCCCGGAAGCGCTGCGGGCCGCCCTCCTGCGCGAAGTCCGCCATGACCGCGCCGAGCGGGACCGCGCCCACGCGGCGCGCGGCGTCGCGGTAGCTGTCCATCGGGTGACCGCTGAGATAGAGCCCGGTGGTCTCCTTCTCCATGGCCATCTTCTCCATGGCGCCGTACTCCTCGAGCGGGGGGATGGGGATGACCGCGGGCGCCTTTTCCCCGCTGCCGTCGTAATCCCCGAAGAGGTCGAGCTGGCCGGAGATGTTGTCGCGCGCGGACTGGGCCACGCTGTCGAGCACCAGGCCCGCCACGCTGATCAGGGCCCTGCGCGTATGGCCCATCGAGTCAAAGGCCCCGGCCTTGATGAGATTTTCGATCGCCCGGCGGTTGAGCTCCTTGCCGTTCATGCGGCGGCAGAAGTCCTCAAAGTCCGTAAAGGGCCCGTTTGCCTCGCGCTCGGCCACCAGCGAGTCGATCGCGCCCCAGCCGATGCCCTTGATCGCCACCAGCCCGTAGCGGATGTTCTGTCCGGCGACGGTGAAGTTGGCGCCGGATTCGTTCACGTCCGGCGGCAGCAGCTGAATGCCCATGTCGCGGCAGGCGGCGATATACTCGGCCACCTTGACGCTGCTGTCGAGGATCGAGGTCAGCAGTGCGGCCATGTACTGCTGGGGATAGTGTCGCTTCATGTAGGCCGTGCGGTAGACCACGATGGCGTAGGAGACCGCGTGCGCCTTGTTGAAGGCGTAGCTGGCGAAGTCGAGGATCTCGTCGTAGATGGAGTTGGCGACAGCCTCGGGGATGCCCCGCCTGACCGCGCCGTCGATGCCGCGCTCGGCGTCCCCGTGGACGAAGGCGATGCGCTCGGCGTCGATGACCTTGTGCTTCTTCTTGGACATGGCGCGGCGGATGTTGTCGGCCTGACCCAGCGAGAAGCCCGCCAGCGAGCGGAAGATCTCGATGACCTGCTCCTGATAGACGATGCAGCCGTAGGTGACGGCGAGGATGGGCCGCAGGCTCTCGTGCTTGTAGCGGATCTTCTCCGGGTGCTGCGACCACTCGATGAATTTGGGGATGGAGTCCATCGGGCCCGGGCGGTACAGGGCGATGATGGCCGTGATGTCCTCGATGCTCTTGGCCTTGATGCCGGTGCAGACCGCGGTCATGCCCGCGCTCTCGAGCTGGAACACGCCCTCGGTCTTGCCGGCGGCCAGCATCTCGAAGGTCTCCCGGTCGTCGTCGGGCACGTCCGCGATGCGGAAATCCGGCTGCTCCCGCCGAACGAGCTTTTCGGCGTCGTCGAGCACCGTGAGGTTCCGAAGCCCCAGAAAGTCCATCTTGAGAAGCCCCAGCTCCTCGAGCGTCGTCATCGGGTACTGGCAGACCACGGACTCGTCGTTCATCGCCAGCGGCACGTACTCGTAGACCGGCCGGTCGGTGATGACCACGCCCGCCGCGTGGGTCGAGGCGTGGCGGGGCATGCCCTCGAGCGCGCGGGCCGTGTCGATCAGACGCTTGACGCGCTCGTCCTTCTCGGCCATCTCGCGCAGGGGCTTGGACAGGCGCAGGGCCTCGTCGAGGGTCATGTTCAGGGCCATGGGCACCTGTTTGGCGACCGCGTCGGTCTCGGCGTAGCTCATGTTCAGCACGCGCCCCACGTCGCGGATGGCGGCGCGGGCGGCCATGGTGCCGAAGGTCACGATCTGCGCCACGTGGTCGTGGCCGTAGACGCGGTTGACGTAGTCGATCACCTCGCCCCGGCGGTTGACGCAGAAGTCCACGTCGATGTCGGGCATGCTCACGCGCTCGGGGTTGAGGAAGCGCTCGAAGAAGAGGCTGTAGCGGATGGGGTCGACGTCGGTGATGTGCAGGCAGTAGCTCACGACGCTGCCCGCGGCGCTGCCGCGCCCGGGTCCGACCGGGATGCCGCTGCGCTTGGCGTAGCCGATGAAGTCCGAGACGATCAGGAAATAGTCCACAAAGCCCATCCGGTGGATCATGTCCAGCTCGTACTCGAGCTGTCCGTGGATCTCGGGCCGGTCGGGGAAGCGCTCGGCAAAGCCTTTTTCGCAGAGCTTTTTCAGATACTCCCAGCTGTCCGTCTCCCCGGCGGGGAGCTTGAAGCGCGGCAGCTTGTAGTTGCCGAACTCGAAATCAAAATTGCACAGCTCCGCGATCTTCACGGTGTTGTCGGCGGCCTCGGGGTGGTCGGGGAAGAGGGCGCGCATCTGCTCCTCGCTCTTGAGATAGAACTCCTGCGTCTCGAAGCGCAGGCGGTTCGGCTCGTCCACGGTCTTGCCCGTCTGGATGCACATCAGCACGTCCTGGGCGTAGGCGTCGTCCTGCGTCAGATAGTGCGCGTCGTTCGTCACGACCAGCGGGATGCCGGTCTCCTCCGACAGGCGGATCAGCCCCTCGGCCGCCCGGCGCTCGTCGGGGATGCCGTGATCCTGGATCTCCAGATAAAAGCCGTCGGGCCCGAACAACTCGCGCAGCTCGAGCGCCTTGGCCCGCGCCGCCTCGAGATCGCCGCGCAGGATGCTCTGCGGGATGAAGCCCGCGAGGCAGCCCGACAGGCACACAAGGCCCTCCGCGTGCTCGTGCAGCAGCGGCCAGTCGATGCGGGGCCGGACATAGAAGCCCTCCGTGAAGCCCGAGGAGACCAGATAGCAGAGGTTGCGGTAGCCGGTCTCGTTCCGGCACAGAAGGATCAGGTGGCTGTATTCGTTGTCGCGCCCGTGCTCGCGGTCGAGCCGCGAGCGCGGCGCGACGTAGACCTCGCAGCCGATGACCGGCTTGACGCCCGCGGCCCGGCAGGCCTTGTAGAAGGCGACCGCGCCGTACATGACCCCGTGGTCGGTGACGGCGACGGCGCTCTGCCCCAGCTCCTTCGCGCGCTGCGCGAGCCTGTCCGTGCGGCAGGCGCCGTCGAGCAGGCTGTATTCGGTATGCAGATGCAGGTGGACGAACGACATTGGCTACTCCTGTGACCGGGGCAGTCCCGGATGACAAAAACGGTCGTAATTTGTAAAATATAGCTGCTCTTCGGAGCGGGCGTTGCCTCGTCAGAAGAAACTCGCTCCAGTTCACGTCTGCGGTTTGCGTAAGCGCCGCAAACGCTCCCTTTCGCTCCTTCCTTCTTCCTCTCCCAATCAAAGCCAAGTGCTTTGATTGGGCTTTTTTGTGCGGTTCCGTCACACCACCCGAGAGGGGGTGCTGCCATGCCGATTACATTAACGTTCCACATCTTCGGATGCACGGTAACGATTACTGTAAAAAGCAGAAACCGCCACTCTGGCCAGTGACGGTTTCTTAGAAATAAGATAACGTAATTGGACGGAGCCGCTATTTGGCAACGCCTTTTTCGTTATCATTATATCCTGCGGTCCCGTCACTGTCAAGCGCTATTCTCCCGGCGCGAGGCTCATGATTTTTTTCAGGCGGTGGCTCAGGCAGCTCTTGGTGACGGGCGGGATGCTCAGCTGCGCCAGATCCGCAAGGCTCGCCTCGGGGTTGGTGACGCGCAGCAGTGCCGCGTCGCGCAGCGGCTCCGGCAGCACGTCGAGCGTGCCGTACTCCTTCACGATGCGGCGGATGGCCGCGAGCTGCTCCTGCGCGGCGGCGACGGTCTTGTCTGCGTTGGCCGTGTCGCAGTTGATCTGCCGGGTGACGGTGTTGCGCATCTCCTTGTCCACCTTGGCGGTCATGACGGCCAGGGCCGTAGTCGGTGCGCCGAGGGCGGTGAAGAAGTCGGCGATGGCATCGGCCTGCTTGAAGTACAGCAGGGCGTTGCCCGCACGCTCGGTCTCCCGCGGGGAGAAGCCCATCTCCAGCAGCAGGCTGTGCGCCTCGCGGCTGACGCTGCGGTGCGCGGTGGCAAGCTCCAGGTGGTAGCGCTTTTCGGGATCGGTGACGCTGCCTCCCGCGAGGAAGGCGCCCCGGATGAAGGCCGCGCGGGCCGCGTCCTCCTCGAGGATGCCGTAGTTGATGTGGTGCGAGAGCGCGCCGAGGCGCTCCATCCCGAAGGCGTCGAAGATCCGGGAGAGCTTTTTCTCGTCCCGGATCACGAAGCTGCGCTTGCCGGAGGCGCCCTCGTCCGGCAGCACGTCGAAGTCCAGCTGGAAGGCGCGCCTGAACAGCCGCGGCAGACGCGCGGCGAAGTCCGGGCTCGCGGTGATGATGCGGATCTCTCTGGGCGTGAAGCTGTGGCAGTAGAGCAGCACGCCGCAGCTCTCGGCCACGGCGAGGTCTTTCCGCTCGCAGCGGTCGCGGCAGAGCTCAGCCTTGGCCCCGGAAGAGAAGGACATGGCGGCTCCCCCTTACTTCTGGATGTCGCGGTTGACGTTGGTGGACCGGTAGCCCTTGGCGCGCAGGTACTCGTTCACGGCCGAGGCGATGCAGACGCTGCGGTGGCGGCCGCCGGTGCAGCCGATGGCGATGATGAGGCTGGTCTTGCCCTCCTCCACGTACAGCGGGATCAGGAAGTCCAGCATGTCCGCAAGCTTGGTCATGAAGGTGCGGGTCTGGACGCTGCGGAAGACATACTCGGCCACCTGGCGGTCGAGCCCGGTCATCGGGCGCAGCTCCTCCAGATAGAAGGGGTTGGGCAGGAAGCGCACGTCGAACATCAGGTCGGCGTCGAGCGGGATGCCGTATTTGAAGCCGAAGGCCTCGACCGTGATGTCGATCTCGCGGCGGCTGCCCTCGGGCGAGAAGAGCGTGAACAGGCGCGACTGCAGCTGGCCGAGCGTGAGCGCGGAGCTGTTGACGATGAAATCCGCGCGCTCGCGCACCGGGGTCAGCAGGTCGATCTCCTTATAGACGGCGTCCTCGATCGTGCTGCCGCGCTGCGCCAGCGGGTGAGGCCGGCGCGACTCCTTGTAGCGGCGCACGATGGTCGGCACGTCCGCGTCCATGTACAGGATGCGGACGTTGCAGTTCATCTCCTTGAGCTGGTCGAGGGTCTTGAGCAGCTCGTCGAAGCTGTTCTTGGCGCGCACGTCGGTCACGAGCGCGACCTTCTCGTAGCGGCCGCCGGTGGCGATGCACAGCTCGGCGAACTTGGGCATCAGCGCGACCGGCATGTTGTCGACGCAGTAGTAGTCCAGATCCTCCAGCATATCGGCGACGCGGCTCTTGCCCGCGCCGGACAGGCCCGTGATAATCAGAAAATCCATCGTTTATCCTTTCTCTTCTTCGACGCCCGGGCCCCAGACCCGGTGCAGCGGGATCTGCGGGCCGTGGTCCTCGACTTTGAAGTCCGGCGGCAGCAGGATCATCTCCGGCTCGAGCGCGATTTTGCTGTGCTCGTAGACGGTCCTGCGGATGTGGCGCATGAGCTCGTGCACCTCGTGCGAGGTGGCGCCGCCGCGGTTGACGACGAAGCCCGCGTGCTTCTCGGACACCTGCGCGCCGCCGATGGCATAGCCCTTGAGTCCGGCCTGCTCGATCAGCGCGGCGGCGTAGTGGCCCTCGGGCCGCTTGAAGGCGCTGCCCGCCGAGGGCAGGTCGAGCGGCTGCTTGTCGCGGCGGCGGGCGTTGAGCTCGCGCATCTTCTCGGCGATGGCCTCGCCGTCGCCGGGCTCGAGCCGGAACACCGCCGAGAGGATGACGATGCCGCCCGTCTTCTGGAACAGGCTCGTGCGGTAGCCGAAGCGGCACTGCTCGTTGGTGAGCTCATACATGGCCTGCTCGGGCAGGTACTGGACGACGACGCTCTCAACGACGTCCTTGAGCTCGCCGCCGTAGGCGCCCGCGTTCATGATCAGGCCGCCGCCCACGGTGCCCGGGATGCCGGAGGCGAACTCCAGACCGGTCAGCGCGTTCTGCTGGGCAAAGCCCGCCAGCCGCGCCAGCGAGACCCCGCACTCGGCGTAGATGGCCCCGTCGGGCAGCAGGAAGAGCCTGTCGAGCTTCGCGGTGCTGATGAGGAAGAGATCGGGCAGCCCCTCGTCCGGGAAGAGGATGTTGGTGCCGTTGCCGAGCATGTAGGGCGCGAGCTCGTGCTTCTTGAGCAGGTAGCACAGGCGGCAGAGGCTCGTCACGTCCTGCGGCACGGCCAGGGCGCGCGCCGGGCCTCCGATCTTGAAGGAGCAGTGCGCGGCCATGGGCTCGTTCTCATGCAGCTCGAGCCCGGGCAGCGCCTGTTTGATCTCCTGAATGGCAAGTTCCAGTTGTTCCATGGTCACGCTCCGAAAGAAGGATTTCGACTAAAACAGCCCCGCGTCGATGGCGGCGTCGTGCTCGGAGGCGAGGGCCTCGGCGGCGTTGTAGCCCATCTTTTTCTGGCGGTTGTTCATGGCGGCCAGCTCCATGATGACGGCGAGGTTGCGCCCGGGGCGGACCGGGATCGTCACCTGCGGCAGGGTCATGCCGAGGATCGTGGCGGTTTCGCTGGTCAGGCCGAGGCGGTCGTAGGCCTTGCCCTCCTCCCAGGACTCCATCTGCACGACGAGGTCGATCTTGGTCTCGGGCTTGACGGCGCCCATGCCGTAGAGGTGCCGGACGTTGATGACGCCGATGCCGCGCACCTCCATGTAATAGCGGATCATCTCCGGCGCGGAGCCCATCAGGGTGTCGCGGTTGATGCGGCGGATCTCCACGGCGTCGTCGGCGATCAGGCGGTGGCCGCGCTTGATGAGCTCGAGCGCGGTCTCGCTCTTGCCGATGCCGCTGTCGCCCATCAGGAACAGGCCCTCGCCGTAGATCTCGACCAGCACGCCGTGCAGGGTCACGCGCGGGGCCAGCGATTTCTTCAGCGAGTGGATCACGTCGGCCTGGAATTCCGAGGTGTCCATCTCGGTGATGAAGACGCTGCGGTCATACTTGCGCGCCATCTCGATGCACTCGGGAAAGGCGGGCACGCCGTGGCAGATGACGAGCGCGCAGATATCGTACTGCATGAAGCGCTCGAAGGTGCGCAGCCGCTCCTCGGTGGACAGCGTGTCGAGATAGGTGCTCTCGACGCGGCCCATGATCTGGATGCGCCGGGGGTCGAAGTAGTTGTAGAACCCGGTCAGCTGCATGGCGGGACGGTTGACGTCGGCGGTCGTGACCAGCGCCGACTCATAGTTTTTGGAGAGCGTCAGCGGTTTGAGCCCGTGCTCCTCCACCACGCTCTTGAGCTTTACCGAATATTTGCTGCGCATAGGCGGCTCCTTTCTTTGACCGAAAGAGGCGAAAAGCCTTCCGTTTCTATTTTACTCAGTTCACCGGCGTTTGGCAACACTTTTCCACGCACCCGGGCGTAAATGCGTTTCAAAGGTTTTTTACGAAAAGGTGAAATTTTTCTTGCATTTGCAGTTTTCATCTGCTATTATAACTAAGCTGTCTTCTCGGCAGCCAACACGAGCAAGGAGGTGCTTCGTCAATGGCCAAGTGTGAGTTCTGCGACAAGGGCGTGACCTTCGGGATTCAGGTCAGCCACTCCCACAGAAGATCCAACCGCAGCTGGAAGCCCAATGTGAAGCGCGTCAAGGCCATCGTGGACGGCTCTCCCAAGCATGTCTACGTCTGCACCCGCTGCCTGCGCAGCGGCAAGGTCACCCGCGCTGTGTAATTCTCATATTACCCGAAACGAGCCTGTCCGATCCGGACGGGCTCTTTTCGGTTTTTTGGCCCGGCCCGTCGAGCCGAACAGCGGGACGCGAGGGCATTTTTGCACGAATCTTTTAAATATTTCGAAAAAACGCTTGCGTTTTTTGTGCAACAGTGCTATAACATAGCTGGAAAAAGAATACGGAAAGGAGGCGTTCAAGATGAAGATTACCTATGTTGCTTCCAAGTATGAGACCCCGGAGAAGACTCTGGAGAAGCTGCATGCCCAGAAGCTTCCGTATACGGCCTCCGGCCCCGATTATGTCATGGGGGAACACGAGTGCTGTAGTGAGGAAGCGTGGCAGGAGTGGTATGTGGCCGAACAGCTGCAGACCCTGTCAAAGGAAGGCTTTCTCTATGTATATCTCCTGGAAGGCGACCGCCTGCGCGGCCCGGTTTTTCCCGTTGAGGGATAAATCCGACAACGCGGAAAGCCCTCGGAGCTTTGCTCCGAGGGCTTTCCGCGTTGTATTTGGCTCAGTACGCCACGCCCCAGTAGATCATCTGTTTGGCGGGCTTGCCGCAGCAGGCGCAGACCGTGTCGAGCTGCTCCTGCTCGAAGGGGAGGCAGCGGGAGCTCATCCCGGCCTGCTCCTTCATGGCCGTCTCGCACGCGAGCTCGCCGCACCACATGGTCTTGATGAAGCCGCCGCGCTCCTCCTGCAGGGCCCTGGCCTCCTCGATGGAGTGCGCCGCGAAGATATGCTCCTCGAGGTTGAGCTTCGCCTTCTCGTACAGGCCCTTCTGCACCGCGTCCAGCAGCTCCGGCACGCGCTGCGTCAGCTCCGCGAGCGGCACCGTGGTCTTCTCGCCGCTGTCGCGGCGGACCGCCACGCACACGCCGTTCTCGATATCCCGGGGGCCGAGCTCCACGCGCAGGGGCACGCCCTTCATCTCATACTGCGCGCACTTCCAGCCGAGGCTGTTGTCGCTGTCGTCGAGCGTGACGCGCACGCCCGCGGCCTTCAGGGCGGCCTCCAGCTCGCGCGCCTTGTCGAGCACGCCCTCCTTGTGCATCGCCACGGGCACCACCACGACCTGGATGGGCGCGATGCGCGGGGGCAGGACCAGACCGCTGTTGTCGCCGTGGGCCATGATGACCGCGCCGATCATGCGGGTCGTGGAGCCCCAGGAGGTCTGGAAGGGGTACTGCAGCTTGTTGTCGCGGCCGGTGAAGGTCACGTCGTAGGCGCGGGAGAACTTGTCCCCGAAGTAGTGGGAGGTCGCGCCCTGCAGGGCCTTGTGGTCCTTCATCAGGCACTCCACCGTATAGGTGGCCTCGGCGCCGGCGAACTTCTCCTTGTCGGTCTTGCGGCCGCGCACCACGGGGATGGCGAGGATGTTCTCGAAGAAGTCGGCGTAGCAGTTGAGCTGCTGCTCGGTCTCCGCCTGCGCCTCCTCGGCGGTCTCGTGGATGGTGTGGCCCTCCTGCCACCAGAACTCGCGCGAGCGCAGGAAGGGACGGGTGGTCTTCTCCCAGCGGATCACGGAGCACCACTGGTTATAGAGCATCGGCAGCTCGCGGTACGAGTGCAGCACGCGCGACCAGTGGTCGCAGAACATGGTCTCGGAGGTCGGACGGAAGGCCAGGCGCTCCTCGAGCTGCTCGCTGCCGCCCATGGTGACCCAGGCGACCTCGGGCGCGAAGCCGTTGACCAGCTCGCCCTCCTTCTTCAACAGGCTCTCGGGGATCAGCACCGGCATGGCGACGTTGACGTGCCCGGTCTTCTTGAATTCGGCGTCCATGATCTGCTGCATGTTCTCCCAGATGGCGTAGCCGTAGGGGCGCAGGATCGTGAAGCCCTTGACCGAGGCGTACTCCACCAGCTCCGCCTTGCGGCACACGTCGGTATACCACTGGGCGAAGTCCACCTCCATATCGGTGATCTGTTCGACTCTCTTATCCTTGGCCATATCGATACCTCTCAGTCGCGGGGCTCCCGCCCCGCGGATTATTCGCATTGCGCAGGACCATATTTTATCGGGAGTTGGGGACCTTGTCAAGTGCCCCGCCGGGCGGGGATTGTTTTTCCGGGAAATGTTTTGACATTTTTTCGTAAGAATTTCCTTGACCAATTGCGCATGATCGCGTATAATGCCTGTGATTGAGCGATTCTTACCGGAGGTGAGAGCTATCAATAAACAGAAATTTTTGACGGAGCTTGGGCGTCTTTTGACCTTCATGTATGAGGAGGACCGGGAGCGCGCCCTGGCCATGTACAGCAGCCTCTTTGACGAGACCGACGACGAGACGGGCGTGCTGCAGATGCTGGTCTCTCCGACACGGCAGGCCGTCAACCTCGCCCGCGCCTACGACGCCCGCGAGCGCAAGCTCCAGGTCCAGGCGCAGTCGCGCGGAGAAGCGCAGGATGCGGATGAGCCCGCGTTTGTACAGGTGATCGAAAAGCTGCGCGCGCAGGCCGCGGAGCTCGGCGCGCCGGTCAGCCGGGTCTCGGCGGATCAGTTCTCTCTGTTTGAGGACGCCGCGAAGGAGACCGCCCTCTTTGACGAGCCGGAGGCGGAACCCGCCCCGGAGCCCGCCCCCGCCGAGCAGACCGATCTGTTCTTCAACATCCCCGCGCCCGCGGCGGAGCCTGTCCCCGCGGACGAGCCTGTCCCCGCGGCGGAGCCCGTTGCATCGGAGCCTTCTTCCTCTGAGGAGACGGACGCCTTCCCGGAGCATTTCGGCATGCAGGAGGACGCGCCCGCGCCGGCGGGTGTGAACGAGACGTCGTTTTCCTTTGACGAAAAGCCCGCATTCCCGCAGGACGACGCCGAGCCCGTCAGGGAGGAGCGTCAGAGCGCCGTGCCCGCCCCGCCTCCGTTCTTTGAGATCGAAAAGCCGGAGCTCGTTTCCGAACCCGGGGAGAGCTTTTCCGCGCCGGAGCCGCCCGCCCCGCGGCAGGCGGACAGACGCCGCTCGGGGATCCGCGCCGGGGAGAGACCGCTGTTTACAAAGAGCAAGCCGCGCGTCGGCCTGCTGATCCTCTTCCTGCTGTTTGCCGTGCCGCTCACCCTGCTGTGCATTGTGCTGCTGCTGGCTCCTGCGGCCCTCGCCCTGGGCGTCGGCGCGTTCGCCGGATGGCTGGGCGTCACCGGGCTCCTGACGACCTTCGGGAGCTTCACGGTCTTTGCGGACATCCTGCTGGTGCTCGGCTGCACGCTGATCGTGCTGGCCCTGGCGCTGCTGTTTCTGTGGATCTTTATCTGGCTGATCGTCGGGGTCATCCCCGGTCTGATCCGCGGCGTCTGCGCGCTCGCACGCAGGTGGTGCTATAAGGAGGTGCCGCTGTCATGAAAAAAGGCTGGAGGATCGTTCTGGTCATTGTCGCCATCTGCATCGCCGTCGGCATCGTCTGCGCCGGCGTCGGCACGCTGACGGGCGCGGACACCGACCGCATCGGCGCCGTCATCGAGCAGCGCATCGGAGAGCGCAACAATGTGGACGTGAACGCCCTGATCCACGAGTGGGTGCCCCAGGTCGTGGAGATCGTCAAGGACCAGGTCCGCCCCGCATAAGCGGCAAAAGAGACAAAAGAGAGAGACATGACCGGAACCGGCCATGTCTCTTCCGGTCTCCAGGACACGGAGAACAATAAAAAAGGAGAACGACATGAAACGACTGTTTGCCCTGCTTCTGACCGCGGCGCTGCTGTTCACGCTCTGTGCCTGCGCGGCCTCCCACGCCGCGCCCGAACCCGCGGAGACGTCCGCGCCCGCCGCCGCACCGGCTCCGCCGCCGGAGCCGACCCCTGCGCCCACTCCCGAGCCGACCCCGGAGCCCACGCCCGAGCCCGCGTATGCGCCGGACTTCACGTTCTCGACCTCCGACCGGGACGGCAGCGCTTACGACGAGAGCGTCTTCCGGGGACACGCCCTCACCATGATCAACTTCTGGGAGCCGTGGTGCGGACCCTGCGTCGGGGAGATGCCCGACCTGGAGACGCTCTGGCAGAGCTACCGGGAGCAGGGCTTCCAGATCCTCGGCGTATACCAGACGGAGGGCATGGAGAAGGAGGTCGACGCCGTTTTGGCGAATACCGGCGTCACCTATCCGATCCTCCGCTACACGCAGGCGTTTGACAGGTTCCAGTCGGGCTACGTCCCCACGACGGTCTTCGTGGACGGGGACGGCCACATCCTCACCCCCGGGCAGGGGGACTCGCCCCTGCTTGTCGGCAGCCGGAGCTATGAGGACTGGGAATCGCTGGTGCTGGAAATGCTGAAATGATCCGACAATAAATGCGGCCATGCGGGAACGCTCCCGCATGGCCGCCTTCTCTTTTGTTCGATTGTCTTACTCCACGCTGATCATGTAGTAGTAGACCGGCTGGCCGCCGTCCACCACGCTCAGCTCCGCGTCGGGGAAGCAGCCGGCGATGGACTCCGCCGCCTCGCGGGCGTCGTACTCGTCCACGTCCTGGCCGTAGTAGACGGTGATGAACTCGGGGTCGAAGTCGTTGAAGGCCCAGCCCAGCTCCTTGAGCAGGGTCTTTTCGCTGCTGTAGCTGCCGAGCAGCGAGCCGTCGAGCAGCGCGAGGTACTCGCCCGCGTGGATCTGGTGGCCGTCGAAGTCGGAGTCGCGCGCGGCGTAGGTCACCATCGCGGTGTGCACGTTGGCGGCGGCCTCCTTCATGGCCTCGACCAGCGGCTCCTCGTTGTCGTCGATGTTGAAGTTCAGCAGCGCCGAGATGCCCTGGGGCACGGTCTTCGTCGGGATGACGATGACGCGCTTGTCCCTGCACAGCTCCGCCGCGGCCTCGGCGGCCATGATGATGTTCTTGTTGTTGGGCAGCACGAACACCGTCTCGGCCGGGGTGCGGTTGATCTCGCGCAGGATGTCGTCGGTGGAGGGGTTCATGGTCTGCCCGCCGGTGACGACGCGGTCCGCGCCGAGCTCCCGGAACAGCTGCTGCATCCCGTCGCCCGCGGCGACGACCACCGCGCCGAACTGCTTCTCGGGCGGCACGCTCTCCGGCTCGGCGGCCTCCAGCTCCTCCTCGATTTTGTCCAGATCTTCGGTGCTGATGGTCTTCTGTCCGCTGGCCTGCTGGTCGGCCTGGAGCACCATGTTCTCGATCTTGGCCAGCTCCAGCGTACCGTACTTCTGGCTCTCGGTCAGGACCTGGCCCGGGGTGTCGGTGTGGACGTGGACCTTGAAGATCTCATCATCCTCGTTGATGACCAGGCTGTCGCCCACGCTGCCGAGATACGCGCGCAGCGGCTCGAGATCGACGTTCGGATCGTTTTTGCGCACGATGTAGACCGTGTCGAAGGCGAAGGTGATGTTCTCGCGCGGATCGTAGCCGGCGGGGTTCTCCACGACCTCCTCGATGCGGATCTGGTCCGTCGGCGCGGTAAAGGTCCCGCGCAGGGAGTCAAACATGGCCTTGAGGATGACCATGTAGCCCATGCCGCCCGCGTCCACGACGCCGGCCTTTTTGAGCACGGGGTTGAGATTGATGGTGTCGGCCAGGGCCTGATCGCCCGCGCGGATCGCGGCCTCGAAGGTCTTCTCGAGCCCCGCGTCCTTTGCGGCGGTCTCGGCCGCAGCGGCGGAGGCCAGGCGGGAGACCGTGAGGATCGTGCCCTCGGCGGGCTTCATGACGGCCTTGTAGGCGGCCTCGACGCCCTCCTGCATGGCGGCGGCGAAGGTCTTGGCGTCGGCCTCGTGCAGGCCCTTGAGCTTTTTGGAGATTCCGCGGAACAGCAGGCTCAATATCACGCCCGAGTTGCCGCGCGCGGCCCGCAGCAGGGCGGAGGCCACGCAGTCGGCCGCGGCCGCGACCGTGTCAAAATCCTTTTTCCGCAGCTCCTGGGCGGCGCGCTCCATGGTCAGGCCCATGTTGGTGCCGGTGTCGCCGTCGGGGACGGGGAAGACGTTCAGGTCGTTGATCGTCTGAACGTTGGCCTGCAGCGCGGCGTAGGCGCAGAGCATACAGTCCTTGAAGGCTGCGGCGTTGATCATATCTCTCAAGTGAACTTACCTCGCTTACCCGATGATCGTGTCTATATACACATCGACCCGGCGGACGGGCACGCCCGCGGACCGGGACAGCTTGTAGCTGACCTCGTTGATGATGCTCTTGGAGACGGCGCCCATGTTCACGCCGTGATCCACGCCGATGTGCAGCTCGAGGGAGATCGAGCCGTCGTCGTTGTTGTGGACGGTCACGCCCTTGGACATCGACTCCCTGCGCAGAAGCTGCAGCGCGCCGCCGTCCTTGCTGCGTCCGATCATGCCCTTGACGCCGAAGCAGCCCGTCGCCGCGACGCCGGCCAGATAGGTCAGGACCTCGCTGGTGATGCTGATGCGCCCCATATCGGTGTTGATGTTTACCACGAATGGCGCCCCCTTTCCGGAAAAAAACGGGTTGAAACCGTTTGCCCTGCGGCAAACCGGCTGTTTATTATACTATAAATATGCGCGGATGACAAGAAAAAGATAACAGGTCCTTATTCGTCGAGCTTGAGGACGGCCAGGAAGGCCTCGGTCGGGATGGAGACCGTGCCGAGCTGGCGCATCTTCTTCTTGCCCTCCTTCTGCTTTTCGAGCAGCTTCTTCTTGCGCGTGATGTCGCCGCCGTAGCACTTGGCCAGCACGTCCTTGCGCATGGCCCTGACGGTCTCGCGGGCGATGATCTTGCCGCCGATGGCCGCCTGGATCGGCACCTCGAAGAGCTGGCGCGGGATGTTCTCCTTGAGCTTCTCGCACAGCTTCCGGGCGCGGGGGTAGGCCTTCTCGCGGTGGGCGATGAAGCTGAGCGCGTCGACCTGATCGCCGTTTAGCAGCATGTCGACCTTCACCAGATCCGAGGGCTTGTACTCCGAAAGCTCGTAGTCGAGCGAGGCGTAGCCCTTGGTGCGGGCCTTGAGCGTGTCGAAGAAGTCGTAGATGATCTCGTTGAGCGGCATCTCGTAGTGCAGCTCCACGAGGCGCTGGTCGAGATACTGCATGTTCTTGTACTCGCCGCGGCGGTCCTGGCACAGGGGCATGATGTTGCCGACGAACTCGTTGGGCGTGATGATCGAGACGCTGACGTAGGGCTCGTAGGCCTCGGCGATCGAGGCCACGTCCGGGTAGTTGTGGGGGTTGTCGACCATGACGGTGCTGCCGTCGGTCTTGACGACCTTGTAGATGACCGAGGGCAGGGTCGTGACGAGCTCGAGGTCGAACTCGCGCTCGAGCCGCTCCTGGATGATCTCCATGTGCAGCATGCCCAGAAAGCCGCAGCGGAAGCCGAAGCCGAGGGCGACCGAGCTCTCCGGCTCGTAGGACAGGGAGGCGTCGTTGAGCTTGAGCTTGTCGAGCGCGTCGCGCAGATCGGGGTACTTCGAGCCGTCCTCGGTGTAGATGCCGCAGAAAACCATGGGCCGCGCGGGCCGGTAGCCGGGCAGGGCTTCGGCGGTGGGATTGAGCGCGTCGGTGACGGTGTCGCCCACCTGGGTGTCGGACACGTTCTTGATGCTGGCGGTGAAGTAGCCCACGTCGCCCGCGGAAAGCTCGTCGCAGGGCTCGAGCCCGATCGGGCGCAGGTGCCCGACCTCCACGACCTTGTAGCGCGCGCCGGTGCCCATGAGCCGGATCTCGCTGTCGCGGCGGATGCGGCCGTCGATGAGGCGCATCAGGACGATGACGCCGCGGTAGTTGTCGTACTGGCTGTCGAAGATAAGGGCCTTGAGCGGCGCGTCCGGATCGCCCGACGGGGCGGGGACGTTTTTGACGATGTCCTCGAGCACGGCGTCGATGTTGATCCCGGCCTTGGCGCTGATCTCGGGCGCGTCCATGGCGGGCAGGCCGATGATCTCCTCGATCTCCTCCTTAACGCGCTTCGGGTCGGCGGCGGGCAGGTCGATCTTGTTGATGACCGGCAGGATCTCCAGATTGTTGTCCAGCGCGAGATAGGTGTTGGACAGGGTCTGGGCCTCGACGCCCTGGGAGGCGTCGACGACGAGGATCGCACCCTCGCAGGCGGCGAGCGAGCGGGAGACCTCGTAGTTGAAGTCCACGTGGCCCGGGGTGTCGATGAGGTTGAAGGTATAGCTCTCCCCGTCGGCGGCCTGGTAGTTCAATCCCACGGCGCGGGCCTTGATCGTGATGCCGCGCTCGCGCTCGAGATCCATGTTGTCGAGGATCTGGTCCTCCATGATGCGCTCCTCGACCGCGCCGCATTTCTCGATGAGGCGGTCGGAGAGCGTGGACTTGCCGTGGTCGATGTGCGCGATGATGGAGAAGTTGCGGATATTTTCCCGGTGTATCATGCGTCCTTCTCCTTCTGCGCGTACTCGCCGAGCGCCTGACGGGCGTCGGTGATGAGCGTCTGCATCTGTTCGAGGAAGGCTGCGGCGGTGCCGGCGGCGCTGGCGGCGGCGTCGGGCCGCTCGCTCCGGCCGAGCAGGTAGTCGGCGCTGACCCCGTAGTAATCGCAGGCGCGGCAGACGAAGCCGAGACCCGGCTCGCGCGCGCCGTTTTCGTAGTGGCTGAGCAGCGCCTGGCTGATGCCGAGCTCGGCCGCCGCACAGCGCTGGCTGATGTTGCGCTCCCGCCGCAGGGCGGAGAGCGTTTCGGGAAAGCTGCGTTCCATGGTTGATCCCTCTTGTCCGGTTTGATTACAGTTCGTATATTATATCCGGCCCGGGGCGCTTTGTAAATAGAAAAGTTCGCAAAATTCTTGAAAAAGCGCCGCACAGGGAGTAGAATGAATGAGGTAAACCAAAATACACACCGGAGGGAACAACCATGTTTGAAAATCTGGTCGAAATTCTGAAAGCCAATCCCCGCAAGATCGTCTACACCGAAGGCCCCGACGCCCGCATTCTGGAGT
>JAUNNC010000147.1 GCA_030531585.1 Eubacteriales bacterium | reverse complement strand
AAGAGGATCTGGGCATTGCGGGTCTGCGGGAATGCAAGCTGTCCTACCGCCCCGATCGGATGCTGTACAAGTACTGCGCGGAGGAACTGTAGCCTATGAACAAGCTGGAAGCCAATATCTCTCTTCTCTTCATCACTTTTTTTGCGTCGATCCAGTATGCGTTTCTGGCAGGCGTTCCGGAAGAGGTTTCACAGTTTTCTTTTCTCTGCATCACAAACCTCGTGGGCTTTCTGATCATGCTGCTCTTCTTCTACAGGGAGCTGGCCCGCGTCGACGGACTCCAGGTGGGCCAGTCGCTCCTGCTGTCGGCGGAGCTGGTCTGCTTCAACGTCTTTCTGCTTGCCGGCTCCGCCAATGTCGGAGCGACGGTCTGCGCGAGCGTGCTGTCTGCATATTTTGTGTTCGTGCCGATCCTGGGAAAGCTGTTTTTCAAGGAGAAGCCGGATCGGCGCAGCTATCCCGGGATCGTGATCGTGCTTGCGGGGCTGTTCCTGATGATGAACGCCGACGTCTCCGGCCTGCTGCGCAAGGGCGTGCTCTTCCTGCTGCTGGCGGATATCAGCTTTTCCTTCTATATCCTCACGATGGGCCGTTTTTCCCACAACTCGAACCCTTCGGTGATCGCCATGGGTCAGATGTTTTTCTCCTTCCTGTTCTCCTGGGCCATGTGGTCTGCCGAGGCCAAGGTCAAGCAGATCGGCATGAGCCTCCCGACGGACCCCGCGTTCTGGGCAGGCGTCATTTACATCAGCTTCTTTATCCGCGGTCTGTACGGGATCGTGCAGATCTACGCGCTGCGCTATGTCAGCCCGCTCAATACCTCTCTGATTTTTTCCAGCGAGGTCGTCATGACCATGATGATGTCTCCGGTGATGGCCGCGCTCTTCGGAATGCCAAAAGAGACGATTACGCCCATGCGCGCAGTCGGCGCGCTGGTGATGGTGCTCGGCATCCTGGCGGCGGACAGCAGTATCTATGGACGACTGAAAAGGAGGCGTGCTCATGCAAAAGCCTGATCGGGAAGCCCTGCGGTACTTTGGCCTGAGCGCCCTGTTATATCTGGTGCTGGATCTTGCGATTCAGAAAACCGGATATCTCGGCTTCGGGCCGATCGTGGGTCTGAAAAGCTTCCTCCCCGCGACGGTCGGCCTGTTTTTCGGCCTGTATGCGGTCCTCGGGACCTGCGCGGGATGTCTAATCAGCGCGCTGCTGCTGTCGACCGCCTGGCAGTATGTAGCCGCCGAATGTATCGCCAATCTGATTGTCGGTCTCGGGATCTGGCTGCTCTGGTATCGACTGCCGAACGCCCACCGACCCGCGCTTAAAACCGCCCGGGATATGCTGCGGTATCTGCTTCTGGTCCTGCTGCTCTCGGCCTGTGCGGCGCTGGCCTCGCTGCCGCTGCTCGGCAAAACGGGCTCTCTGCGCCTCTTTGCCGCCTATTCCTCCATGAGCCTGATCGTCGGGTTCGTCGTCGACATCCTGCTGTCAAGCATCCTCTGTGTGAAACCGATCTGCCCGCCCGGGTATTCCGTCCCTTCCGACGTCGAGTTTTCACTCACATCCTCGCCGGAGTCGCTGATCGCAGTCAACGAGTCTGTGGAGATGATGGCGATGCGCCGCAAGGTCGGGATGAAACGGGTCTTCGAGCTGGAGAGCTGCCTGGAGGAGCTGAGCATCCGCGTTTTCAAAGCGCTGCCGGAGACGGTGATTCAAGGCTCCATCCTCTTCTCGGATACCATTTCGCTGCGCTTGAGCTACAGCGGAGAGGTATACAATCCCTTTCACATCGGCACGGATGAGGACGAGCTTGATATCCTGAGTCTCAAGCTGCTGAGACACCGCGCTCTGCGCGCCGCCTACTCTGTTCACTCGCATAAGGACAGGGTGAACTATATCCATATTGTGTTATAAACTGGGAATAGAGGGAGAAACTATGGATAGTGAGAAAAAAAGACGCCCGATCAGCGCGCAGGTCCAGCACCTGGTCCTGTCGATCGCCGTGGCCGCGCTGCTCCTGTCGGGACTGATCGCGCTCTACAGCATGCAGAGGATCCGGAATCTGAGCGAAGAGGCCCTGCTTACCCGCATGGAGCACAACATTGCCGAGCGGGTCCAGAGTAAAGCGCTGCTTGCGGATTCGGAGCTGGGAAAGTATTCGGGTTATACTGAGGCGTTCGCGGAGTATCTCCACCAGCTCTACGTTGCGCCGGAGGAATTCGTTCCACACCCGGTCAATCCGCCGGACATGAACAACGGGGGCGTATACACGCTGCAGCGGGCGCTCGCCTCGGAAGAACTGTCCGTCGATCGGGTCAGGAAGGAGATCGAGCTGCTCGGCAATGCGGAGAAGATCTTCCACCCGGTCATGATGGAGGAGCGCGGTCTGATTACATCCATCTACCTCGAGACGGAGAGCGGCGTCATGATCGCCTACGACCAGAATGCCGATATCAGCGCGGCGGAGGACAACGGAGAGGTCTATGCGGATTTCCGCGACTCCGGCTGGTATCGTCTTGCGATGGAAAACGAAAAGCCCTGCTTTACGGACGTATATGAGGATTCCTTCGGCCGCGGACTCACCATCAGCTGCGCCGCGCCCTTCTACGACGCCTCCGGCAAGCCCGCCGGCGTCGTGGCAATGGATATCCTGATCGCAGATCTCTATGACCGGGTGGTTGAGCTGGATCTCGGCGAAAACGCCTATGCCTTCCTCGTGGACAGCAAGGGCAACTCCATCGCGCCCGAGGCTGCGAGCAGCTCGATCCAGGACGATCCCGACATGGATCAGGCGGTGCGCAGCCAGATCCTCAACCGCCGAACCGGCGTCGAGAAAGCCCAGACCGGCGTCTACTATGCCTTCTGCCCGATCACGAGCGTTGACTGGATGCTCTGCATCCACGTGCCGCAGGAGCTGATCCTGGCGCCGGTCAAGACCATGGATTCCAACGTGCTTACCCTGATCATGGTCTTTCTTGCCGTCGTCCTCGTCATTCTGCTGCTTGTCCTGTCCGCGTCGCGCAAATTCTCCGCGAAGCTGACCGAGCCGCTCATCGCGCTCGAAAAGGACGTCGGCGTGATCAGCGGCGGCAATCTCGATTACCGCGCGGTCGTGAGAAACAACGATGAGATCGGCGACCTTGCCGTCCGTTTCAACGAGATGGCGGATTCGCTGAAAAAATACATCAATCATCTGACGGCGGTCACGGCCAAAAACGAGCGCATCACCGCAGAGCTGAGTCTGGCCACGCGCATCCAGGCGGATATGCTTCCGCACATCTTCCCGGCCTTCCCGGAGCGCAACGACCTCGATCTCCTCGCGAGCATGACCCCGGCCAAGGAGGTCGGCGGCGACTTCTACGACTTCTTCCTGATTGACGACGATCACCTGTGTCTGGTCATTGCGGATGTCTCGGGCAAGGGCGTGCCTGCGGCGCTGTTCATGATGGTCTCCAAAATCGTCCTGCAGAGCAGCGCCATGCTCGGCATTTCCCCGGCGGAGATCCTGAAAAAGACCAACGACAACATCTGCGCCAACAATCAGGAGGAGATGTTCGTCACCGTCTGGGTAGGCATCCTTGAGCTGTCCACCGGCCTGCTCACGGCGGCCAACGCGGGCCATGAATACCCGGTGATCCGGCACGCGGGCGGACAGTTCGAGCTTCTCAAGGACAAGCACGGCTTTGTGATCGGCGGCATGGAGGGCGTGCGCTACAAGGATTATCAGGTGCAGCTCGAGCCCGGCGCGAAGCTGTTCGTATACACGGACGGCGTCCCCGAGGCCACCGATGCGGAAAACCAGATGTTCGGGACGGATCGCTTGCTTGAGGCGCTGAACGAGGAGCCCGACGCTTCGCCGGAGAAGCTGCTGAAGAACGTACGCCAAGCGGTGGATGCGTTTGTAAAGGACGCCGAGCAGTTTGACGATTTGACGATGCTCTGTGTGGAGCTCAAGGGAAAGGACGAACCGGAGAATGAGGATTGAACTGAGAGACCGCATCCGTCCCGACAACGCACCTCAGCTCCAACAGGACGGAGCTCCCCGCTCTCTTTCTGCAATCCCGGCCGAAAAGGGTTCCGGTGTGGAAGAGGCCGTGAAGATGCTCCATAAGCTCCATGCCACGCCGGTCCCCGATGGCAGACTCCCGGACATAAGAGAGCGCGCACTCTCCTGGGCAGCCTCCCTGCGGGAGCTTCTCCCGGATGCGGCGGGGGATAAACTGCTGCGTCTGTTTCAGGCCATCCCGCATGACGACCACCTGATCCACGGGGAGTATCACGCCGAAAACTCCGATCAATCCGACGGCGAGGTCCTGCGGATCGACATGGACACGCCGTCGGTCGGGAATCCGATATTTGAGCTTGCGTCCATGTATAACGCGTTTGTGGGCTCGTACGAGCCGGATCACAAGCGGGGCCGGGCGGCTCCGGGCTATGATGATGAGAGCGCCCGGAGCTCCTGGCGCAAGGCGCTTGCGGCGTACCTCGGGACGAACTGCGAGCATAAACTGCTCGAGGTGGAAAACAAGGCGCGGATCATCGGCTATACCCGTCTGATCCGGGGAGCGATCCTGCGCGGACGCCGGGCATGCGAAGAGGGCAGAAGCGAGATCGAGACGTGGAAGCAGGAGCTGCTCGGCCTTCTGGAAAAGACGGACACGCTCTCATTCCGTACGGATGAGATCGAGCTGGAGGCACTCCGGGAGTACACGGAGGAGGTCCAGGCCTTCGTCGAAGAACGGCTGGCGCCCTATGCCTGCAAGCCGAAAACGCTGATGCAGATCGCCGTAGCTGTTGAGGAGATCTATGTCAACATCGCGAACTATGCCTATAAACCCGGGACCGGATCGGCGAGGATCCGCGCGGAAGTCTCCGGAGATCCGGCCTGCCTTACGCTTGTCTTCATGGACTGCGGTACGCCCTACAACCCGCTGGCCAAAGAGGACCCGGACGTGACGCTCGCGGCCGAGGACCGGAAGATCGGCGGACTCGGGATCTATATGACGAAGGTCTTTATGGACGAAGAGAGCTACGCGTATGAGGACGGTCAGAACATCCTGACGCTGAAAAAGATCCTGTGACAAAACGGACAGAACAACAGGGCCGATCGCTCGGCCCTGTTGTTCTGCTTGTACAAGCAAAAAAACTGGACATTTGCCGCTGTTGATGGGATAATACTCTTAAGTTGAAACGACATCGGCTTTATATCAGACGGAGAGGCGGGGGAGCATGGGACACTACGAAGCAAAGCACTTGATCCGGGTCAACGGTGTCATGATGCACTATGCTGATGTCGGATATGGCAGACCCGTTGTTCTTGTGCACGGCAACGGGGAGAGCCACGATCTGTTTGAC
>JAUNNC010000146.1 GCA_030531585.1 Eubacteriales bacterium | reverse complement strand
CATCTGAGAGATCTGCCCAAGAGCAAGATGGGCGTGGATATAGAAAACGGCTTTGAGCCCCAGTACATCCCCGTGCGGGACAAAAAGGAGCTCATCAACGAACTGAAGAAGGAAGCAAAGGAGGCGAAGACCGTCTATCTCGCGACCGACCCGGACCGTGAGGGTGAGGCGATCTCCTGGCATCTCAGGGAGCTTCTGGAGCTGGACGACAGCAAGGCCAAGCGCGTGACCTTCAACGAGATCACGAAGAAGGTCGTCACCGACAGCATCCGCCATCCGCGCAGCATCGACCAGGACCTGGTCGACGCGCAGCAGGCGCGCCGCATCCTGGACCGCATCGTCGGCTACGAGCTGTCGCCGCTGCTGTGGCGCAAGGTCAAGAAGGGGCTGAGCGCCGGACGCGTCCAGTCCGTCGCCACGCGCATGGTCTCCGACCGCGAGGACGAGATCCAGAGCTTTACGGCGCAGGAATACTGGCTGCTCGACGCACGGCTTAACTGCGGCGAGGAGAATTCGACCTTCACCGCCCGCTTCCACGGAAAGGGCGATAAAAAGCAGGAGCTGCACAACGAGCAGGAGGTCCGCGAGGTCGTCGGGGCCGTCGAGCACGCCCCGTTCACCGTCAGCTCCGTCAAGCGCGGGGAGAAGCAGAAATCTCCCGCGCCCCCGTTCATCACCTCCACCCTCCAGCAGGAGGCCTCGCGCCGCCTCGGCATGACGCCGCGGCGCACCATGTCCATCGCCCAGCAGCTCTATGAGGGCGTGGAGATCAGCGGACACGGCAGCATCGGCCTCATCACCTACATGCGCACCGACTCGCTGCGCCTGTCGGAGGAAGCGCTGGAGAGCGCCCGGGTCTATATCACCGAGCACTACGGCGCGGAGTACTACCCCGGCAAGCCGCGGCATTTCAAGACCAAGGCCGGCGCGCAGGACGCGCACGAGGCCATCCGCCCCACGGACGTCACCCTCTCTCCCGAGGTCGTGCGCAAGGATCTGACGCAGGAGCAGTACCGGCTCTACCGCCTGATCTGGGGGCGCTTCACCGCCTGTCAGATGGCCAACGCCGTCTACGACAACGTGGCCGTCGAGGTCGAGGCCGCGGGCTATACCTTCCGCGCCAACTACTCCGAGCTCAAGTTCAAGGGCTATACCGCCGTCTATGAGGAGGCGAAGGACGAGGAATCGAACGAGCTCGCCAACCCTCTGCCCAGTCTGACGGAGGGCCAGCGCGTCTTCCTCGAAAAGCTCCTGCCGGAGCAGCAGTTCACCCAGCCGCCCGCCCGCTATACCGAGGCCACGCTGATCCGCGCCATGGAGGAGAAGGGCATCGGACGCCCCTCCACCTACGCGCCGACGATCTCTGCCATCACGGCGCGGGACTACGTCATCAAGGAGGGCAAGTACCTCAAGCCCACCCCGCTCGGCCAGGTGGTCACGGGGCTGATGAAGGAGCATTTCGCCGACATCGTCGACCTCAAGTTCACCAACCAGATGGAGTCGGAGCTCGACGAGATCGAGCACGGCAAGGCCGAGTGGCGCCAGGTGCTCTCCGGCTTCTACGGCGGCTTCAGCAAAGAGCTGAAGGAGGCCGAGCAGGCCATGGAGGGCGTGCACCTCAAGGTGCCGGATGTGCTCAGCGACGAGTACTGCGAGGTCTGCGGACGGCAGATGGTGGTCAAGAAGGGCCGCTTCGGCTACTTCCTGGCCTGCCCCGGCTTCCCCGAGTGCACCTTCACCAAGCCCATCGTGATCGAGATGCCCGGCAAGTGCCCCAAGTGCGGCGGCCGCATCCTCAAGCGCACCTCGAAAAAGGGCTATGTATTCTACGCCTGCGAGCGCGGGACCGACTGCGGCTTCATCACCTGGGACGTGCCGACCAAGGACTTCTGCCCCGCCTGCGGCAAGACGCTGTTCAAGCACAGCGGCCGCGGCCCGCTCAAATCCTTCTGCATCAACGAGGCCTGCCCGAACTTCGTGCCCGAGGACAAGCGGGTCTACAAGAAGAAAACGCCGGAGGAGAAGGCCGCCGCCGAGGCGAAGCGCGCCGAAAAGAAGACCGCCGCCGGGTCGAAGAAGACCGCCTCCGGAACCAAAGCCGCGGCGGCAAAAAAGCCCGCCGCGAAGAAAACAACGGCAAAAAAGCCGGCGGCCGGGAAGAAAGCGGCCGAGGAGTAAACCATGGCTGAGATCACCGTTCTGGGCGCGGGCCTCGCGGGGAGCGAGTGCGCCTGGCAGCTCGCCGAACGCGGGGTGCGGGTGCGCCTTGTGGAGATGAAGCCCGCGAAAAAGACGCCCGCCCATGTCTCGCCGTTTTTCGGGGAGCTGGTCTGCTCCAACTCCCTGCGCAGCGACGAGCTGACCAACGCCGTCGGCCTTCTCAAGGCCGAGATGCGCGCCATGGGCTCGCTGATCATGCAGAGCGCCGATCAAAACCGCGTCGCCGCGGGCGGTGCGCTGGCGGTCGACCGCGAGGGCTTCGCCCGCACGATCACCGAACGGCTCCGCGCCCATCCGAAGATCGAGATCGTCGAGGCCGAGGCGACCGAAATCCCGGAGGGGGACGTCGTCGTCGCCACCGGGCCGCTTTCAAGCGACGCCATCGCCGAGAAGATCGCGGCGCTCTGCCCGGGCTCCCTGCACTTTTACGACGCGGTGGCCCCCATCGTCACGCTCGAGAGCGTGGATATGTCGAGCGCCTTCTTCGCCTCCCGCTACAACAAGGGGACGGCGGATTATGTAAACTGCCCGATGGACCGGGAGGAGTACGACGCCTTCGTGCGCGAGCTTGCCGCGGCGAAGGAGGCCCCGGTCCACGGCTTTGACGACGGCGGTGTGTTCGAGGGCTGCATGCCGGTCGAGGTCATGGCCCGCCGCGGCGCGGACACCTTGCGCTACGGCCCGTTAAAGCCGGTCGGCCTTGTCGATCCGCGCACCGGGCGCGCGAACTGGGCGGTCGTCCAGCTCCGGCGCGACAATGCGGACGGGACGCTCTACAACCTCGTCGGTTTTCAGACGCACCTGACCTGGGGCGAGCAGAAGCGCGTGTTTTCGATGATCCCGGCGCTGAAAAACGCCGAGTTCGTGCG
Source organism: Eubacteriales bacterium (assembly GCA_030531585.1). Classification (GTDB taxonomy): domain Bacteria; phylum Bacillota; class Clostridia; order Oscillospirales; family Oscillospiraceae; genus Limivicinus. The sequence continues at coordinate 2,271 of JAUNNC010000146.1, read as the reverse complement.
CTACGGCGTCATGCACCGCAACACCTATCTGAACAGCCCCGAGCTGCTGGACCGCTATTACCGCCTGAAGAGCGAGCCGCGCATCCGTTTTGCCGGGCAGATGACCGGGGTGGAGGGCTATGTCGAGTCCGCGGCCTCCGGGATGCTCGTCGGGATCGAGGCTGCGGCGGAGCTGCTGGGCCTGCCGCATGCGGATTTCCCGCAGGAGACGGCCATCGGGGCTCTGGCCCTGTATGTTTCCGGCGGCAGCGTCGGGGACTTCCAGCCGATGAACATCAACTTCGGCCTGATCCCCCCGCTGGATCACCGGGTCAAGGGAAAACGAAACAAGAACGCCGAGATCTCTCAGCGTTCCCTCGCCATCATAGAGAGCTTGAAGGAAAAGGAGGTCTTCCGCTGTGAGGATCATCATTGACGCCATGGGCGGCGACAACGCCCCCGGCGAAATCGTCAAGGGTGCCGTCAGAGCGCACAGGGAGCTGGGCGTGGACGTGACGCTCGTCGGCCGCGAGGCCGAGGTCAGGGCCTGCCTGGAGAATGAGGGCTGCGCCGAGCTTGAGGTCGTCAACGCGACCGAGGTCGTGACCATGGAGGACGACCCCAGCACCGCCACGCGCCGCAAGAAGGACTCCTCCATGACGGTGGCGCTGAACCTGCTGCGCGACGGCAAGGGCGACGCGGTGGTCTCCGCCGGCTCCACCGGCGCGCTGCTGACCGGCGCGACGCTGATCGTCAAGCGCATCCGCGGCATCCGCCGCGCGGCCATGGCGCCCGTTCTGCCCGCGGGCGAGCACGGCATCATGCTCATCGACTGCGGCGCGAACGTGGAGTGCACCGCGGAATATCTGCTGCAGTTCGCCTATATGGGCAGCTTCTACGCGAAGAAGATGATGGGCTGCGAGACGCCCCGCGTCGGCCTTTTGAACGTCGGGACCGAGGATACCAAGGGCGGCGCCCTGCAGCACCAGGCCTTTGAGCTGCTGAAGCAGGCCCACGACGAGGGCCGCATCAACTTTGTCGGCAACGTCGAGGGCACGGGCGTTTTTGCGGGCGCGGCCGACGTGGTCGTCACCGACGGCTTCACCGGCAACGTCCTGCTCAAGGCGACCGAGGGCACGATCAACTTCCTGATGAAGTCGCTCAAGGGCGTATTCTACAAGAGCACGAAGAACAAGCTCGCCGCGGCGGTCCTCAAGTCGGACCTCAAAAAGATGAAAAAATCCATGGACGTCAACGAAGTCGGCGGCACCGCCTTCATCGGCATCTCCAAGCCCGTTATCAAGGCCCACGGCTCGTCCAATGCGGCCTGCATCTTCTCGGCCGTGCGTCAGGCCATCGCCTTTGTGGACGCGGGCGTCATCGAGGATATCGAGCGCAACATCGAATACATGAAGCTGAAAGCGGAGAGCTGATGGACAGACTGGAAGAAAAGCTCGGATACCGCTTCCGCGACCGGGACCTGCTGCGCACGGCGCTGACGCACAGCTCCTACGCAAACGAGAAGCACACGGACCAGACGCAGAGCTATGAGCGCTTGGAATTCCTGGGCGACTCCATCCTCGGTCTGGTGACGGCGGAGTTTCTTTACGCGCATGAGCCCGCGCTGCCCGAGGGGCAGATGACCCGCCTGCGCGCGGAGCTCGTGTGCGAGGCGAGCCTGCACAAAACGGCGCTCGCGCTCTCGCTCGGCGAGTACATGCGCCTCGGCCGGGGCGAGGAGCACACCGGCGGCAGGACCCGCCCCTCCATCCTCGCGGACATGGTCGAGGCGGTCATCGCCGCGATCTATCTGGATTCCGGCATGGACGAAGCCCGGCGTTTCATCCTCGAGCGCGTCCTCAAGGACGCCGAGATCAGCGAGTATCACCGCAGCGCGGACTACAAGACCCGCCTGCAGGAGCTGGTGCAGCGCAAAAGCGATCAGCACATCGCCTATGTGCTGGCGGACGAATCCGGGCCCGACCACGACAAGCGCTTCACCTTCGAGGTGCGCATCAACGGCGTCGCGGCGGGGACGGGCAGCGGCCGCACCAAGAAGGAGGCCGAGCAGATGGCCGCTCGCAGGGCGCTGGAGAGCTTCACGGAATGAGCGCCCGCGCGAGCATTATCCCGGTTTTCGTGCCGCATCTGGGCTGCCCGCACGCCTGCGTGTTCTGCAACCAGAACCGGATCACCGGAGAGCTCCGTCCCGCCTGCGCGCAGGACGTGCGGGACGCTGTTGCCAATGCCGCCTTTCTCCCCCGGGGAGAGAAGCGGCAGCTGGCGTTTTAT
>JAUNNC010000145.1 GCA_030531585.1 Eubacteriales bacterium | reverse complement strand
TCTGTCATCTCGAGCGGAGGCGCAGCCGGAGTCGAGAGATCTAAACCGTTGGAAAACCACACTTTTTTTAGATCTCTCCGCTCGCTTCGCTCGGTCGAGATGACACGGCAGGAGTACGGTGTCGTTTTTCGTTTACTGGCTCAGCTCCTTTTTGATCCGGCCGATGGCATTTTTCTCCAGCCGTGAGACCTGGGCCTGGGAGATCCCGATGGCCCGGGCGACCTCCATCTGGGTGCGCCCGTCGTAGAAGCGCAGGGCGAGGATGTGCTTTTCCCGGCTGTCGAGGCGCTTGACGGCCTCCTCCAGCGCGATCTGCTCGAGCCAGTGCTCGTCGGTATTGCGCTTGTCGCCGATCTGGTCCATGACGGTCGCGCTCTCGCCGCCGTCCGAGTAGACGGGATCGTAGAGAGAGACGGGGTCGCTGATGGCCTCGAGCGCGAAGACGACCTCCTGCCGCGGGATACCGAGCTCCGCCGCGATCCGGTCGACGTCCGGCTCGCGCCCGTCCTGCGCGGCGAGCTTTTCCTTGGCCTGCAGCACGCGGTAGGCCGTGTCGCGCATCGAGCGGGAGACGCGGATGGCGCTGTGGTCGCGCAGAAAGCGCCGCAGCTCCCCGGCGATCATCGGCACCCCGTAGGTAGAAAACTGTACGTTTTGATTCAGGTCGAAGCAGTCGACGGCCTTGATGAGGCCGATGCAGCCGACCTGGAACAAATCGTCCATGCTCTCGCCGCGGCCGGTGAACTTCTGAATGACCGACAGCACCAGCCGGAGGTTGCCCGCGATCAGCTCCTGCCGCGCATCCTTGTCGCCCGCCCGGGCCTTTTCCAGCAGCTCCCGCGTCTCGGCGGCCTTCAAAACCGGCAGCTTCGCCGTATTGACTCCGCAGATCTCGACCTTACCCTGCATGAAAAAACTCCACCCCCGAAAACAAGAGTGGAGTTATTATTTCCCGCCGCGGGAAATTTGATGCAGAGGGATGAATCTCCTGCTCAGACAAGAAATACACCGCTGGGTGTTGTAACCGCATGAGTCGGGAAAGCATGAGAACGGAACAATTCAGCCGGAACAGATCAGTTTTCTATGCTATTCGTCTGTACTCTCTAAAGCTTTCAGCGTTTTTCCGTCAGCGGTAATCCATGATGTCAACCCATTTGCACTGGCATAGTTTACAAATCCCGCCGCAGCGGATGGGCTTGTAAATGATAAGTCATCAATCAAAACACCGTCGGTGTCGATTTTGTCTTGATAGCGAACACGAAGCTGTTTCGTCCAGTTGGGGCAGCTTTTCGTCGGAGATAGAGCAACTTTGCTTCCTTTAAAAACAACGAACCCATCGCTGACTCTTCTTCCGGAAGCGTCAACTTTCGATGTTTTAAGGAAAAGCTGTTGATTGACAATTGAGCTGCTTGCCTCAGAGGAAGATATCGGCGTGTTTATTGGGGTAAACACCTTATGTCCAAGCGTACCCATAATTACTTTGGCATAGTCGATAAACTCTTCCAGCTCGCTCTCCTTTTCTTCAGTAACATGGCCTTGCGTTGGGTCGTTTGCATTTTTTACAATGTAGCGCTTCGCTTCTACCGCGATGTTGCAGAAACGATTTTCAAGATAACTGATTTCTGTTGGACCAAACGTGTTACCGGCTGTCGTAAAGACAACCGCTTCTGTCCAATAGTCTTTATCCGGGTTCTTTTTGTGCTCCTGTAAACGGTATAAAATCCCTTCTCCGTTTTTTCGTTCACCCGCTTGCCCTATGTAAACAACAGGTTCACCGGTTTCATCCGATACGCCAAAAAGAAAGTATACACCGCTCTGTTTCAGATGCTCCCGGTCTTTGCATAGTTCTATATCGGTACGCGGAATTCTGTAGGCAATACCCGTCCAATTGGCAAGCGTACATTTTATGCGTCCGTCCGCACTGCCATCCATCAGGTACAGATTGATACTCTTTCCTCTTACTGCCATTATATTCACCTTGTTTCTTCTTTTTCTTGATAATATACCGTTCTCAGGATTTGTGTCAAGTTTAAACGGTGTTTTCACCGCTTATAGTGTAGGAATAGAAAAAGTCCAACTAAGCAATGTGTAGACAAACCCGGTTGTTTGTCATCTCGAGCGGAGGCGTAGCCGGAGTCGAGAGATCTAAAACGTTGGCAGTCCTCACTTTTTGGATCTCTCCACTCGCTTCGCTCGGTCGAGATGACACGATAAGGGGACTTTGTCTACAGTCTGACTAAGGGGACAACTTTTGTAAAAACGCAAAAAGATGCCCCCTTAGTTGACATTTTTCACTCAGATGAAAATGCTGCACAATCGGGCAAAAACAAAAAATTGCCGAGATGTAATTTTGCTGAATTCAAATTCAGTGAATTCGAATTCAGTAAAAAGCTGTTTCATAGAAAACGGTGGTTTCACCAATTCGGTGAAACAAACATACTCGCTGAATCAAGTATGTACAGATTTTGCACAAATTGATTATCCTTTGGTTGCTGTATATGCAGAGGCGTGCCCCCCTTGCATGTCCCCGTCGTCTGTGGTATCATCACAGCGAACACAGGAGGGAGGTGCGGCTCGTGAAGGGGCAGACGAAAAAGCTCGCGGTCTCGGCGCTGCTGCTGGCGGCGGACGTGATCCTGACGCGGATCCTGGCCTTCAATACGCCGCTGATGAAGATCGGCCTCGGCTTTGCGGCGACGGCGCTGTGCGCCATGCTCTACGGGCCGTGGTGGGCGGCGGGCGTCGCGGCGCTCGGCGACCTTCTGGGATCCCTGCTGTTTCCGACCGGGGCGTATTTCCCCGGCTTTACGCTGACGGCGGCCTGCACGGGCGCGATCTTCGGCCTGTGCCTGTACCGGCGCGGGACCGACTGGCGCTTCCCGATCCTCGCAGCGGTCCTCAACTGCCTGCTGATCTCGTACCTCGCCAACAGCGCCATGATCAGCTTCATCACCGGTACGCCGTATACGACGCTGCTCGGCGTGCGGGCGGTACAGCTGACGGTGATGCTGCCGCTGCAGGGGCTGGTGCTGCTGTGGCTGGCGCACTCAAAGCTGATCCGCCGCGTGCTGGACGATGCGCGGACGACGGGGAGAAGAAGAGAAGACTGAATCAACTCGGGCCGCTGCTTTGCGCAGCGGCCCGGTCAAGTTGTCGACAACTTGGCCGGGCAAAAATGGGAACTTCCGAAAAAGTTCCCATTTTTGTGAGGATTGAACGTGAACGGGGGACGGGGAGTCCCCCTTTCACAATTCCCCCTTACAAGTCCGACTTGCCTGCGAGGGCTTGTCTGCAGTCTGACCGGGTTTATCCGATCTCCTTTGCCAGCTCCAGCAGCTCCCGCAGAGCCTGCGGGCCGCCCGCGGCCACCGAGGGCCGCGAGGGGTCGAGCGGCAGGGGAGAGCCGTCGATCCGGCAGCAGACGCCGCCGGCCTCCCGCACGAGCAGCAGCCCCGCCGCGTAATCCCAGAGCGAGAGCCCGAGCTCGAAGTAGGCCCCGGCCCTTCCCGCGGCCACCGAGCAGAGGTCAAGCGCGGCCGAGCCCTCGCGCCGGACGTCGAGCCCGGCGAGATAGGCGGCCTTCATCAGGGCGAAGGTCCGGTCGGCGAGCGCGGGGGAGTAGGGCGAGGTGCCGACGCAGACCACGGACTCGCCGAGGCCCTCGTCGGAGACGCGGATGGGCCTGCCGTTGAGGAAGGCGCCGCCGCCGTTGAGCGCGGTGAACAGCTCGTCGACGTAGGGGTTGTAGATCGCCCCGGCGGCGAGCCTGCCCCGGCGCATACAGGCGACGGAGATGCAGCTGTGGTGAAAGCCGCGCACGAAGTTCATCGTCCCGTCGATGGGGTCGATGATGAAAACAAGGTCCGCATGCAGATCGTCGTGCCGGTCGTTCTCCTCGCAGAAGAAGCGCGCCCCGGGCACGGCGGCGGAAAGGCGCTCGACCAGCAGGGTCTGGACCCGGCGGTCGTACTCGGTCACCACGTCGCGGCGGCCGCTCTTGCACTCGGCCAGAATGCCATGCGCCTGAAGGATCAGCGCGGCGGCCTCGCGTTCGGCGCCGCAGATCAGGTCAAGGATCTCCCGATCGGTCATGTTCCATCATCTCCCAACAAAAGACTATACCACAGCTTTCTCCGCTTGTCGACTCCGGGGCGCAGCGCCGGAAACAAATTCCGAAAAAGTTTGGCTCCTTTGCTTGACATAACATCCGAAAGACGGTAAAATAACTTAGTTAATATTATGGGGGAGCATGGGGAGCTCCCGATGATATTACTTTTCAATTCCGACGGGCGCGCTTGATTATCCGATAATCATTATGCCCCGTCTTCCGAGCAATAGATAAACTTCATATCTATCTATGGTAACCACCGCAAAATTCTGAAAGAATGGAGGTGTGTTTCCTTTTGATGCCAATTGTGCTAGCCATCGTCCTGGCGCTTGCTCTGGGCGCGGCCGGCTTCGCATTCGGCGTGATGTACCGCAAAAAGGTCGCCGAGCGTGAGATCGTCAGCGCTGAGGAAGAAGCCAAGCGCATCATCAACGACGCGATAAAGAGTGCAGAGAGCAAGAAGAGAGAAGCTCTCGTTGAGGCAAAGGAAGAAATACACAAGAACCGCTCCGAGTATGAGCGGGAAGTCAAGGAGCGCCGTGCCGAGCTGTCGAAGCAGGAGCGCCGCCTTCAGCAGAAGGAGGAGAACCTGGACCGCAAGCTCGACGCTGCCGACAAGAAGAACGAGACCCTGGCCGCGAAGATCGCCGCTGCGGATGCCCAGCAGCAGGAGATCGCAATGCTCAAGAAGAGCCAGATGGAGATGCTGGAGAAGATCTCCGGCTTCACCGTCGAGGAGGCCAAGGCCTACCTGATCGCCAACGTCCGCGACGAGGTCACCCACGAGATGGCCCTCAAGATCAAGGAGGTCGAGGCCCAGTTCAAGGAGGAGGCCGACGACCGCGCCAAGGAGATCATTGCCACCGCCGTCCAGCGCTGCGCCGCCGACCACACCAGCGAGATCACCGTCTCCGTCGTACCTCTCCCCAACGACGAGATGAAGGGCCGCATCATCGGCCGCGAGGGCCGCAACATCCGCAGCATCGAGACGCTGACGGGCTGCGACCTGATTATCGACGACACGCCCGAGGCCATCACCGTCTCCAGCTTTGACCCCGTCCGCCGCGAGGTCGCGCGTCTGGCGCTGGAGAAGCTGATCCAGGACGGCCGCATCCACCCCGCCCGCATCGAGGAGATGGTCGCCAAGGCCCAGAAGGAGGTCAACGCCACCATCAAGGCCGAGGGCGAGCGCGCCATGTTCGAGACGAACATCCACGGTCTGCATCCCGAGATCGTCAAGCTGCTCGGCCGCATGAAGTACCGCACCAGCTACGGCCAGAACGTGCTGAACCACTCCATCGAGGT
>JAUNNC010000144.1 GCA_030531585.1 Eubacteriales bacterium | reverse complement strand
GCTGCCGGTCGAGGGGGAGTACAAGCTGTTTGCCCTGAAGGTCAGCGGCAAGATGACCGACCCCGCCGAAATGGGGGCGAACAGCACGCTCGTCCTTGTTAAGGACGGCACGGGCAAGCTGACCTACGACGGCGGAGAAGACGCGTTCACGTGGACGGAGAAGGACGGGGTGCTGACCCTCAGCTATCCCGGCGGCACGGCGGATGAAGGCCGGCTGCGGGAAGGCTTCGTCATGCTGATCATCGACGCCGACAATTGCATCTATTATGCGCGCGAGGGCGCGGACACCGAGGGCTTTGATCCCGACGACTTCCTGCCGGACTCTCTGCTGGCCGCCTTCTGCCGGGGCCTGGATTCGGAGGAGGGCGTCCATCTGCACTATCAGCGCCATGTCGACTACATGGACGCCACGACGGTCTTTGACGCGCACGCCAAGGGCGAGAACTACTACGCGCTGGAGACGACCAGCGTCAAGGGCTACTCGTCGGACAAGGCCACGCTCTACAAGGACGGGACCGTGTATCTGCTCTACCCGCAGGAGAAGAAGGGGAACACCGTCATGTCGGTCTCTCTCAAGCTGCTGGGCGGCAACATCCTCATGATGGACGATCTGTACAAGGAGCTCCATTCGCGCTTCACGCGCGCCGATTACACGGTGGAGGAGCGCGAGCTCGACGGCAAGACCTTTACGGTCGAGGTCTTCCCGAAGCAGGACTATACGGAGGAAGCGGTCTTTTACTATGACAAGGACGGGCAGCTTGTCCACATCCGCATAGGCACGAAGGATACGCCGCTCGTGGGCGAAAGCTTCTTCACGATCGATCCCCCGGACGACAAGGTGGACGAGAAGCTCTTCACCATCGACGGCTACACGATCGAAAAATAAGCGCAGAACCGACAAAAGCGCGCCCCAAAACGGGGCGCGCTTGAGACTGTAGACAAAGTCCGTCCCTCGTCATTGCGAGGAGCGAAGCGACGTGGCAATCCGTTCTCCCCCTGGCCGCGATAATCCTTTGATGATGCACCTTTCCGGCTTAGCCGCCGGGAAAAGCGGATTCCCACGCCAGCGTGCGCGCTGGCTCGGAATGACGTGCAAATGGGTTTGTCTACACATTGGAGATCGCCGCCCAGGGCCGTTCGGATGTGGAGATCGTCCTGGACCACAGCTACCAGGTCATTTCCCACTCGGACAGGGGGGAAGTCGGGAAGAACTATTCCGCGGAGGACGGCAGCTTCGGCGCCGCGCTCGTCTCCCGACTGCGCAGGCAGTCGGCCGAAGAGAACCACTTTTCGCTGCGCTACGGCAGCGCCGAGTATATCGTCTACGCCATGACGATCGAGAACAACTGGATCTGCGTCTCCGTGACCGACGCGACCGCGGCCCTCGCCCGGCTGCACATCCCGCTGATCCTGACGGTCCTGGCGGCGGTCGGGATCATCGGCAGCCTGGGGGAGGAGGATTACGCCATCGGCTTCCGGAAAGCGGATCAGGCTCTGCGCGACGCGGTACAGGAGATCATCTATCAGATGAACGCCGACGGAACGCTCAGCGGGATCTCCCGGCGCTGGTTCGGCAGCGACATCACCTCGCTGCGCTGACGGCGGACAGATGTTGAAAAGATCGGGGAAAAGTCTGTGAACAACTGAAAAAGCGATGGAACAGGGAGGGGAGTTCCATCGCTTTTTCCATGCCCGCGAGCGGCGCCGTCTCCGTATGTACAGCCGATCACCGACAGGAAACGCGGGAAAATGATTTAAAATTTTGTTTGAAAAAACTTGATAAAGCAGTTGGCCTGTGATATTTTTTTCATATATCATTGTATGCATCAAACGAAGACGGAGCAGGATATCTGCCTCCTTCCTGAAAGCTCATGATACCGGAACTCAAAACCTTTCTGATCGTATGTCCCTTCGTGCTGCTGGCCGGATTTGTGGACGCCATCGGCGGGGGCGGGGGACTGATCTCCCTGCCGGCGTATCTGCTCGCCGGTCTCCCGGCCCACAACGCCATCGCCACGAACAAGCTCTCCTCCACCTGCGGCACCGCCCTTGCGACCGCCCGCTTTGCGGGACAGGGCTATATCGACTGGCGCATGGCGCTGCCGTGCATGGGGGCGGCGCTGGTGGGCGCATGGTGCGGCGCGCATCTGTCCCTGATGATGGACAGCGCGGTGCTGATGAAGGTGCTCTACGTCGTCCTGCCCCTGACGGCTGTGCTGGTCCTGCGCAAGGACATACTGACGGAGCGCGGCGCTCCGGTGCAGGCCGCGGGACGCACGACGCTGATCGCCGCGGCGGCGGCCCTCGTCATCGGCGTCTACGACGGCTTTTACGGGCCCGGAACGGGGACGTTTCTCATCATCGCCCTCTCGCTGCTGGCAAAGCTGGACGTGCGCGCGGCGAACGGCCAGTGCAAGGCCATCAACCTCACCACCAATGTCACGAGCCTGCTCGTCTTTCTGCGCTCGGGGCAGGTCGTCGTCGCGCTGGGTCTGGCCGCAGCGGCGTGCAACATGCTCGGGGGCTGGCTGGGGGCCGGGATGGCCATCCGCGGCGGGGCGAAGATCACGAGGCCCGTCATTCTGCTGGTGCTGTTCCTCCTGGCGCTGAAGGTGCTGGGCGTGTTCGGATAAAAATAGAAAAAACGGAAAGAGAGGCGCACAATATGGAAAACAGGAAAAAAGCAAAGCTGTCGCTGGGGGTGCAGATTTTCATCGCACTCGTCCTCGGCATCGTCGTGGGCATCCTGCTGACCGGTCAGTCTGCCTTCGCGGCGAAGTACATCAAGCCCTTCGGAACGATCTTCCTGAATCTCGTCAAGTGGGTCGTCACGCCGCTGGTCTTCTTCTCGATCATGGCGGGCGTCATCTCCATGCGGGACATCCACAAGGTCGGCTCCGTCGGCGTGAAGACCCTCGTGTATTACCTCTGCACCACCGCGATCGCCATTATCATCGGCCTTTCGATTGCGAACCTTTTCCGGGGCGCCTTCCCGGTGCTTGAGACCACGAACCTGGAGTACACGGCCAAGGACCCGGTCAGCTTCATGGACACGCTGGTCGGCATCTTCCCCTCCAACTTCGTCAAGCCCTTTGCCGACGCCAACATGCTGCAGATCATCGTCGCCAGTCTGTTCATCGGCTTTGCCCTGCTGCTCGTCGGCGAGAGAAAGCAGATGGATTTCAACTATGTCGAGACCCTGAACAGCATCTTCCTGAAGGTCATGGAGATGATCATCAAGCTCTCTCCCATCGGCGTGTTCTGCCTGATCTGCCCCGTCGTGGCGGAGAACGGTCCCAAGATCCTCGGTTCCCTTGCGATCGTGCTGCTGGTGGCGTACCTGGCCTACATCATCCACATGGCGGTCGTCTATTCCCTCGCCGTCAAGACGGGCGCGGGGATGAGCCCGCTGACGTTCTTCAAGGGCATGGCGCCGGCCATGATCATGGCCTTCTCCTCGGCTTCCTCCGTCGGCACGCTGCCGCTGAACATCGAGTGCTCCGAGAAGCTCGGCGCGGACAAGGACATCTCCGCGTTCGTGCTGCCTCTCGGCGCTACGATCAACATGGACGGCACCGCGATCTATCAGGGCGTCTGCGCCGTGTTCATCGCCTCCTGCTTCGGCATTCAGCTGACCCTCCCCCAGATGCTCACCATCGTGCTGACGGCCACGCTGGCCTCCATCGGCACCGCGGGCGTCCCGGGCGCGGGCATGATCATGCTGGCCATGGTGCTTCAGAGCGTCGGCCTGCCGGTTGAGGGCATCGCGCTGGTCGCCGGCATCGACCGCATCTTTGACATGGGCCGCACCACCGTCAACATCACCGGCGACGCCTCCTGCGCCGTCATCGTCTCCGCGCTGGAGCGCCGGAAGGCCGCGAAACGCGGGTAATACGATCACAACATAAGAAGCCGCGCCCCGGTTTGGGGCGCGGCTCTTTTCGTTATACTGCGGTTCCTCTTTTGGGGGACAGTCGCCGCCGCATGCGGCGGCGACTGTGAGATGGTTGCTTACTTGCGGTTCTCGCCGAAGGTCTTCTTGGCCTCTTCCCAGCCGGCCAGCAGGGACTTGAAGCCCGCCTGGGCGATGTCCTTGAGCTCGGCGCTGGCGTCGACCGCGGCGGCCTGCAGCTTCTCGGCGGCGTCGGACAGGGCGGCCTTCGCGGCCTCAACCTTGGCGTTGACCTCAGCCTCGGCCTCCTTGGAGACCTCGGCGGCGCTCTTCTCTTCCTTGATCGCGGCCTGGGCGGCGGCGAGGCGGGCGATGGGAACGCGGAACGGGCTGCAGGACACGTAGTCCAGACCGACCTTGTGGAAGAACTCGACGGACGAGGGATCGCCGCCGTGCTCGCCGCAGACGCCGAGGTGCAGGTCGGGACGGGTCTCGCGGCCGAGTTTGGCGGCCATCTTGACCAGCTTGCCGACGCCGATCTGGTCGACGCGGGCGAAGGGATCGCTCTCGTAGATCTTGGTGTCGTAGTAGCTGCCCAGGAACTTGCCGGCGTCGTCGCGGCTGAAGCCGAAGGTCATCTGGGTCAGGTCGTTGGTGCCGAAGGAGAAGAACTCGGCCTCCTTGGCGATCTCGTCCGCGGTAAGGGCGGCGCGCGGGATCTCGATCATGGTGCCGACCATGTACTTCATATCGGAACCGGCGGCGGCCAGGATCTCATCGGCGGCCTTGACGACGACGTCCTTGACGAACTTGAGCTCCTTGACCTCGCCGACCAGCGGGATCATAATCTCGGGGACCATCGTCCACTCGGGGTGACGGGCCTGGACGGCCAGAGCGGCCTTGATGACGGCACGGGTCTGCATCTCGGCGATCTCGGGATAGGTGACGGCCAGACGGCAGCCGCGGTGACCCATCATGGGGTTGAACTCATGCAGGGAGGCGATGATGTTCTTGATGTCCTGAACACTCTTGCCCTGGGCCTTGGCCAGCGCCTCGATGTCGGCCTCCTCGGTGGGGACGAACTCGTGGAGCGGGGGATCCAGGAAGCGGATGGTGACGGGACGGCCTTCCATGGCCTCGTAGATGCCCTCGAAGTCGCCCTGCTGCATCGGCTCGAGCTTGGCCAGAGCGGCGACGCGCTCCTCCTTGGTGTCGGAGCAGATCATCTCACGGAAGGCGGCGATGCGGTCGCCCTCGAAGAACATGTGCTCGGTACGGGTCAGGCCGATGCCCTGGGCGCCCAGCTCGACGGCCTTGGCGGCGTCGCGCGGGGTGTCGGCGTTGGTGCGCACGCCCAGACGGCGGTACTTGTCGGCCCAGGCCATGATGCGGCCGAACTCGCCGGCGATGGTGGCGTCGACCGTGGGGATCAGGCCGTCGTAGATGTTGCCGGTGGAGCCGTCGATGGAGATGAAGTCGCCCTCCTTGAAGAGCTTGCCGGCGAGGGTGAAGCACTTGTTCTCCTCGTCCATCTTGATGTCGCCGCAGCCG
>JAUNNC010000143.1 GCA_030531585.1 Eubacteriales bacterium | reverse complement strand
CACCAAGGACATGTGCGGTCAGGTTATCTACCCCGCCGCCGTGATGAAGAACAGCGCCCACGCCGACGCCGCCCAGACCTTCCTGGATTACCTGAAGGGCGACGAGGCGATGGCCGTGTTCGAGGGCGTCGGCTTCTCCCGCGCCTGATCCCCGGGCGCAACCCCGCCCGAAACCTGTGAGGATGAAAAAACGATGGATTGGTATCCTCTGATCAACTCCCTGCGCATTGCGGCCATCAGCTGTGTGCTGGTCTTCTTTACGGGGATTTTCTTCGCCTATTATGCGGCGAAGCTGCCGCGCGCGGTCAAGGGCGTGCTGGACGTGTTCCTCACCCTGCCTATGGTGCTGCCGCCCACGGTCTGCGGCTATTTCCTGCTGGTGATCTTCGGGGTGAAGCGCCCGCTCGGCGCGTTCCTCGCGCAGTACGGGGTCAAGTTCGTCATGACCTGGTACGGCGGTATCCTCGCCGCGGCGGTCGTGGCCTTCCCGCTGATGTACCGCACGGCGCGCGGCGCGTTTGAGGCCTTTGACAAGAACCTGGCCTATGCTGGCCAGACCCTCGGCCTGTCGGACACGTATATCTTCTGGCGCGTGCGCATGCCCGCCTGCCGGCAGGGCATCCTCGCCGGGACGGTGCTGGCCTTCGCCCGCGCCCTCGGCGAGTACGGTGCGACCAGCATGCTCATCGGCTATACGCCCGGCAAGACGGCCACGATCTCGACCACGGTCTACCAGCTCTGGCGCACCAACGACGAGGCGGGCGCTTTCTTCTGGGTGATGGTGAACCTCGCCATCAGCACGGTCGTGCTGCTCACCGTGAACATGCTGGAGGCCCGGCAGAAAAAGGCGGTGAAGGCATGAGTCTGCTCGTCGATATCCGCAAGCAGCTCGGCACGTTCCGCCTCGACGTGAGCTTTACGGCGGAAAACGGCGTCACCACGCTGCTCGGCGCCTCCGGCTGCGGCAAGAGCATGACGCTCAAGTGCATCGCCGGGATCGAAAAGCCCGACGAAGGCCGCATCGTGCTCGACGGCGAGGTGCTGTTCGACTCCGAAAAGAAGATCAACCTGCCGCCGCAGAAGCGGCGCGTCGGCTATCTGTTCCAGAACTACGCCCTGTTTCCCAACATGACCGTGCGGCAGAACATCCTCTGCGGCCTGTGCCGGGAAAAGGACCGGGCGGTCAGGGAAAAGCGGCTTCGGGAGATGCTGAAGCTCATGCAGCTCGAGGGGCTGGAAAACCACAAGCCTGCCCAGCTCTCCGGCGGACAGCAGCAGCGCACGGCCCTGGCCCGCATCGTGGTCAGCGAGCCCCGCGTCCTGCTGCTGGACGAGCCGTTCTCCGCGCTGGACGGGCATCTGCGCGACTCGCTCAAGATCGAGCTGCGCGATCTGCTGGACCGCTTCGGGCGCGAGGTGCTGATGGTGACGCACGACCGTAACGAGGCCTACAACATGAGCGCCCGGATCGCCGTCATGGACGAGGGGCGTCTGCTTACCGTCAAGCCGTCCAAGGCGCTGTTTGCCGATCCCGGCACGGTGCAGGCCGCGGTGCTCACCGGATGCAAGAACATTGTCCCGGCGCGCCGCGTCAGCGACTTTGAGGTGGAGATCCCGGACTGGGGCCTTCGCATGGAGACGAAGCAGCGCGTGGGGGAGGGTCTGTGCGCCGTCGGGATCCGCGCGCACTATTTCAGCCCCGCCGCCCCGCAGAACCGCTTCCCGGTCCGCTATGTCGAGGAGATGGAGGAGCCCTTCGAGGTCATCATCCAGTTCCGTTACTCAGGTCAGTATCCCGACACGTCGCCCGTCTGGTGGCGCATCCCCAAGGAGAAAAAGCCGCAGACCTTTCCCACCGAGCTGGGCATCGCCCCGGCCAATATCCTGCTGCTTTACAAGTAACCCCTCAGCCGCTTCGCGGCAGCTCCCCTTGCAGGGGAGCCAAACATGAAAGGAGATTTTTAATATGAAACTCAGTGCGAGAAATCAGTTCAAGGGCAAGATCATTGATATTCAGGAAGGCGCCGTCAACGGCATCGTCAAGATCGACATCGGCGCGGGCAACGTCATGAGCGCTACCATTTCCATGAACGCCATCAAGGAGCTGGGCCTTGCCGTCGGCAAGGAGGCCTACGCGGTCGTCAAGGCCACCTCCGTCATGGTCGGCGTCGACGAGTGATCGCTTTCGAAACAAAAAACAGAGCGGATGATTCCGCTCTGTTTTTTGATGCCGTTTCGCGGTTCAGCTCTCGCTGCCGTCCTCGACCAGGACCTTCATGGTGCCGCCGCAGACCATCCCGTCGGACTCGGCCACCTCGCCGGTCAGGTCGATGTCGACGAGCTTGAAGCGGCCCGTGCCGATGATGCGCACCGCGTCCTGAATGACCGCGGCCTCGCTGCAGCCGCCGCCGATGCTGCCCGTCACCTTGCCGAGCGGGCTGACCGCCATCTTCGCGCCGGTCCCGCGCGGCGTCGAGCCTTTGGTCTCGATGACCGTCACGACGGCCTTTGGTTCGTGATTCTCCGCCAGATACCGCAGCGTCGACAGCTCCACGTCGGAGTCGTTGCAGTACCGACCGGGGTCGCCGTGCTCCGGCAGACGCTTGTAGGCGATGACCTCCGAGAGGATGGAGACAGCGATCTCCGCCGGGGTGACTGCCCCGATCGACAGGCCGATCGGCGTGCAGATCTTCTTGAGCCGCTCGGGGTCGAAACCCTCGGCCGCCAGCATCTCCAGCAGGCCCTTGGTACGCCGCCGCGAGCCGATCATGCCGAGATACGCGGGCATGACGCCGGGCAGCAGCACACGAAGACAGTCCGCGTCGTGGCGGTGGCCGCGGGTAATGACAACGACATAGTCGAAGGGCGAGACGTTGAGCCTCGTGATACCGTTTTCAAAGCTGTCGCAGATGACCTCGGCGGCGTCGGGGAAGCGGGCGCGGTTGGCAAAGTCCGGCCGGTCGTCCACCACGCAGACGGTGAAGCCGCATTTGGCGCCGAACTCGCACACCGGCATTGCGATGTGCCCGCCGCCGAGTACGATCAGCCGCTCCTGCGGCAGAACGGGCTCGCGCACGACAAGCCCTGCCTCGGTTTCCTCCGCCGTGACGCGGGCAAAGCTGCGCCCTCGGACGTCGGTGACGGGCGTGACCGCGGTCAGACGGCGGGAAACGGCGGCAAGCTCCCCGCTCTCGCCCGGAAGGACGGTCTCGAGCGAGACGGCCCGGTTTTCCGAAAGAGCGTTCAAAATGTCCTGATAGATGCTGCTCATACGCACACTCCCTTTATTCGACAAGCACACGCCCGCACAGGGCGTTGACCTGATCTCTCAATCGTATTGCGGCTTCCCGCCGCCTCGCATGGGCTTTGACCGCCTCCGGCGTCGTGCAGCGCTTCGAGCTCTCCGCAAAACGCGCCTCAAGCGGGATGCGCCGGTCCTCCCGCACACATTTGTCCGCGAGAAACAGGACGGCGGCCTCGTCCGGCTCCATGCTCTGTAGATCGTGGTGCAGCTCGACAAGCGCGGCGGCCTCCGGGTATCCCAGCTCGCGCAGCCAGGCCGCGCCGAGTCTGGCGTGATCCTTTTCCCCGCGGGCGACATCGTGCAGCAGCGCGGCGCTCTCCAGCAGCGCCCGGTCCAGCTCCACGGGCAGCGCGTCCGCGATGCGCAGCGCCTCGACTGCAACAGCACGGCAGTGCGCCTCAACCTTTTCACCGGGGGCTGCGGCTGACAAAAGCGACCGCGCGAGCTCCGGCGTCAGAGCGGGAGAGGGGAGGACCGCGCTTCGTTCGACCTGCCAGGCTCCGTCATGCGTCAGCACGGCGTAGGAGCCGTAGGGCGGGCGCAGCGGGCGGCTATCCTCGAGGGGGACGGACTGAACGGAGGCAAGGATCGCTTGGATGACCGAGGCGTGTACCACGACGGCGAGATCGCCGCCGCTCTGCCTCAGGCACTCTTCCAAAGCAGGCATCACCCGCGCCTGTACGGACACGAGGGGCTCGGCTCCGGGCGGGACCAGCAGCGGCTCTTTCGCGCGCTGCGCATACAGCTCCGGCCAGCCCTGCCGGATCGAATCAAAATCCAGCCCGTCCCAGGGGCCCATGTCCTGCTCGGCCAGCGCCGGGACAAGTCGGGCCGTTCCGCCCAGCGGAGCGGCGGTCTCCCGGCAGCGGGTGAGAGGACTGGCGAAAACGGTCAGGCCGTTGTCTCCGAGTTCTGCACCGAGCAGACAGGCCTGCATGCGACCGAGCGGGCCGAGCGGCGTGTCAGTCCGGCCGAGGCATACATGCGCGCCCAGCGGGAAATCGGGGTGCCCGTGCCGAAGCAGATAAACCGTGCGCATCAGAACAGGCCCTCAAAGTATCCGTCAAACAGCTCGCCGGCCTTTTCGCGCAGGGCGTCGGAGTAGGCCTCGTAGCGCTCGAGCAGCAGGCGTCCGTCGTCGGTCAGGCTGCTCTTGCCGCCCCCGGCCCCGCCCTGGCTGCGGCGGATCAGGTTTCGGCTGAGCTGGCTTTCCAGACGGCGGATCACGTTCCAGCCGCCGGAGTAGGACATCTGCATGCGCTGGCAGGCGGTGCGCACCGAGTGCGTCTCGTCGATGAGCTGCAGCAGCATGGCCGCGCGGCTGTCGAAAAAGACGGTCTCCCGCGCGAGCGAGACATGCAGGACCGGGCGGACCAGCTGCTCGTTGTGATATCTCAGCAGCGCCTTGTAATCCTCCGGCGTGTCCGCGTCGTGGAGGATGCCGCGGTCGTCGACCTTCACCCGGCACATCTCCGCCCCGCAGCGCTCCAGCGCCCCGCGCAGGCCCTGATCGCCGGGGTCGGACAGGATACGGTCGATCAGGGAGGCGGCGATCATGGTCGGATGTCCCGTTTCCTCCCCGACACAGGGGCAGGCGAGCTCCTCGTCCGTCTCCATCAGGGCGCGTACCGTGGCTGCGGTAAAGAGCGGGATGTCCACCGGGGTGAAAAGGACCCGGTCGCACTTGTCCTTCAGGTAACGGAGGCCGATGCAGGCGGACTCGAACATCTGCGTGGTCTCGTAGGCTTCGTTGCGCAGGAACACCACGCCGTTACCGGCCAGATGCCGCTCCAGCATGGTGGCGTTGAAGCCGGTGATCATCACGATCTTTTCCACGCCCGCCTGCTGGAAGGTGGCCACCACGCGCTGGGCGATGGAGATGGAGCCGATGTTCAGCATGGGCTTAAAGTCCCCCATGCGCGAGGACATGCCCGCTGCTACGATCAGGGCTGCGGTCGTCATAGGCGAGCCTCCTTTTCCGGGTTTGGCAGAAACACAGAAGAGCGTCTCATTTGCTTTTACTTTTTCAAGTATACCCGATTTTCATTTGCTTGTAAATCGGTAGGACAAGTTTTTGTGCATTTTTTTGAAGGGTATGATAGAATGAATTCGAGGAGCGTGATTGCGATGGAAATCTATGTGTACGGCACCGG
>JAUNNC010000142.1 GCA_030531585.1 Eubacteriales bacterium | reverse complement strand
TCGCATAGCAGTGCGAGACCGTGCTGCCGCCGGAATTGCCGATCAGGCCGCCCGCATTGCCGGAGGTGGTAACCGTGGCATCCGTCTTGCTGTCTTTCTCCTTGCTGTTGCGGGCAAGGACATTTGTGACCTTGACGCCGTTGCTCGTTCCGATGAGTGCGCCTGCGTCGCCGCCGGAGGAAGCGGTCACGCTGAAGTCGACAAGCTCGAGGTTCTTGACTTCCGGTATAACTCTGCTGTCTTTGGACAGCTCGGCAAACAGGCCTGCCTTCTCCGGCGTGTTGATCTCAACGCCGGTAATGCTGTGTCCCTGGCCGTCATACTCCGCCAGGCGGTAATCGGGCTTGACGGGGTAGTAGCTGCCCGAAGCAATGCCCGCGCCGGTTTCATTCTTTTTCAAGCAGATGTCTCTGTTCCCGGTGTCATCTCTGAATGACGCCCAATTCAGGTCTGCGGTCTGTTTTGCGGAGAACTCGTATTGGTTGACAAGTTCATAGGGGCTAAAGCCCGAAATCGAGGGGTCCAGATTTTCAAGATGGCGGATATAGGCGATGTTGGCAACATCTGCCGTTCCCGTAACGGAGTTCTTTTCCAGCGACGCGAACAGGCTGTTGGTGGTCAGCGTCGGGCTCTCGGCAATATTGGCGAGAACGGTGCTGCTGTAGGCAACCGCCTTGATCTCAATGTCCGCGCCGGGCGTAAAGTCCGGAAACTGGTCGGGATCGGCAAAATGCTTGCCGGAGGTCGTAATATCGTCGAGAATAATCGTACTGCTTGCACTCGCAGCGTCGAGAAGGACCGCCTTCCGGTGCTGCGGATTGCCCTTTTCCGTGATAATCAGCTGAAGCTTGGCATAGTTCTTGTCTGCATTGGGATTGGTGACTTCAACCCAGAGCCGTTCGGCGTTGATGACGCGGATGGAAGGCGCCTGCAGCGTCTTTGCGGGTTCCAGTCCTTCGCCGCCGTACCAGCCGATGACGGCATTGCTGTTGTCTTTGCCGGCGTAGTGCTTTCGCTGTTCTTTCTGACTGGTCTGTCCGTCTCTGTACCCTTTCAGCGCCGTATAGTCACTCTGGGTCAAGCCGGAAAAGCTGCACCCCAGGCCGCCGAGAAGACCCGTCTGGTCGCCCGGGGCGGAGTAAAACACATCCAGAACCCGGGCGCTGCTCTTCTGATAGCGGATCACGTAGCTGCCGCCGAGACGTACGGTCTCATCCACCGCGCCGAACGGCAGCATCAGGCCGAGCGCATTGGGATTGTCTGTATCGTCCGGGTCGGTATCGGGATAGACAAAATACCAGACGTCCTCTTCCGCTCCGTCTTTCGTTCCGGCATCACAGTCCGCTCTCCCCAGAAGCCCCTGATTGTCCGCCATGGTCAGGTGGTTCTGCGCAACGATAAAGATCTCCTTGGCGATGGCGTCATATTCGAGCTGGCGCATCGAGCGGCGATAGCGGTAGACCGCGACCGCGGCCACCGCGGCAAGGATGAGGATCAACGCCACGACGGCCAGCATCTCCGCCATTGTGAAGCCTTTATTCCGTTTCTGTTTCATATCGCTCTCCGCCCTTTCTCCCGCCTCGCGGGCGCATGGCGTTCAGGGTTCATCCGTCGTTTCTTCGACGGCAAACGTCTGTATCTTCAAATCGATCGGCCCGGCAGCCGTGCTCCCGTCCTTCTCGATCTGCAGCTTCTCTACCGTAAAGAAGCCGTTTTCATAGGTGAGTGAATCGAATTTCGGGACCATACGGATGTCGTTTCCTCTCCCGGCGAGTGTGATCGCCTTGGGAATGATCTCTTTTCCCTCGTTGTCAATCAGCCACGTCCGCTTGATGCCGTCTTCGTCACTGGTCAGGATGAACTTCGCCTCGATCGTAAGGTCATCGTCGCTGACCGTCAGTTTCTGGCCCTGTCCGTTGATGTAGTATTCAACGCCATTTGAACCGTCCGTACCGACCTCACCGGCCAGCGAGAGCTCACGGCGGAGACTCGACACGGTTGTGGAGAGCAGAAGCTGTGCGTTCGCGCTGTCCACGACCTTTTGATATGCGTTCACCGCCGCAGGGACACCGGTAGCGACCACCGTGCTCACCAGCAGCAGGATCAGGATGACCATCAGCAGTTCCGCCAGGGTAAAGCCGCGGGAATCCGTCAGTCTGCGGCGCAGTTGTCTGCATGCCTTCATCCGCCCGCACCCCCATTCTGGCAGACGTAGGAATACACGTCCTTGTTCCCAAGACTGTTTGTATAGACTGTCACCGAAAAGCCAAAGCTGTTCTCACCGCACGCGATCGTTGCGGTTTTGTCAGCGGACGGCGTCCCCTCCGCCGCATAGTATTCCTCCAGCCTCTCGCGGCTGTTCATCACCATCCGGGTCGATGCGGAAATCATGTTTGCCAAGATCGTCAGAGCCAGCGCAGAGATCAGCAGCGCGATCAGAACTTCGCTCAGCGTCTCGCCTGCCTGACTTTTCAGTTTGTCGGAAACCCCGTTCACGTGCCGTCCCCTCCCTGCGTTTCGGATTCCTCCGGGATCGTGACGCTTCCCAGATTCCAGGACACCGTACTGACCTTCTTTTCCGTCAGGTCCGTCTTCTCTTCCAGTCCGCTCCCTGCCGCAACGATCTCTCTCGTTTCTCCCGTGAAAGCCACCGGGTCGACCACCGTCGCAAAGGTCATCCGAAGTCTGTACTTTTCGCTGCCCTGATGGTTCTCCAGATTCAGTTCCAGCTGCCCGTTTTCCTTTATCCTGACCTCGATATCTACCGCCAGCTCCTCTTTGCCGTCAACCTCGATCGTAAAATCGGGGATCTCGTCGTTCGCAGCTTTGGGGTCGTGGTTATACTGTTCTTCTGTCAAATCATCAGGAAAGCTCACCGTTTCGGTTCCGAAAACGAGATAGCGGGCGAACAGATACCGAAGCTGCGCAGCCTTGTCCCCGCCGCTTATGGTGGGAAGCTCGCAAGAATACCGAGGGTCGTCTTCTTCCGCTTGTCCGTAAGAAACGGTTCCATCCTCTGCGACGGTGATGGGCGTGTGCTTCGTCACCGTTTTTTCACGCGTAATGACGAGCGGGTCCCCGCCGCACAGCTCTGTGCGCAGGAGCTCCGCCGCCGAGTTGACCGCAAAATAGCGCTGCTCCATTTTGGAGAGGTTGGCAAAGCGTCCGGCGGAAGCCGTTCCGGCAACCAGTACCACAGAGCCCAGAACCGCGCAGACCAGGAACAGCAGCAGGGCCATCATCAGCGAGGCGCCGCGGCTGGATTTCAGTTTTTCTCCCGCTCTTCTCATGTAGGTAACCTCGTCATTTTCCAGAAAAGGGTAGACTACCCCCATACTATGTCAACCTGCATTGTAACACAAAACGCCTGACAGCGCAAGTATTTGCGCCCATTTTTGGGAAAGAAATCCGGACGGTTTCGGGATGTTTCTCTCTATAATATGGGCAGCCGGAACAGAGGATGCCGCGCGGGGAAAAACGAAGCCCCCGCGGAAGCTGAATCGAAGCAGGCTTCCGCGGGGATGCTGTGTTATGTTAATTATTTTATGTTTTCTAAATTATGTTTATCTTTCTGCGTGTCAAAGAGCGCCGGGCAAAACGCCCGGCGCCCGTAATTCTTTATGACACGGCTCAGATCACGACCTGGTCGCGGCCGTTTTTCTTGCCCATGTACAGCTTGTGGTCGGCCCGCTCGATCAGCTCCGGCAGCGTGGAGCGGTAGTCGCTCTCCTCCACGCCGGCCGTAAGGGTAATGGCAAAACAGTGCTCCTCAAACTCAAACTTCATGCGTTTGACCGCCGTACAGACATCGGTGATGATCGCCCCGCCGTCGTCGACGTTCTTGCCGGGGATGAAGAAGCAGAACTCCTCCCCGCCCCAGCGGGCCACCGAATACTGCCCGACGCTCTTCTGCATGAACAGCGCCGCAAGCTGACAGAGCACATAGTCCCCGCAGTTGTGGCCGTAGGTGTCGTTCACGCGCTTGAAGAAATCGATGTCCGCAATGGCCACGCAGTACATCTCCGACGGGTTCTCCTGCACGAAGCGCTTCATCTCGCTCATCATATAGCGGCGGTTGAACAGCTTGGTGAGGGGGTCCGTCTCGGCCTGATGCTGAAGCTGCTCGTTGTGCAGCAGGAGCTTGCGCTCCGTCTCCTGCAGGTTGCTGCTGTAGATGATGGAGCAGCCCGCGAGAAGCACAAGCATGGTGACCGAGTTGAGCAGCTGCAGCCAAAAGCTCTGCTGCGGAAGGATCTCCACGACCGGGCTCGATGCGGCGGCATAGCCGTGCAGCGCCATCCGCGCCGCCAGCACGCCGAAGAAGTACACCATCTTGACCAGCGGCGGCTCGTAGACCGAGAAGAAGCTGAGCAGCACCAGCACGATCAGCATGTGCTGCCCGCCCTGGCCCCAGCCGAAGGTCTTCACATACCAGCCGCTCCAGATCAGCACGATCAGCGCGTGCAGGAACAGGTTCACCCGGATGGAGATCTTCCGCCGGTAGGCGTGCTTGATCAGCACCGCACCCAGAGCCAGGATGGGCATCCAGAAAAACCGCTTGAGCGTCACGGAAAGGAGCAGGAACGACAGCAGGATGTAAAGGCCGAACAGCCGTTCATTGAGCTCCATGGACTGCTGATAGTATGTAATTATCTCCCCGTTCGTCTTGGGGACCTGCTGGCGAAAGAAGTCCCGCAACAGTTTCATTTCGCACCCAACATTTCAGAATCAGTTCCGACTCATGCCGATACTATCGCAATATATTTTTTACATTATACACAAAGCGCCGGACAGATTCAATACGTATTTGTCGATAATCCCGGTTTTTTCGGGTTTATGCCGCAGGGCTCAGGACAGCTCCTCGAGCTGTTCCGTCAGGAAAAGGATCGCCCCGCCGCAGGTCATGGCCGGGCAGCCGTTCTGCGCCACAAAATTCAGCGCAAAGTCACCCGCATCCGAGCTGTACATCAGGATGGTCTTCGTGCCGGACAGCAGGCTCTCGACCGCGCCGTTCCAGTCGTCCGCAGAGACCTCCTCGCCCGCCTTCGTGTAGCTGACAAGCTGCTGCATGTTCTCCCCGTCCCATTCATCGGACGTCACGGACTCGAGCAGGATCTCCTCCTCCAGACCGCCGTCGTGTTCGGTATACGCAGCGTAGCGCTGGGTCCAGCGCTCTTCGCCGGACGCCGAGGAAGCGTACAGCGTTTTGCTGTCCTGCACCTGGAACAGGTAGTAGAAGAAGCCGCCGCCCGCCTGGACGTCCCAGCTCCGCGAGCTGAGGATCACCGCGGCGCCGTCACGGACCGCGGCGATGTTGAGCGTTGCGGATGTCGGCCTTTCCTCATCCGCCGCCTCCACCCAGATCAGCTCCGGCTGCATGTCGCCGCAGATGTCGCACAGCACGACCTGACGGGTCGGCAGTTCCCCGTTCCTCTGCTGCCAGTCGTAGCGCTCGATCGCCGCCTGCCT
>JAUNNC010000141.1 GCA_030531585.1 Eubacteriales bacterium | reverse complement strand
CTAAGGGGCTCCGGCGGGGCCGGCCCGCAGGGGACGGACGCGGAACGATCCATACTGGAGGAATACTATGGTAATCATGAAGAATGTGCGGAAGGTCTACGAGAGCAGCGACACCATTGCGCTCGACGACGTAAGCCTTACCGTGAGCGACGGCGAATTCGTCTTTCTGGTCGGGCCCTCCGGCTCGGGAAAGACCACGATCATGAAGCTCATCACCGGCGAGGTGCGGCCAACGTCCGGCACCGTGCTGGTCAACGACTTTGATATGGGCACGATCCGCCGCCGCAAGCTGCCGAAGGTGCGCCGCACGCTCGGCGTCGTGTTCCAGGACTACCGCCTGATCGAGAACATGAACGTGTATGACAACGTGGCCTTCGCCATGCGCGTCGTCGGCGCGGCCGCCCGCGACATCCGCACGCGCGTGCCTTACATACTGGAGCTGGTCGGCCTCGAGGGGCGCGAGAAGCGCATGCCCGGCGAGCTCTCCGGCGGCGAGCAGCAGCGTGTCGCCATCGCCAGGGCGCTCGTCAACAGCCCGCGCATGATCGTGGCCGACGAGCCTACCGGCAACCTTGACCCCGTGCGCAGCCTGGAGCTGATGCTCCTGCTGGAGAAGATCAACGAAATGGGCACCACCGTGCTGGTGGTCACCCACGAGAAAGAGCTGGTCAACGCCTTTTCCAAGCGCGTCATCACCATCGACGGCGGCAAGAAGATCAGCGACGGCGAAGAGGGGTATTACGGACAATGAGATTAAGCAGAGGCGGTTATCTGATCCGCGAGGGCTTCCGCAGCATCACCACGCACGGCTTCATGTCCTTCGCGTCTGTCACCATCATCATGGCCTGCCTGATCATCATGGGCAGCGTCTCCCTGCTCTCGCTCAACATCGACGCGCTCATCAAGGACCTCGAGTCCCAGAATGAGATCGTGGTTTTTGTGGACGAGGCGATCACCGACGAGGACTCCGCGCGGGCGATCGGAAAAAATATTGAAGCCATCGAGAACATTTCCTCGGTGGAGTTCGTCTCAAGAGAAGAAGCGATGGACAACTTCATGAGCCGCTATGACGAGTCGCTCATGGAGGGCATCGACTCGACGGTCTTCCGCCACCGCTTTGTGGTGAAGCTGGTGGATATCGCCCTGATGTCCGAGACGAAGATGGATCTGGAGTCTCTCAAGGGCGTGGCCAAGGTCAACGCGCACCTCGATTACGCGCAGAGCTTCGTGACCATCCGCAACGTCGTGACCGCGGTCTCGCTGGTGCTGATCGTGATCCTCGTGTTCGTCTCCTTCTTCATCATGTCCAACACCATCAAGCTGGCCACCTTCGGCCGGCGTGAGGAGATCGCCATCATGAAGATGGTCGGCGCGACCAACGGCTTCATCCGCCTGCCCTTCGTCATCGAAGGTCTGGTGCTGGGCATCCTGGGCGGCGGCCTCGCCTTCCTTGCGGAGTGGGGGCTGTACAACGTCGTGACCGAGAAGCTCGTCAGCTCCATCACCGGAAGTCTGATCGAGGTCGTGCCCTTCCGCAGCATTGCTCTCGAACTGTTCGTCATCTACATGGCCGTGGGCATCCTGGTGGGCGCCTTCGGCGGCGTGAACGCAATCCGGAATTACCTGAAGGTCTGAGACGGGAAGGCTTTCCCGCGAACAAGAAAGCGTATGAAGAAGAACAAAACCGTATCCATTATCGCAATCATCCTCGCAGCGCTGATGCTGCTCTCCCTCCTGTCCGCGGCGATCCCGCTGAAAGCGCACGCGGAGGAGGAATCCGCGGAGCTCACGGCGCTGCGGCAGAAAAAGGCCCAGCTCTCCGCACAGGTCAAAGAGATCAAGGAGAAGCTCGAAGGGCTGAAGGAAGAGCAGGTCACCGTGCTGGAGATGAAGTCGGCGCTGGAGGAGCAGAACACCCTCGCCGCCGAGCAGCTGGCCATCGTCGAGCAGGAGATCGCGCACTACGACGAGCTGATCCGCGTCAAGGCGGAGGAGGTCGACGCGGCAAAGAGCCGCGAGCTGCGTCAGCTCGAGCGCTACCGCAGCCGCATCCGCGCCATGGAGGAAAACGGCGGCTACAACATCCTGGCCCTGGTCTTTGAGTCGGAATCCTTCGCGGATCTGCTGACCGCCTTCGACGACATGGGCGAGATCATGCAGAGCGACAAGCAGCTGCAGAAGCAGTACGAGGCCGCCCGCGCCGAGACCGAAGAGATCAAGGCACAGTTCGAGGCGGAGAAGGCCGTGTACGAGGCCGATCAGGCTGCGCTCGCGGAGGAGAAGGCGGATCTGGAGGGCCAGATCAAGGAGTCAGAGGACCGGCTTGAGAAGCTCGCTGCCGATATCGAGAAGGCGATCGCGGACTATGAGGCCGCCGAGGCCGCCGAGGCCAACGCCGCCGCGACCATTGCGAACCTGATCAAGCAGAACCAGTACATCAAAGCCCAGGAGCGCGCGGCGATCCAGGCGGAGGCCAAGCGACAGATCGAAGAGATGCAGGCGGCCAACGCCGCGGCGGCGGCAGCGGGCGAGGCTGCGCCCTACTCCGAGGAGCAGCTTCAGCAGACTGCCGAGGTCGCGGAGATCGGCTATATCTCCAGCGCCAGCGGCTTTACCTGGCCGCTGCCCTGCAGCACACGCGTCACGAGCCGTTACGGCACCCGTTCCGACCCCTTCACGGGTTCGACCGCCACGCACAACGGACTCGACATCGACGGCTTCGGCAACGACGGGTCTCCGGTCGTCGCGGCCGCCGCGGGGACGGTCATCACCGCCTCCTACGACAGCGCCTACGGCAACTATGTCGTCATTGACCACGGCGGGACCTCCACGGTCTATGCCCACATGTCCAGCCTTGCCGTGTCCGCCGGCCAGTCCGTGACCCAGGGACAGACCATCGGCGCGGTCGGCTCCACCGGCCGGGCAACGGGTACGCATCTGCATTTTGAGGTCTACGAAGGGGACAGCAGGGTCGACCCCTCACAGTATTTCTCGGGCATTTCGTATTATCAGTGCTGAGGCGCTGAATTGGGTAAGCTTATGAAGAGAAAGACAAAAACGCTTTTGTGCCTGATGCTGAGTCTGTGCCTGCTGCTCTGCGCGGCACCGCTGCAGGCCGCCGCCGTCAAGCAGGAGGATATCGACGCGCTGAAGGCGCAGCGTGACGCCATCGAGGCGCGGCGTCTGGAGAAGCAGGCTGTTGTCGATCAACTCGAGGCGGAGCAGGCGGACGTGCTGGAGCAGAAGCGCGCTCTCGACGAGCGCAACCTCTACACCTACCAGCAGATTCAGATCAACAATGAGGAGATCGCCCTTTACGACGAGATGATCGCCGAAAAGGAAGAGGAGCTGCTGGGCGCCCAGAAGCTCGAACAGGATCAGCTCGAACGCTACCGCGCGCGCGTGCGGGCGATGGAGGAAAACGGCACGCTCAACTACCTGGCCATGATCCTCAAGGCCAACAACCTCGGAGAGCTGCTCAGCGCGATCGACGATATCGGCGAGATCATGCTGAGCGACCGCAAACTCGAGGACGCCTACATCCAGGCTCGTGAGAACACCGAAGAGGTCAAGGCCGAGTATGAGGAATACCGGGCGGAGGTCAACGGCAAGCAGGACGCGCTGCGGAGAGAAAAGGTCAAGCTCGAGGCGGAGCTTGAAGAAGCAGGCCAGCTCCTTCTGAGCATCCAGGAGGATCTGGAAAACCACCAGGCCGAATACGACGCCATCATAGCCGAGGAAGAGCGCACCGAGGCCGCCATCAACAAGCTGGTTGCACAGCTTGAGGCCGAGCGGGCCGAGGCCGCGAGAAAGGCCGCGGAGGAGGCAGCTGCGAGGGCCGCCGCGCAGGGAGGCGGAGGCGGCGGAGGTTCCTCCGGCGGCACCGCCTACGCGGGTGCGACGGGCTCCTTCGTGTTCCCGGTCGCCTCCTACGTTTACATCTCCAGCCGCTTCGGTCAGCGGGTGCACCCCATCACCGGCGAACTCAAAAACCACAACGGCATGGACATCGCCTCCAATATGGGCACCACCGTGTACGCGGCCGACGGCGGCAAGGTCGTGCTGGCCGAATGGTACGGCGGCTACGGCAACTGTATCATGATCGACCACGGCAACGGCTACAAGACCCTGTACGGCCACCTCTCGGCCATCGGCGTTTCCGAGGGGCAGAACGTTTCCCAGGGCGCCGTCATCGGCGCGGTCGGCAGCACCGGCAATTCCACGGGACCGCATCTGCACTTCGAGGTCTACGCCAACGACTCGCGCATCGACCCGGAACAGTTCTATTCGGGACTGGTCTTCTCGCAGGACGCGGGCGTTTGATAAAACACATCTGCCGGACAGCCGGAATGGCTGTCCGGCAAACGGCGGTTTATCCGCTTGTTTCGTTCACAGGAGGATTCTATGAGCCTAGGCAGACGACTGCTCAACGCGATCCTGCGTTTCTTCAAAGCTGTTTTCAATATCCCCGTCCGCCTCAAGTTCGTGCTGCTCGCCCTGCTGCTGGTATTCGGAGGGACCTACTTCCATACGCAGCGCACGATGTATGACAACGTCGGCGGCAAGAGCGACTACAATGAGGCGATGCGTTACATCGAGATCAAAAACGTGGTCGACAGGGAGTTCATCGACGAGGTCGACCGCAGCACCATGGGCGACAACGCCGCGGCGGCCATGATCGCCGGGCTCGGCGACAAGTGGAGCTATTACATGTCCCCCAACGAGTATAAGGCCTTCCAGCTCAGCTCTACCGGTGAATACGCCGGGATCGGCGTGGCCATACTCAAGGAGGAGGGCGGCGGCTTCGAGGTCATCTCCGTCAACATGGATTCGCCGGCCGCGCTGGCCGGCCTGACCGCGGGCATGGTCATCACCTCGGTCGACGGGATCGACCTGCGGGACAAGACGCTCAACCAGGCCAGGACCCTGATCCGCTCGCGGCTCAACACCAAGTTCACGCTGGGTCTCAGCAGGGGCGACCCCATCGAGGTCGACTGCAGCGCCGTGTACCAGAGCTCCGTCCATCCCCGTCTCGAAAAGACCATGGCGGGCTATGTCCAGATCCTCAATTTCGAGGCCGGGACGGCCCAGGACGCCATCGATGCGATTGAGGCTCTGCTCAATCAGGGCGCGAGCGCGCTGGTGATCGACCTGCGCGGCAATCCGGGCGGCCTTGCCACCGAGGTCGGCGAGTTTCTGAACTATCTGCTGCCCAGCGGCACGCTCTTCATCCAGCGCGACAAGGACGGACATGAGGACGTCACGACCTCCGACGGCATGTGCATCCAGCTGCCGATGGCCGTGCTCATCAACGGCGACACCTACGCCGAGGCCGAGGTCTGCGCCGCCGTGATCAAGGAATACCAGTGGGCCACCATCCTCGGCGAGCCGACGACCGGCAAGACCAGAACGCAGGAGACCATCGCCCTGTCCGACGGCAGCGCCATCCGCCTGTCGACCGGCACCTACCTGACCGGCAGCCGCATGGACATCAGCGCCGCGGGCGGCGTCACGCCCGAGTACATCATCCACAACGCGGATCCCAATTCGGCCGGCACCACGG
>JAUNNC010000140.1 GCA_030531585.1 Eubacteriales bacterium | reverse complement strand
TGGGAAGGGTGTCTGTGCGTTCGTCGGTGAACGGCAGGTCTATGTCGGCAACGCTGAGTTCCTGCGGGAGCACGGGATCAAATGCGCGGTTCCGTCAAGGCCCGGTTCGGCGGCGCATGTGTCGCTGGACGGAGCCTACTGCGGCCATATCCTGCTGACGGATAAAGTCAGACGGCGCGCGTTTGACGCGCTGGAGGGCCTGCGGGTCAACGGCGTCGACAAACTGGTTCTGTTGACCGGCGATGTGATTTCCGCCGCAAGGCCGCTTGCCTCCAAACTGAATTTTGACATGCTCCGCGCGGAGCTGAAACCGGAGGACAAGGCAAAGGCGGTCGACTATCTGATGCAGAACAAAGGCGACCGCTCCTGTGTCAGCTTTGTCGGGGACGGAGAGAACGACGGAAAGATCATGGCGCTTGCCGATGTCGGGATCGCAATGGGCGTCCTCGGCTCGGACGCGGCGCTCGCGGCGGCGGACGTGTTGATCATGGACCGGGATATCATGAAAGTCCCGCGCACGATGGCGCTGTCCCGGATGATCTATCAGGTCTGCCTGCAGAATATGGTCGGCGGTGCGGGGGCCGGCCTGGTCCTTGTGCTGTTCGGCCTGCTCGGCGTGTTCTCTCCTCTGTTGGTTGAGATCATAAGCTTTTTGCTTACGGCGGCCGTTCTGATCAATACCCTGCGCATTCGCAGCGACGGCAGGTGAGCGCTTGAACATCTACGATTTTGACAAGACGATCTTTTATCCCGACAGCTCGGCGACGTTTTACCGCTACTGCCTGAAGACGATACCGCGCGCCGTTTTGCCGACGGTGCCGCGCAGTCTGGCCGCCGCGCTCCGCTATCGGCGGGGAAAACTCGGGGCGAAGGAGCTCAAGGAGCAGCTTTTCTCTTTCCTTCCGGCGGTCGGGGAGATCGGCCTGCTCGTTTCCGATTTCTGGCGCGCGAATGAGCATCGGATCGGGGCCTGGTATCTTGCGCAGAAGCGGGACGACGATCTGATTATTTCCGCTTCGCCGCGCTTTCTTCTCGCGCCGATCTGCGAAAAGCTCGGCGTATCCCTGATCGCGACGGAGATGGATCCACGAACCGGGCGGATCTCCGGAGAGAACTGTCACGATGTTGAAAAGCCGAAGCGCTTTTCCGAGCGCTACCCCGATGCACAGGTTGAGCGTTTTTACTCCGACTCTCTGTCCGATGCTCCCATGGCCGAGCTTTCTGACCGCTCCTTCCTTGTAAAAAAACACCGGCTTTTCCCCTGGCCGAACTGAAAAAGCTTTCTCCGACTCCGGCGCCGCAGCTCTGCGGCGCCGGAGCTTTTGCGTCATAGGGCGAAGGGCGAGCGCATAGATTGTCCATGGGAAGTGATGCTTATGGATCCGTTTGATACTGCCTGTACGCTGATGCCGGACGAGCTGGCAAACGCGCTTTCGCTCTATCGTGACGCGGAGGAGCTCCGCCTGCGCCTCGGGCAGCATCCGACCGTTCTCATCGGGGGACGTGAGATCGCCTTCTCGAGCATCCCGATTACGCCGGAGCATCTGAGCAGGATTCTGGAAGTAGCGACCGGCGCTTCTCTCCACGCCTCGACCGCATCCATGGTGAACGGGTTCATCCCGTATCGCGGCCTTCGCATCGGCATCTGCGGAGAGGCGTCGATATCCGGAGGCCGCATGCTCGGCTTTCGGCAAATCCGCTCGCTTGCGGTTCGGATTCCGAGGCAATGCTCACCGTCTTGTCTTGACGCCGCGCGCGCCTGTCTGGCGGACGGGCCGCAGAACACGCTGATCGTCGCGCCGCCGGGCGTCGGGAAGACGAGTCTTTTGCGTGAGCTGGTCCAAATGACGTCGGAGTCGGGACGCCGCGTCGGCGTGATCGATGAACGGGACGAGCTTTCCGGCAGTCAGGCCGGAGCGGCCGCCTATGATCTTGGCCCATGCAGCGATGTGCTCATCGGACTTGACAAGCTCACGGCGGCGATGATGCTGCTGAGGGGGATGAATCCCGAGATCATTGCCATGGATGAGATCACGGCGTCGGACGACCTCGATGCCGTGCAGAACATCACCGGCTGCGGCGTGATTCTGTATGCCACCGCCCACGGCCGATCACGGGAGGACATGGTCAGGCGTACGCTCTACCGCGAGCTTTTGCGGCGGGAGTGCTTTCAATTGATGGTCATGATCTCCATCCGGGAAGGCAGGCGTTCATACAGCCTGGAGCGCCTGTGACCGTAAAGCTGATCGGCCTGCTTCTGATTGCCGCAGGAGCGGGAGGGAGCGCTTATATCTTTCTTCGCTGCTGCCGCAGCCAGATTTGCTCCCTTCGCTCTGCCGCCCAAATGCTGGAGCTGATCGAAGGGGAGCTGGACACGTCAGCCCTGCCGCTTTCGCAGCTTCTCGAAACGATCTCGCCGCGCCTGGACGGTCCGGCGCTGCGCTTTGCAAGACTGCTGAGAGAGGGGCTGGCGGACCTGGGAAAGCACAGTTTTGCTGCGCTGTGGGAAGGAGCTCTCGGCCTGTGCTTTCCGGACCTGGAGCCGTCCGCGCTGCGGGAGTTGAACGAATTGGGCGCGGTTTTGGGCAGATATGAGCTCTCCCGGCAGACGGAAGCCCTCTCCCGCTGCAGACAGTCGTTGAGGCGGCGGGAAGAGCTCGCCTCGTCAGCGCTGACAGGGAAAAGACGTCTGGCTCTGGGCCTGGCCTTTACTGCTGCGGCAATGCTCGGAATCATACTTTTCTAGGAGAAGACATGGATGTCGATCTGATTTTTAAGATCGCCGCAGTCGGGATTCTCGTGGCGGTTCTCAATATCCTTCTTCAGCGATCGGGACGTGAGGAACAGGCGCTGATGACGACGATCACGGCGCTGGTCGTCGTGCTGATGGTCGTCGTGCAGAAAATCAGCGATCTGTTCAACATGATCAAGAGTCTCTTCAACCTGTAAAAAAATGGAGTTGGTGCTTCAATGTACGGCGGCGGCGATCTTCAGTGCCCTGACCTCGCTCCTCTTGAAACGCTATCACCCGGAGCTGTCCTTCTGTCTCAGCGCGCTGACGCTGGCCCTGATCCTGCTGAGCTGCCTGCGTCTGCTCTCGGGAGCGGGGGATTTTATCCAGACGGTACGTACGACCCTGAACGTCAGCGCGGGGCAGCTCCAGCCCGCCCTGAAATGTCTGGGGATCGCCGCGGTCTGCCGTTTTGGTGCGGGGCTGTGCCGGGACGCCTCGCAGAGCGCGCTTGCCTCCGCTGTCGAGACAGCGGGCCTGCTCTGCGCCGCCGCGGTCGCGATCCCGTCGGTGCTTGCCATGATCAACATGGCCGCCTCCTTCCTCTGACGCTGATGCTGATTCTTATATTTGCCGTGTTTTTTCCCGTCCGCGCGCAAGCGCAGACAAGCTTTGACGGAAGCACGGACATCTTCCATCTGGACGACATGCGGGACGGTCTGAGCGCCGAAGAACAGGAGATCGGCGGAGAGCTGACAGGGACCGGCCCCTATGATGTGGGCGGCGCCATGCGAAGGCTTTTCGACAGTCTGAAGAAAAAGACGCTCGAGGAAGTGCGCGGTAATCTGTGCTTTGCCTCGACGCTGACCGGCTTGACATTTCTGGGCGGTTTTGCCTGTGCGCTGTGCGAGGAAGACAAAACCCGCACG
Source organism: Eubacteriales bacterium (assembly GCA_030531585.1). Taxonomy (GTDB): domain Bacteria; phylum Bacillota; class Clostridia; order Oscillospirales; family Oscillospiraceae; genus Limivicinus. Next base: position 1,923 of record JAUNNC010000140.1, on the reverse strand, counting down.
CTGTTTGAAATCTGTGTATGCAGCGCGGCGGCGTCTGTTCTGACCGGGAGCATGGACAGTCTGATCCGGCAGACCATGGAGGCGGTCTATCGGCTGTCGGACTACTCCAAAGCCGCGCTCCCGGTCGTTTTCACGGCGGCCGCGGCGAGCGGTGCGGCCGCCTCCGCGGCCACCCGCTATGCGGCGGTGAGTCTGGCGCTGGATGTACTGATGAGTACCGCGCAGCGCTGCATCCTGCCCCTGATCAACGCGCATCTTGCTCTGACCCTTGCCTGCGCGTTGTTCCCAAACAGCATGCTGAAGGCTTACCTGCGTTTTGTGCGCTGGGCTGCCGGGATCCTGATGGCAGGGACCTGCCTTGTCTTCTCCGCCTATATCGGGATGACCGGCGCCGTCAGCACCGCCGTGAACACGGCGGCCGTCAAGGCGACAAAGACGCTGATTTCAACTGCGCTCCCCGTCGTGGGCGGCATGATCTCAGACGTCTCGGGTACGGTTCTGGCCGCGGCCGGGATCGTCAGGACCTGCGCGGGCGCCTTCGGACTGGTCTCGGTATGCGCCGTGTGTCTGGGGCCGTTTGTGCTGCTCACGGCAAAAGTGCTGCTGTTCAAAGCGGTCTCCGTCCTGGCTGAAGCCGTTCCGTGCGGGCGGCTCCCGGCGCTGTTTTCCGGTGTGGCGGATGCCGCCGCCATGTTGATGGGGCTGCTGGGAAGCTGCTCGATCATGCTTTTTCTGTCCTTCTCTCTTGCGATGAAGGCGGTGACGGGCGTATGAACAGCGCGCTGCGCGAACTGATCGCTCTTTCGCTGATCCTCGGTCTGTCGCTGCACCTGTGTCCCGAGGGGGGCGTCAGACAGGTCCTGACCGTTTTGAGCGCCGCTCTGCTGGGCATCTCCGTTCTGTCGTCTTTCAAAGGACTGGATTATGACGCGCTCGCACTCGGAAACGCAAAGCTGCGGGAGGCCGAACGCACGATCACGGAGGATGGGGAGCGGACCTCGCAAAAGCTCAACAGACTGCTCATAGAAGAGGAGTATGCGTCATATATTCGGGACAGGGCGGAGAGCATCGGCGTCGGTGATCTGGAGGTACAGGTGCAGGTTCAGTGGTCATACGAAGGGTTCTGGCTGCCCTATGCAGCTCACATCACAGGAACTGTTGAGCCGAGCAAACAGACCGCGCTGGAGCGGATGATCCGGGATGAGCTGGGGATCCCGACGGAAAGGCAGTACTGGTACTCAAATGGATGAGCTCAAAAAGAAACTGGGTCGTCTGGAGCAATTTAAGTATCCGCTTCTCGTCCTGCTTGTGGGGATCCTGCTGATGCTGTTCCCGCTCTCATCGCCGAAGGCGGAAACCGAAGACCGTTCGGACCGGCAGCTGGAGCAGATCCTGGCCTGCTCACGCGGCGTGGGAGAGGCGCGGGTCCTGCTCTCGGACAGCGGCGTCGTCGTTGTCTGCAGGGGAGCTGACGACGCCGCGGTAAGGCTTGACATGATCCGCGCGATCCGTTCATATACTGGTTTCGGCTCGGATAAGATCACCATACTGAAATTAGCGGACTGAGCGCAGGGAGGAGAATCGACCATGATAAAAAACCGAAAAAGAAATCTGACCGTTCTGGCGGTACTGAGCTTTGTGTGCGCGGCGGTCGCACTCAACTGGACCTACAACAGCCGCTGGGGAAAACCGGATGCGGAGATGGTCTATGCGGAGGACGAGGCGATGGCCGCCGCGCAGACCGATTTTGCCAGAAGTCTGACGACCGCCGGCACCGAATACTTCGCCGAGGCCAGACTGACGCGCCAGGTCTCGCGCGACGAGGCGCTGGAGCTTCTGCAGACGGCGGCATCCTCGGAGGCCGCCTCGCAGGAGACCATAGACAGCGCCATGAACGCGATCTCCGCCATGGCTACCAGCTCG
>JAUNNC010000139.1 GCA_030531585.1 Eubacteriales bacterium | reverse complement strand
CCTCGTCCTTCGTGTGCTGCGCCTTCATGGTTTTCCCCAGGTTGGTGAGGCTCTCCCGCAGCGTTTTGTTCTCCTGCTCCAGCTCCTCCAGGTGTTTCTTTGCCGCCTCATAGCTTTTCGCCTGCGCCTGGAAAAGCTCCTGCAGTTCTCGTCTGCCCAGTTTTCTCAGTTCCTTGTCTGTCATATCCATCTGCTCCGCTCTGTTCGGATAGTATAGTCAAAATAAGGTCATACTGGAAACATTTTGGTTATACGAAGTATAGCACAGGCATGAGCGCAGTTCAAGCGTTTTTTGTTCTGCCCGGGGTTTTCCTGTTTTCCCGGCTCCAAGGTCTGCGCCCCGCCCGGGAAGCCGGGCGGGGCGCAGGGTGTGTATGTTCCTGTCCGAGGGTCAGCGCTTGTCCTTGTCGATAAACTCCAGCGTGATCGTGGCAAGGGAGGCGAAGACAACAATGAACAGCAGCAGACGCAGCCAGTATTGTTCGACATTCTCTTTCGTATACTCATATTCCGGCTTGATGCTGCCCTCGGCCGCCTTCTCCTGCAGCAGGGCCCGGACCCTCTCGACGCCCAGCTTTGCCTGCAGCTCGGCGACGGTCATCTTGATCAGGAAGCTCTTGCTGCGCACCGTCTCGGCGTTGGGGCCGGTCGTCATCATGTCGATCAGCTGACCGACCGTGCGTGTGATCGTCACCTCGCGGTCCCGGTACTGATCCAGCAGGCCGTACTCCATCGCGGTGTCGATCAGATCGCCCACCGTCGTCTTCCCCTTGAATTCCGTCTGGCTTAGAGTTTCGACCGATTCCGGATCTTTCCGCAGCGCTTCAACCAGAGGGCCGAGCAGCGTGGCGTCCGACAGACCGTCGTCCGATGGATCGGAAACAGAGAGCTTGGTGCTGTCCAGCATCATCAGCGCCTGATACATGTTGATCGTGCCGGCGAGTTCCACATCGCGGATGCTCTTCGCCGCAGGGTTTGTGTCATCGTGCAGAAAATCCAGCACCTGACCCATGGTAACCGAGACCGAGACCTTCTGATCCCGGATCTCCTGTGCCTGATCCGTATTTTTGTTGACGAAGTCCAGCACCTGACCCATATCGATGCTGCCGCTGATCTCCATGTTGCCCATGGCCTGCACCTTGTTCCAGAGCGCCACCATGGGGCGATTGTTGTAATCGGACTGGGCGGCGACCGCGTTCATGCCCGGCGCGGAAATCGTGAGCGACATCAGCGGACGGCTAAAGTCCGGCAGTGTGAGCATGCCGCCGGAAAACACAAGCTGGAAAATCAGCACGAAGGGGATGACCGTCATGGCGGCGGTGGTGCTGCGGGCCAGCGTGGAGATCCACAGGGCCATCATGTCCGCAGCGAAGGTAATGAGAAACACCGAAATGCCGAAATCCACAAGAAACCATTTTGTGAACAGCGGCTTGCACAGATCAAAGCGCATGTCGACCACCTGCAGCACATACAGCGTGACGCACGTCTGCAGCAGGCACAGCACGGCCTGATAGATCATGTGGGCAATGATGTAGGAACTGATGTGCATGCCGGAGCGGTGCTCGCGCTTGATGACATCGCGCTCCCGGCAGATGACCTGGATGGAGTTGAAGCAGCCGTTCCAGATGCAGACCATCACCAGCGCGAAGGCCCCCATCAGCGTGCCCTCCATGGTCTGGAACATGCCCGCGTTCGTCACCATGCCCACAAGTCCTGCGACGAAGGCCGCCATCGGCAGCACCTTCCAGTCGCTCTGGTAGATGAACATGCGCAGGAATTTTCCGAGATAGATCAGGATCTGCCCTTTGCGGCCGTGATAGCGCACGGCGATATCGCGTCTGGCGGTCTTTTCCATTGTCTCAGCCATGCTGCACCTCCGCAAAGCGTGTCACATATTCGTCCGCCAGACCGTCGCCGCCCTCTTCCTTGCGGTTGACAGCCTTCACGATCTCCTCCATCCGGTTCTTCCCGAAGAACCGCCGCGCTCCCTCGACGCTGCCGTACCAGGCCAGACGACCCGTGCGGGCCGAGTCCTTCGCCAGGATGATGACGTCGTCAAACAGGTCGATCACGCGGTCCGGGGTGTGGGTGATCGCAATGACGATCTTGCCGGAGTCGGCGATCCGCCTGAGCTGTACGAACAGCTCACGCGCCATCACGCCGTCGAGACCGGAGTCCGGCTCATCCAGAATGAACAGCGAGGGGTTGGAGATAAACTCCATCGAGATGGACAGGCGCTTGCGCTGGCCGCCGGACAGCTTTTCGACAAGATGGTCCTGCACGGGCGTCAGGCCGAAGATCTCCATGACCTCCTCCACGCGATCCCGGCGCTGCTTGTGGCTCACATCCTTCGGCAGGCGCAGCTTTGCCGCGTCCATCAGCGTGGCAATCACGGTGTCCTTGCCGCGCACCATGTCCGACTGCGGGACGAAACCCACGTCGTACTTCAACTTGTCGTATTGCGTATACAGGTTCTCTCCGTTGAGCAGGATCTCGGCCTTCGCCTTTTCATAGCCGTTGACGGCGTTGACAAAGGTGGTCTTTCCCGCGCCCGAGCCGCCCAGCAGCAGCACCATGTGCCCCTGGGGGATGTTCATGTGGATGTCCCGCAGCAGCACGTTCTTGTGCAGAAACTCCCACGCGCTGCGCTCCTCCAGGTTCACGGTCAGGCCCTTGTCCATGGCGGCGGCCCTGCCGCTGGTGGCGAGGCGCGCCATCTCGGCCTTGATGTCCTCCACCTTCCAGGAGGGCTGGTACTCCTTGTTGAAGCCCCAGATCAGCGCCGGGATCGCTTCATACGGAGCGGTAAGCCACAGCAGAACCCAGAGCTTCTTTCTCCCGTAGATCTCGCACAGGCCGGAGAAGATACGGGCAGCATAGATGATCTCCACCAGCATCACGACCGTCATCAGCACCATCATCATGTTCGCGGTGTCTCCGGTGGTCTCCGGCATCATGCCGGTCACACCCGCGAGGACGCTGAACAGCGTGACGCCGAAATCGGTCAGGCAGTAGATGCGTCCCTCCGGCTCCCGGTTGGCGCAGCAGGCGAGCTTGTATTCCCGCACCCAGGGGATCAGCGCGTTCCAGCCCTTGACGCCGGATTTCTCCAGCATCTTCCACACGCCGGCGATATACAGCACCTTGAGTGCGACAAGCCAGGGGGATGTTGAATCAAACAGGATGATCAGCACGATCTCCAGAGGATTGTCCAGCGAAACCATACCTGCAGCAAAGTCCACTTGCTTCACTCCTTACATACAGATTTCCCGAACGGGTTTTTTTGAATATACCACAAAGCTCCGGAAAGCACAATGCCCGCAGCCGCCGCTTTCTGCAGTTTTTGCTAAAAAAGTGCGGCAGCGCCCCGCCGGATGGCGGGGCGCCGTGAATGCGGTTCAGTTGTTCTCCGGCTTCATGGTCGGGAAGAGGATCACGTCGCGGATGGAGCTGCAGCCGGTCAGCAGCATGACGCAGCGGTCGATGCCGATGCCGAGCCCGCCCGTGGGGGGCATGCCGTACTCGAGCGCGTTGATGAAGTCCTCGTCCATCATGCCCGCCTCGTCGTCGCCCTTCGCGCGCATCTCCATCTGCTTGACGAAGCGCTGCTTCTGGTCGATGGGGTCGTTGAGCTCCGAGAAGGCGTTGCCCATCTCGCTCGCGCAGATGAAGAGCTCGAAGCGCTCGGTCAGGCGCGGATCCTTCGGGCTGCGCTTGGCCAGCGGCGACACGTCCACGGGGTGCATGGTGATGAAGGTCGGCTGGATCAGCTTTTCCTCCACCTTCTGATCAAAGCACTCGTACAGGGCGTGGCCCCAGGTGGCCTCGACCTTGTCCATGTCGACCCCGGCGGCCTTCGCGGCGGCGACGGCCTGAGCGTCGTCGGTGATCGCCATGAAGTCGATGCCGACGTACTCCTTCACGGCCTCCGCCATGGTCATGCGCTTGAAGCCGGGAGACAGATCGACGGTGCTGCCCAGCCATTCGACCTCGTAGGTGCCGAGGAGCTCCTTCGCCGCGCCCGAGAGCAGCGCCTCGAAGAGGTCCATCATGTCGTTGAAGTCGGCGTAGGACTCGTACAGCTCCACGGTGGTGAACTCCGGGTTGTGCCGGGTGTCCATGCCCTCGTTGCGGAAGATGCGCCCGATCTCGTACACGCGCTCGATCCCGCCGACGATCAGCCGCTTGAGGTTGAGCTCGGTGGCGATGCGCAGGTACATGTTCATGTCCAGCGTGTTGTGGTGCGTGATGAAGGGCCGCGCGGTGGCGCCGCCGGAGATGGTGTTGAGCACCGGGGTCTCCACCTCCATGTAGCCGCGCGCGTCCAGGAAGCGGCGGACATAGGAGATGAAGCGGGAGCGGATCTCAAAGTTCCGGCGGCTGTCGTCGTTGACGATCAGATCGACGTAGCGCTGGCGGTACTTGAGCTCGGTATTGGTCATGCCGTGGAACTTCTCGGGCAGCGGGCGCAGGGACTTTGACAGCAGCGTCACGCTCTGCACATGGACGGAAATCTCCCCCGTTCTGGTTTTGAACACATAGCCGCTGACGCCGATGATGTCGCCGATGTCGTACTTGCGGAAGTCGGCGAACTCGGTCGGCGTGACCGCGTCGGCGCGGATATAGAGCTGGATCTGGCCGCGGTCGTCCTTGATGTGGCAGAAGATGGCCTTGCCCATCCCGCGCTTGGACAGGATGCGCCCGGCGACAGAGACGTTCTTCTCCTCAAACGCGTCGAAGCCGTCCTTGATCTCCTGCGACCACGCGGTCCTGCGGAATCTGGTCTGTACGAAGGGATCTCTCCCCTCCTGCTGCAGGGCCGCCAGCTTGTCGCGGCGGATCTGCAGGATCTCCGAGAGCTCCTGCTCGGGAGCCTCGGCTCTGTTTCTCTCTTCGCTCATGGATGGTATGCTCCGAATCACTTGTTTTCCACGGAGAGGATCTGCAGCCGGATCTCGCCGGCGGGGGCAAGAACGCTCACCGTGTCGCCGGCGCGGTGGCCGCGCAGGGCCCGGCCCGCGGGAGAATCGTCCGAAATACGCCCCTGTTTGGGGTTGGCCTCCTGGGAGCCGACGATCTCATAGCTGTCTTCCTCGTTGAACTCGAGGTCGAGCACCTTGACGATGCTGCCGAGCGTCACCGTGTCCTTCGGCGCGTCGATCTCGCTCTTGTCGACGATCTCGGCGTTCTCGATCAGGACCTTGAGCTCTGCGATCTTCGAGTAGAGCTTGCCCTGCTCGGTCTTCGCCTCGTCGTACTCGCTGTTCTCGGACAGGTCGCCGAAGCTCCTGGCCTCCTTGATCAGCTCGGAGACCTCTTTTTCCCGGACCGTCTCGAGATAGTAGAGCTCCTGCTTGATCTCGTCCAGGCGCTCCTGGCTCATTTTGAATCTGCTCGCGTTTGCATTGGCCATATCGTTGTTCTCCTTCTGCCGCGGCGGCGGAATATGATAATAAGGGGATTTTGATTTTTATGAAAGCGCAAATATTATAGAGACTCTCCCAAGCCGTGTCAAGACTTCTTCTGTCAGCTCAGCATCTTGAGGGCGTTCATCAGCTGCTCGTCGGTCGAGGTCGCGCCGGTACCGGTGCTCTCGCC
>JAUNNC010000138.1:3737-5698 GCA_030531585.1 Eubacteriales bacterium | reverse complement strand
GCTGCCCGGCCTGCGGCGCAACCATGAAGAAGACAAAATACGATCCCTCCTGGGTGGATGAGGCCGAAGGCCTCTCGGCCATCCTGGATGACGATTGGTAACGGGGGAAGAGTATGCTGCTGCGATATCAAGACAAGGAAGTACAGATCACGACGGTGGACGGGGCCGTGTTCACAGGGATCGCGGAGGTCTTGCCCTCCGGCTACGGCCTCCATGAGTTTGACCGGGAAGAAGAAAGCATTCAGCTGGACGACGTGATCCTGTTCAAATCCGATATCCGCACCATCGAAGAGCTGTCAAAGACCGCGCCCGAGACCGCAGACCCGCGCCGGTTTGACGACATGATGGGAGAACTTCTGGAGGGGCCGTACTGGATCGTGGATATCCTGCCCGAGCAGGTTCCCGCTGATGCCGCGGGGCAGTACTTTGCCGTGGAACGCTACTTCCTGCAGCCGGGGCGGATCGTCCCCCTGCGCCGCAAATACGCCGGGATCCTTCTGCGGCTGAACTGCTATGTCGACATGGCGGTGTCCTTCGACGCCTGCATGACGTGGGAGACGAATCCCGATCCGGAGGCCTTCGCGGAGCGCCTGGCCGGGCTTTCCGGAAACGAGTTCCTCCGGGCCGTGTTTGCCGGGCAGAACGCGATGATCGATTACGACCGCAACGACACGTATCTGACGGTCTATGATCCGGGTGAGGCGCTGCTGGACAAGGTCAGGGCGCTGGCCGCCGCCGAGGGGCTTTTCGTTTGGAGAGCGCCGCAGGAAGACGTATAAGGGAGAAGAGAGCGCATGAAAAAGAGAACACAAAGGGAAGAGAGACAAAAACGCCAGGGGCTGCCCTATGGCCTGCTCATTCTGGCTATGCTGATTTTCGGCACCAACGGACTTCTTGTTTCCCGCATATCCGTCCAGAGCAGTCAGATCGTTCTCCTGCGTACGCTGATCGGCGGAGCGCTTCTCAGCGTGATCGTCCTGCTGCGCGGGGGCTTTGACCGGAACGCCGTCCGCACCGATCTGCCGATGCTCCTGCTGGGAGGGACCGCCCTGGGACTGAACTGGGTCGCTTTATTTGGAGCCTACCGTTTGCTGAACGTCAGTCTGGCAACGCTGATCTACTACATTGGACCCATCCTTGTCCTGCTTTTTTCTCCGCTCCTCTTTCGCGAAAAACTCACGGCCGTAAAAATGGCCGCCGTCATCGTCGTCGCGGTCGGCCTTGTCTGCATCAGCGGCAGCATCCTTTCCGGCGGGATGAATCTTACAGGGCTGTTGACTGCTGTCGCCTCCGCGCTGTTTTACGCGGCGCTGATCGTGTTCAACAAGCGCATCACCCATACGCAAGGCCTGCAGACTGCCGCGATCGAACTGGATATCGCCTTCGCGATCGTACTTGTTTATTGTCTGCTGACCGTGGGGCTTCCGCATCCGCTTCGTTCCGACTTACCCTACATTGCGGTCATAGGCACCGTAAACACGGGCCTTGCGTATCTGCTCTATTTCTCCGGTCTGCAGAAGCTGTCGGGACAATCGGTGGCGCTGATCAGCTATGTTGACCCGGTATCCGCACTCCTTTTCTCTGCCCTGTTTCTCCGCGAGAGCTTGACGCCCGTCCAGATGATCGGAGCGGTTCTCATCATCGGAGGCGCCATGCTGGGCGAGTTGAAAAAACGAGGCTCGGTAAAATAAGCCGGTGTTGCCGATGGAAAAGCTCAAGGAGCGCAGCTGCCTGCCCTGCGGCGTGAGCTACGTGGATCCCGGTCGCCGCCTCGGCTGCGGCATCTGCACAACCCGCTGCTTCCTTGATGCTGTCCTGTCGCCGACGAAACGGACAGAATATAGCTTCACGGGTGGACAGCTCCGGGGCAAACAACGATAAAGATCTCGACAGATCGGGAGTTGGAGGATGAATGCCTTGACAATTGCACAGATAATGGAAAAAATGATTGCGTTCTCTGA
>JAUNNC010000138.1:0-3637 GCA_030531585.1 Eubacteriales bacterium | reverse complement strand
GAGCGGGAAAAGACTGACAAAAGCTGTCTTCTGCCTCTGATAGCGCAACTTCCAGCTTGCAGAGCAGAAAAAAAGATCCCGACAAATCGGGACCGTGGGGGAATGAGTATGTGGACTTGCCCGAAATGCGGGAAGGAACTGACGCGAAAAGACCAGCAGCATTACTGCCTCAAGCCGCAGTCGATCGATGCGTATATCAGCCGGCAGGACGCCTCTGTCCGACCGCGGCTGGAGACGATCCGCGAGACCATCCGCGCGGCCGTTCCGGAGGCGCAGGAGAAGATCAGCTGGTCCATGCCCGCCTACCGGAAGGGGCGGAACATCATCCATTTCGCGGCGTCGAAGAAACACATCGGCCTCTATCCCGGCGACGAAGCCGTCGAGGCCTTTGCGGACAGGCTCTCCGATTTTGACACCAGCAAGGGCACGATCCGCCTGCCGCACGACAGGGAGCTGCCGCTGGAGCTGATCCGGGACATCGCCCGATGGTGCTATGAGAAATACGCGAAGAGGTAAAAGGAGAGTAAACCCTTGAGACCGATCATCGTAAAACTGGCGAGGATGCTGACCGACTGCATGGACGCCAAGACGGGCCTTGTCCGCATGGACGAGAGCCGTTGGGAATACAAAATGCTCGACGCGCTGCTTACCGACGAGCAGGCGGAGCTGATGCTGAAAATGGGGCGGCGCAAGCCGACCACCGCGGCGGAGCTTGCCAAAAAGACCGGCGGGGAGGAAGCGAAGATCCAGGCCCTGCTGGACGAGCTCGCGGACATCGGCCTCGAGGAGTATAACCGCCACAACGCGGATCGGCACAGGCAGTACGTGGTGCCGATCTTCGTCGTGGGCAGCGCGGAGAACCTGGTGCTGAACAAGAAGCTTTTGGAAAAGCACCCGGAGATCGCGGAATTCTTCTACCAGATGGCCGAGGAGCCGCTGAAGATGATCTCCCACATGGTGCCCCCGGGCGGCGCGGGGCTGGGCTTCCATGCGGTCCCGATCGAGCGGGCGATCCCGAAGGAGAGCAAGTCGCTGTCTATCGAGCAGCTTTCCTACTGGCTCGAAAAGTACCGCGATCAGCTGTCGATCAGCGATTGCGTCTGCCGGACGAGCATGATCCTGCGCGGCGAGGGCTGCGGCGAGCTGCCGGACAAGGGCTGCATCCAGGTGGGCGATTACGCCGACTACCTGGTGGAGACCGGCAAGGCCGAGCGGGCGACGTATGACGAGGTGATCGCGCTGCTGAAGCGCTCCGAGGAAAACGGCTTCATGCACCAGGTCACCAACGGCGACGGGGGAGAGGACATCTTCGCCATCTGCAACTGCTCGGTGGGCAACTGCTTCGCCCTGCGCTGCTCGCAGCTGTTCAACAACCAGAACGGCTCGGCCTCCGCCTACCGCGCGGTCGTGGACCGGGACAGGTGCGTCGCCTGCGGCAAGTGCGAGGAGGTCTGCCCCGCGGGCGCGGTGCGCCTCGGCCGGAAGCTGGACAGCAAGGACGGCCCCGTCGTCTATGAAAACGAGAAGCTCGCCTCCGAAACAAGGGGCTGGAGCAAAAAGGACTGGCGGGAGGACTACCGCGACCGCAACCAGATCAACTGCTACCCCTCCGGAACGGCGCCCTGCAAGTGCGCATGCCCGACGCATATCTCCGTTCAGGGCGTGCTGCGGCTCGTCAAAGAGGGCCGCGAGCTCGACGCGCTGAAGCTGCTGCGGCAGGACAATCCCTTCCCCCCCGTCTGCGCCAGCGCCTGCGACCGCCGCTGCGAGAAGGTCTGCATGCGGGGCACGGTGGACCGCCCCATGGAGATCGGCGGGACGATGGAGCGCCTGGCCGAGCTGGAAGAGCGGTACATAGACGAGCTGATCCCGCGCAAGGTGCGTCTCAAGGGCGAGGACAAAGACTATGAACTGCCCGTGGCGATCGTCGGCTCCGGCTGGGCGCAGCTGTGCTGCGCGTATTTCCTCGCGCAGATGAGCTATCCCGTGACCGTGTTCGGCACGGCGGAGCTATGCAGCGAGGCGGAACGGAGGATCCTCGAAAAGCTGGGCGTGCGCTTTGCGGAGGGCGAGCCGGACCGGGATGTTTTCGCGACGGTCTATCCGGAGTGTTTCCCCATCAAAAAGAAAGACCCCGCCTCGCAGATCGAGGAAGGGCACGAGGCGGCCAAAAGCATCCATCGCAGTCTGCACCCCGGCCACAGCCTGAGCCTGGCCCGCGACCCGCGTTCCTTCCGCGCCTTTCGCCGGGACGACGTGGTGCTGCCGATCGAGAAGCTGAAAACGCACGATTGCCTCTCCTGCGGCGTGAGCTATGTGGATCCCAACCGCTGCATCGGCTGCGGCATCTGCACGACCCGCTGCTTCTTCGACGCGATCCGCCTCGAGCGCAGTCATCCGGAATTCGCAAATTACTGCAGCGCGGACGACACGGTGAAGAAGGTCGTCCTCAACGGCGCGCGCCGCGCGGGCCGGATCGCGATCAAATCCCTGACGAAACGAACGGAATAAAGCTTCACGGGTGGGCAGTTCCCGGGAAAACAACGATACAGATTTCGACAAATCGGGATTTGGAGGGATGAATGCCTTGACAATTGCACAGATAATGGAAAAAATGATTGCGTTCTCTGAGGGCAATATACATGATATTGATCATCTGATTCGAGTATGGACATATGCAAAAACAATCGGAGAACTGGAAGGATTGGATGCAAATACGCAATATATTCTTGAAGTATCAGCTATCACCCACGATATCGCCTGCCCGCTTTGCCGTGAGAAGTATGGCAACACAAACGGCAAGTATCAGGAAGAAGAGGGTGCGCCCATGGTGAAAAAGTTTCTTTCTGACTGCGGTATGAATGATGAACAGGTCGAGCGTGTCGCTTTTCTTGTCGGACATCATCATACCTTCCATGATATTGATGGGATCGATTACCAAATTCTGATAGAGGCGGATTATATTGCCAACGCTTCAGAAAATGGGTACAGCAAGATGAATGTGGCAAACTTTATGAATAAAATCATGACAACAGAGAGCGGGAAAAGACTGACAAAAGCTGTCTTCTGCCTCTGATAGCGCAACTTCCAGTTTGTCGAGCAGAACGGATCATATAATCCTTTTTGTGAAATACGCGAATAGAAAAAGAGGGAGCAAGCGATGATTTTTTATTTCACCGGTACGGGCAATTCTCTGTATGCCGCGCAAAAGCTGGCGGACGGGGGCGAGGAGATCGTCTCCATCGTCGAGGCCCTGCGCAGCAAGACGTTTCACTACACACTGAAAGAGGGCGAAAAGCTCGGTTTCGTGTTCCCCGTCTATTTCTACACGGTGAGCGATCCGGTGCTGGAGCTTGTCCGCCATCTGACCGTGGAGAACGCGGGCTTTGTCTATGCCGTCATCCCCTGCGGGGCGAGCATCGGCGCGGCGGGCGGCTTTCTGAAGAGCGAGCTGAAAAAGCGCGGCCTGGAGCTGCAGCGTCTCGACGCCTTGGTCGTGCCGGACGGCGCGCTGATCTTCTACGACATCGACGCCCCGGAGAAAATGGAGCAGCAGCTGGCCGCGGCGACAAAAGAGCTGGCGTCCATCAAGCAGGCCGTCGACCGGCGCGAGGGCAACCGCATCACGGGCAGCCCC
>JAUNNC010000137.1 GCA_030531585.1 Eubacteriales bacterium | reverse complement strand
AGAAGTCCTGGTGGCCCGGCGTGTCGAGGATGTTGATGCAGTAGCCCTCGTATTCGAACTGCATGACCGAGGAGGTAATGGAAATGCCGCGCTGCTTTTCCAGCTCCATCCAGTCCGACACCGCGTGCCGGGCCGTGGCCTTGCCCTTGACCGATCCGGCGAGCTGGATCGCCCCGCCGTAGAGCAGCAGCTTTTCGGTCAGCGTTGTCTTGCCCGCGTCCGGGTGGGAGATGATCGCAAAGGTCCTGCGGCGTTCGATTTCTTTTTTATAATCAGCCATAGAATCACAATGTCCTTTAATAATCTTGACAATGTATTATATCCGCTGCCTTGAAAAAAGTAAAGTTTTTCTTATGAAGCGGCTGTTTTCCGGCGGATTCTCCAATCGTTCCGCGGGTAAATTTGTTCTGTGCTTCCGCTTGCGCTTTTCCGACATTCTTAGTATACTGTCATTATCAATCGGAAAAAGGCGGGCGCGGAGTTGTGAGCAGCCAGTCCATCGACAAAAAAATCCCCATCGTCGTCGGTGTCACCGGGCATCGGGCGATCCGTCAGGCGGACCGCGCCGCCCTGCTCGGCAGCGTGGAGGCGGAGCTTTCCCGCCTCCTGGCGCGCTGTCCCGCCTCGCCGGTCGTCCTGCTGACGAGCCTCGCGGAGGGCGGGGACCAGCTCTGCGCCGAGGCAGCGACCGCGCTCGGGATCCCGCTGATCGTCGCCCTGCCAATGGAAGCGGACGAATTTGAAAAGGACTTCACGCCGGAGGCGCTGACGAAGTTCCGTACATACTGCGCGCAGGCCGGGCAGGTCTTTGCGGTCCCGTATACCGAAGCCGTCCCCGACGGCGGGATCACCCGGGATTACCTCTACCGTCAGGCGGGGATCTATATCTCCGCGCACAGCCATCTGCTGCTCGCGCTGTGGGACGGCGGGCCCGGGACGGAGGCCGCCTGCGGCACGGCGGAGGCGGTGGACTTCTCCCTGTGCGGAAGCTATGCGCCCGTCACGGGCGCGCCGCACCGTTCCGGAAGCAACACGGCGGTGATCCACGTGTATACGCCCAGGAAGGACCGCTGCGCCGAGCCCGCAGGGACGGTCCACATGCTGGGAGACATGGACGCGCTGAACGAAACGCTCGCCCGGACGGAAGAATACAACCGTCTGGCGGAGGGGACGGGGCCTTGCAGGAACGCCCGCCTGCAGAGCGCCGAGGGCGACCGGATCCTCGCGCACAACGAGCGTGTAAGCATGGCCTCCGGCATGCTGAGCGAACGCTACGCCCGCATCTACCGCCGCATCCTCGCACTTCTGGCCGCCGCCAGCACCGTCCTGACGCTGGCCTTCCTGCTGTACGACGAGGCGGAGGCGGTCTGGATGATACTCGTGTGCGGGGCGATGCTGCTGGCCGCCCTGCTGCTGCAGCGCATGGCCGTGCACTCGGACTGCAACCGGCGTTATATCGAGTTTCGCTCTCTGGCCGAATGCCTGCGTGTGGAGACCTTCCTGCGCTATGCGGGTAGCGGGGTGCTCGTTTCGGAGCTGCTGCCCTGGACCGAACAGGCGGAGACCGCTTGGATCCTCAACGCCCTCTGCGCGCTGGAGACAGGTCCTCGGCCGGAGACGGCGCATGAGATCCGGGAGTGCTGGATCGAAAACCAGCGGGACTACCATCTCCGCTCCTGCAAAAAAACGACGCAAAAGCTGCATTTCAGCGGACGCATCGTCCGCACGGCCCTGCTGCTGAGCGTTTCACTGTACCTCGCGGCCCTGCTCTTTGAGCTGCTCTGCGGCGGGCTGATCTTCCGCCCGCGCTTCCCGGTTGCGGATGTGGAACAGTACAGGACGGCGCTGAAGATCCTGCTCGGCGTCATCTCCGCCGCCACGCTGTTTATCGGCAACTATTACGGCCGCCTCTCTCTCGACCGAAAGAAGGCGGACCACGAAAAGATGGCCCGCTTCTACCAGAGAATGTCCGAGCAGCTGCAAAGGCGCGGCCAGGTCGAGCCACTGCTGGAGCTGATCGCCCGCGAGGAGCTGATCGAAAACGGAAACTGGTGCTCCTACCAGCGGGACAACGGGCCGGATTTCAGTATTTAATACCATTCACCGATAAAAGCTTTCGTATTTTACCGAGTCAGAATCGTGTCAGGCGAGGCGGCGGCCGCAGGGCATAATGGAGATATATGGCCAAGGCCGCCAACGAAGCATGGCGCGATCCTGGCCGGTAAAAAATGAAGAGTTGTATCGGCGGATGGTATAAGGAGTAACGATGAACTACAGAATGTGCGTGCCCTGTCTGCTCGGACTCGAGGGACCGATCGCTGACGAGCTCAGGCGTCTGGATATCCCGGACGTCGCGTCCGAAAACGGCCGCGTCTATTTCTCCGGCGGCAACGCCGAACTCGCCCGCGCAAACATCTGCCTGCGCGTCGGGGAGCGCGTGCTCGTCGAGCTCGGCAGCTTCGAGGCGCGGAGTTTTGACGAGCTGTTCGAGGGTACGAAGGCCCTGCCCTGGGAATCGATGCTCCCCGCGGACGCAGCCTTCCCCGTCAAGGGCTACAGCCTGAACTCGACGCTGTTTTCCGTCTCGGACTGCCAGAAGATCATCAAGAAGGCCGTCGCGGAGCGGCTCAAATCCGTCTACGGACTCGAGTGGTTCCCCGAGACCGGTGCCCTGTACCAGATCCAGTTTTCGATCATGAAGGACCGGGTCTCGCTGTGCATCGACAGCTCCGGCGACGGGCTGCACAAGCGCGGCTACCGACCGGCGCACAACGCGGCTCCGCTCAAGGAGACGATGGCCGCCGCCATGGTCAAGTTCTCCCGCTACCGCGGGCGCGACGATTTCTGCGACCCCTTCTGCGGCAGCGGCACCATCCCCATCGAGGCGGCGCTGATCGCAAAAAACCGTGCGCCCGGCCTGAACCGGAGCTTTACTGCCCAGCGCTGGCAGAGCATCCCGCCGCGTGTCTGGGAGGATGAGCGCGAGGCGGCGCGCGCACGGGAGTACCGCGGCGATTACCGTATTGTCGGCAGCGATATCGACCCGAAGGCGCTGGAGATCGCCCGGGAAAACGCGCGCCGCGCGGGTGTGGACGACGTGGTCCGCTTCGAGCAGGCCGACGCCATGCGCTTCGACCGGCAGACCGAGCGCGGCGTGATCGTCACCAATCCTCCCTACGGTGAGCGCATTATGGAAAAACAGGAGGCCGAGGCGCTCTATCGCGGCTTCGGACAGGCGCTCAGCCGCAGCGCCAACTGGTCGCTGTATCTTCTGTCCTCCCACACGGAGTTCGAACGCTGCTTCGGAAAACAGGCGGACAAAAAAAGAAAGCTCTACAACGGCATGATCAAGTGCGAGCTGTTTATGTATTTCAAATAACAGAGAAAGAAAGGCATAGCGAGATGAAGCATCTTTTCATTGTCAACCCGAAGGCAGGCGGAAAGGACTGTTCCGATGACGTCAGGAGACAGGTGCTTGCCGCTCTGCGCGACAGCAGCGACGACTGGGAAGTCTATGTGACCAAGGGACCGATGGACGCAGCAGACAGGATCCGCGCGGAGGTCGCAGACGGAAAAGAGCTGCGCGTCTACGCCTGCGGCGGGGACGGCACGTTCAACGAGTGCGTCTGCGGCGCGGCCCTGCTCCCGAACGTCGCTGTCTGCCCCTACCCCACCGGCACCGGCAACGACTTCTGCCGCATGTTCGGCGAAGAGAAGGATCTCTACCGCGATCTTGAAGCCCTGATCGCCGGGTCCGTCCACCCGATTGATGTCATCGACTGCAACGGGCGCTACAGCGTCAATATCTGCTCGGTCGGCATTGACGCGCGTATCGGCACCGATGTGCACAAATACAGCGGTCTGCCCGTGGTCGGCGGCGCGACCGGCTATGTCGTCTCGGCGGTCGTGAACGTGTTCAAGGGCATCAACCGAACGATGCGTGTCCACTGTGGAGAGTACAGCTCCGAAGGCGGGTACGCTCTGATCGCCGCCTGCAACGGACGCTTTTACGGCGGCGGCTTCAATCCGAGTCTGCACGCCAGGCCCGACGACGGGATCCTCGAGATCTATATCGTCCCGGAAGTGAACATATTCACGCTGGCAAGGCTGATCGGGAAATACGCTTCCGGGCAGGCGGACAGCCTTCCCAGGCATATCCTGCATCTTCGCGCAACAGAGATCTCGATCGACTTCGACGAGGACAATGTCGTCAACATCGACGGCGAGGCGCTGTTCGCCAGGCAGGTGACCATGAAGCTCATCCCCGGCGGACTGAATCTGATCGTCCCGCGCGGGATGCATTTCTTTGAAGACGCCTCACGCTGAGGCTTTCACAAAAAATTCAAAAACTTTTCCGTACAGACTCTTGCAAAAATAGAAAAGTGTGGTATAGTAAGCATCGTTAGCACTCGGTTTGTTTGAGTGCTAACGATGTTGATTTTTGTAAAATTGTTTTTGGAGGTATAGAAGCATGAAACTCAAACCCCTTGCTGACAGAGTCGTTCTCAAGCAGAACGCCGCCGAAGAGCGTACCTCTTCCGGCATCTTCCTCACCTCGGCCGCCCAGGAGAAGCCCGAGGTCTATGAGGTCGTCGAGGTCGGCCCCGGCGGCACGGTCGACGGCAACGAGGTCGTCATGATCGTCAAGCCCGGCCAGAGCGTTCTTGTCGGCAAATACAGCGGCAGCAAGGTCAAGCTGGAGGATCAGGAGTACACCATCGTCCGCCAGTCCGACATTCTGGCCGTGATCGAGTAATTTCAAGGAGGAAGCAACAATGGCAAAACAGATTATTTACGGTGAAGAAGCGAGAAAAGCGATCGAGCGCGGCGTTAACCAGCTCGCCGATACGGTGAAGATCACCCTCGGCCCCAAGGGCCGCAACGTCGTTCTGGACAAGAAGTTCGGCTCTCCCCTGATCACCAACGACGGCGTGACCATCGCCAAGGAGATCGAGCTCGAGGACGCATTTGAAAATATGGGCGCGCAGATGATCAAGGAGGTCTCCACGAAGACCAACGACGTCGCGGGCGACGGCACCACCACCGCCACCGTGCTCGCTCAGGCCATGATCGCCGAGGGTCTGAAGAACCTCGCCGCCGGCGCCAATCCCATGGTCATGAAGAAGGGCATCCAGAAGGCCGCTTCGGCCGCCGTCGACGCGATGAAGGAGATCTCCGTCCCCGTGTCCGGCTCCAAGGACATCGCCCGTGTCGGTACCATCTCCTCCGGCGAGGAGCTGATCGGCTCCCTGATCTCCGAGGCGATGGAGAAGGTCAGCCAGAACGGCGTCATCACCCTCGAGGAGAGCAAGACCGCCGAGACCTACAGCGACGTGGTCGAGGGCATGCAGTTTGACCGCGGCTACCTGTCCCCCTACATGGTCACCGATCCAGACAAGATGGAGGCCGTCATCGACGACGCGCTCATCCTCATCACCGACAAGAAGATCACCAACATTCAGGATATCCTGCCCCTGCTCGAGCAGATCGTCAAAGCCGGCCGCAAGCTCCTGATCGTCGCCGAGGACGTCGAGGGCGAGGCTCTGGCCACCATCGTGCTCAACAAGCTGCGCGGCACCTTCACCTGCGTGTGCGTCAAGGCTCCCGGCTTCGGCGACAGGCGCAAGGAAATGCTGCAGGATATTGCCGTTCTCACCGGTGGTCAGGTCATCTCTACCGAGCTTGGCATGGAGCTGAAGGAAGCCAATGTCAGCAT
>JAUNNC010000136.1 GCA_030531585.1 Eubacteriales bacterium | reverse complement strand
AGAACATCACCTACACCGGCAAGCGTTCTCCCGCCTTCATGCACATCAAGCTCGCGGCGGACAAGGACGGCAAGCTGCTCGCTCTGTGGGGCGACAACTATGTCGACCACGGCCCGTACTCCGAGTTCGGCGACCTGCTCACCATGCGTCTGAGCCAGTTCACCGGCGCCGGCTACGGCATCAACTCCATCCGCAACAAGAGCCAGACCGTGTTCACCAACCACGCCTGGGGCTCCGCGTTCCGCGCCTATGGCTCTCCCCAGTCCTTCATGGGCTCCGAGATCGCCATCGACTGCCTGGCCGCCAAGATGGGCATCGATCCCTTCGAGATGCGCGCCATGAACTGCTACAAGGCCTCTGAGCACACCACCATCCCCACCGGCTACGCGCCTGATGTGTACTGCGAGGAGGATCTGTTCAACAAGGCCCGCCCGCTGTATGAGGCCGGCAAGAAGAGAGTCGCCGAGAAGAACGCTGCCTCCGACGGCCGCTACAAGTACGGCATCGGCGTGTCTCTGGGCGTTTACGGCTGCGGCCTTGACGGCGTGGACTCCTCCTCCGCCTATGCCGAGCTGAATCCCGACGGAACCGTCACCATCTATGTCTCCTGGGAGGATCACGGCCAGGGCGCCGACATGGGCGCGCTCGTCTCCGCTCACGAGACCCTGCGTCAGGCCGGCTTCAAGCCCGAGCAGATCAAGCTCGTCATGAACGACACCAAGTACACTCCGAACTCCGGCCCTGCGGGCGGCTCCCGTTCTCAGGTCATGTCCGGCAACGCCTGCCGTCTCGCCGCCGAGGCCCTGCTGGCTGAGATGAAGAAGGACGACGGCACCTGGAGGACCTACGACGAGATGGTCGCCGACGGCAAGAAGCTGAAGGTCGAGGGCAACTGGGTCACCACCTACTGCGCGGATCATCCCGTTGATCAGGATACCGCCCAGGGCGAGCCGTTTGCCACCTACATGTACACCATCTTCCTGCCCGAGGTCCGCGTCGAGATGGCCACCGGCAAGGTCAAGGTCGAGAAGTTCACATGCGTGGCCGACGTCGGCACCATCATGAACCGTCTGCTCGTCGAGGGCAACTTCTACGGCGGCCTGGCTCAGGGCATCGGCCTTGCGCTCAGCGAGGACTTCGACGACCTCGAGAAGGAGACCAGCCTGCTCAAGTGCGGCATCCCGTACCCCTGCGACATTCCCGACGACATCGAGCTGCACTTCAACGAGACCTACCGTCCGAACGGCCCCTACGGTGCCGCCGGCTGCGGCGAGGCTCCTCTGGACGCCCCGCACCCCGCCGTCCTGAACGCGATCTACAACGCCACCGGCGCTCGTGTGACCCGCATTCCCGCACGGCCCGACAAGGTGCTGGCCGCCCTCAAGGCGCTCGAAAAGTAAGCCTTTCAAAGCTCTGATACCCGTGTTATAATGGGGATGTGGGAGAATTCCCACATCCCCGTTTTTCAACCGATTTTTGCCGGAGGAGTGCAGCTATGGCCCAGATCCAGGAACGAGGCTCGACCCACGTCTATCGGGTCAACAAAATCTCCAAGGAAGAGATGGAGAGCATGGTGGCGCGCTGCGTCTACGAGCACCCACCCTTCTGCAGCGCGGCCTGCCCGCTCAAGCTGGACGCCCGTGCCTTCCTCGAGGCCGCGGCGGCCGGGAACTTCAAGAAGGCGCTGCAGCTGTATGAGAAGATCGCGCCCTTCCCGCTAATCCTCGCCATGGGCTGCGAGGCCCCCTGCGAGCAGAAGTGCCGCCTGACGGAGATCGGCGAAGGCGTTGCGGTCCGCGCCGTGGAGGAGGCCGTGGCCCGCTTCGGACAGACGCCGAAGCTCGGCGGCATCTTCCGCACCAAAAAGAGAAAGAGCGTCGCCATCCTCGGCTCGGGGCTCTTCGCGCTGTTCCTCGCCGGGGAGATCGAAAAGAAATCCTATCCTGTGACCGTCTTCTGCGAGCAGACCGATCTCGAGGCCTTCCTGCACTGCGAGACCGGATTTCTGGACGAGAGCGCATTTCAGGCCGAGCTCAAGCGCCTGAAGGGCAAGGACATCCAGTTCGAGTTCGGCTGTACGCTCGATGGGGCATTTCTGGAGGAGAAGAGGGCGGCGTTTGACGTGGTCTGCTGCTCGACAGACGTGCTGTCGCGCCTGTTCCCGGCGGCGGAATGCATCCCGGAGCTCATGTACTGCGAGAGCGAGAAGCTCGTCTCCGGCCCGACAGAGGGCGTGACGGACGCGGCCTTCGGCGCAAAAAAGGCGGCGCTTACCGTGGACAGGCTGGCACAGAATCTCGATCCGCGCAACACCCGCGGGCAGGAGGGCGCGGTCGAAAGCCAGCTGTATACCGATCTCTCCGCTGCAAAAAAGCTCACGCGCGTCCCGATGGGCGGCACGGGCTATACGCAGGAGGAGGCCGTCGAGGAGGCCGGGCGCTGCATCCAGTGCCGCTGCGAGGAATGCATGAAGAGCTGCGCCTACCTCGCGCACTACAAGAAACACCCCAGCCTGCTGTCCAAGGAGATTTACAACAACACCCAGATCATCATGGGAGACCACCAGCTCAACAAGCCCATGAATTCCTGCTCGCTCTGCGGGCAGTGTACCATGGTCTGCCCCAACGGCTTCGATATGGCCAAGGTCTGCCACAAGGCGCGGCAGAACATGGTTTCGACCGACAAGATGCCGCTCGCCCCGCACGAGTTTGCGCTGCTGGACATGCTGTTCTCCAACGACGAGGCCTTTTTGAGCCGTCCGCAGCCCGGATTTGATCAGTGCAGATACGTCTTTTTCCCCGGCTGTCAGGCCGCAGCCATCGCACCCGAGACCGTCAAGGCCGCGTATCTCGATCTCTGTGACCGGCTCGAGGGCGGCGTGGCCCTGATGCTCGGCTGTTGCGGCGCGATCTGCGACTGGGCCGGACGTTACGAGATGCAGGAGCAGACGAAGGAATTTCTCGACCGGGAGCTTGCCAAGCTCGGCGATCCAATCGTGATCGCCGGGTGTCCGACCTGCAGAAAAGAGCTTGAAGGGCACGAGGGCCTGCAGATCGTCGGGATCTGGGACCTGCTGCTGGAGCTCGGGCTGCCCGAGGGCGGCCACGGGCTCGAGCGCCCCGCGGCGATGCACGACTCCTGCGGCGCGAGGGGGGACGAACAGACACAGAACGCCATCCGAGAGATCGCCTGCCGTCTGGGCTGTGAGCTGACGGATACGCCCTACAGCGGCGACCGCTCGCCCTGCTGCGGCTACGGCGGACTCACGGCGTATGCCAACCGCGAGGTCGCGCAGGAGATGACGGAAAAGTGTCTCGAACGCTCGGACGCGCCGTACATCTCCTACTGCATGGCATGCCGGGACCGCTTCGCCCGCCAGGGCAGGGAGTCGCGCCACATTCTGGAGCTGGTCTACGGCACGGATGCGGGCGCGCCCCCGGATATCAGCGAGAAGCGCTACAACCGTCTGACCCTGAAAAACGAGCTGCTGCGCGAGCTGTGGCTGGAGGAGCCAAAGGAAATGAAGCTGGATTACGAGCTGCGCTATACCGACGAGGCGCGGCAAATGATGGACGAGCGCATGATCCTCACCGACGACGTGATCGCCGTGATCGACTATGTGCGCAAGACGGGCGAGTGCATCGAGGACGAGGACGGCCTGCTGGTCGCACGCTGCCGGGTCGGCAACGCCACCTTCTGGCTGAAATTCAGCCGCGAGGGCGACGGCAGTTATCTGGTGCACCGCGCCTGGAACCACAGGATGCAGATCGTCAAGAGAGAAGGTTGAACATGGCAGCCGAAAAGAATTATTACACCATAGACCCGCAGGGAAAGCTCACCTGTATGAAGTGCGGCGTGAAGCTCGTCAAGGGCAAGGCCAAGTTCATGTATCTCGACAACGGCTTTCCCGTGGAGCTTCCGGTCTGCCCCGTGTGCGGCTTTGTCTATGTCCCGGAGGCGCTGGCGCTGGGCAAGGTAGCCTCGGTCGAGCGTGCGCTCGAGGATAAATGAAAAGCCATCCCGGCGGCGCGGCGCACACCCGCCGCATGCTTGAGCTGGCCGGACTGCCGGAGGACGCGCACGTTCTGGACATGGGCGCGGGCGCGGGTGAGGCGTTGGCGATCCTGCGGGAGTGCGGCTTTGACGCGCGGGGGATCGACCTCGAGCCAAGCACAGAAAATGTGGAGCGCGGGGACTTCCTGCACGCGCCTTTCCCGGACGGGAGCTTTGACGCCGTACTCAGTCAATGCGCGTTCTTCGTCTCCGGCGATCCGCGCGGCGCTCTGCGCGAGGCACACCGCCTGCTGCGGCCGAACGGGATGCTCCTGCTGTCGGACGTGTTCTTTGAGGAGCCGGAAGCGCTGCTCGGCGCTGCGGGCTTCAGGATCGAACATACGGAGGACATGACGCCGCTCTGGCGGGAGTATATCCTGGATGCGCTGTGGCGGGACGAGGACGGCTGCTGCGAGATCCCCCGCGGAAAATGCGGGTATTGGATGTTCATCGGAAGGAAGGAATGAACATGGATTTATTCGACCGCGTGATGGAGCTGAGCCGCTACGGTTACTTCTGCGGCCAGATCCTGGCGAAGCTGATGCTGGAGACCATTGGTGAGGAAAACCCCGGTCTGGTCAAGGCGATGGGCGGACTCAACGGCGGCGTGGGCTTTTCGCAGGGCTGCTGCGGCTGCATGACCGGCGGCGCCTGCGTGATCTCCTATTTCACCGGCAAGGGCGAAGACACCGGCATGGACGACCCCGAGCACAAGAGCGCGCTGGGGGAGTTCACGCGCTGGTTTGAGGAGGAGATGACCGCCGACTACGGCGGCATCGACTGCCGCGACATCACGAAGGGCAACCCCGCCAAGCGTGTGGAGCTCTGCCCGCAGATCATCGCCGCCACCTACGAAAAGTGCATGGAGATCCTCAGCGACAAGGGCCTGATATGACGAGAAGCAGGATCGACGATTTTATCATGCGGCAGGAGGCTCTCCCGGAGATCACCCGGGAGAGCCTCGAAGCGTTGCAGCTTAAAAAGCTCAACGCCGTCCTGCGGCGCGAGAAGGAACGCGGCGGCTTTTACCGGGAGCTTCCGGAGCGGCTGGAGAGCCTTGATGAGCTCCGGGCGCTGCCGTTTACCACGGAGGAGGACCTCGCGCACCACGCGCCCGGTCTGCTCCTGTGCTCGCAGGCGGAGATCCGACGCGTCCTGTCCGACGCGACCTCCGGCACCACGGGCGCGGCCAAACGCGTCTTTTACACGGAGCGAGACTGCGAAAACACCGTGCAGCTCTTTATGGCGGGACTCGGCGAGCTGATCTTTCCGGGCAGCGTCACCATGATCTGCTTTCCGTTTTCCGGCCCCTCCGGACTCGGGGAGATGATCGCGGAGGCGATCTCCCAGCTCGGGGCGCGGCCGCTGAAAGTCGGAGCAGGTCTGTGCTACGGCGAATACACGGCGCTCATGGAGCGCGAGAAGCCCGACACCTTCGTCGGGATGCCCGTGCAGCTTTTGAGCCTGCTGCGCGCCTGCGGCAGAGGCAGTCTGCGCCGCGCGCTGGTAAGCGGGGACGCCTGCCCGGAGGCGGTGCTGCGCGCCTGCGAAAAGCTGCTGGGGTCCCGGCTGTTCCCGCACTACGGCTCGCGCGAGATGGCGCTCGGCGGCGCGATCTGCTGCCCGGCGCATGCGGGTATGCACCTGCGGGAAAACCATGTGATCGCCGAGATC
>JAUNNC010000135.1 GCA_030531585.1 Eubacteriales bacterium | reverse complement strand
AGAGCACGCCGATCTGGATGTCGCCGGCGCCGGAGAGGACCATCTGGTGGGTCTCGGCGTTGTTGACCAGCGTGAAGGAGATATCCTCCTCGCCCAGCTTGTTCAGACCGCCGGCGACCTTGTCGTCCTGGCCCTTGGTCTTGGGAGCGATGCACATGGAGTAGCAGGGTTCGGGAATGTCGATGGCAGGCAGCTCGACATCGTCGCGGGAGTCGGTGACGGTGTCGCCGGTCTTCCAGTCCATCTTGCCGACCGCGACGATGTCGCCGCAGCAGGCCTCGGTGACCTCGGTGCTCTTCTTGCCGCACATGGTGTACAGACGGCCGAGCTTGTCGGTGGAGGAGGCGCGGAGGTTGCGCAGGGACATGCCGGACGTGATCTTGCCGGAGAGGACCTTGACAAAGCTGTACTTGCCGAACTTGTCGGAGACGGTCTTGAACACGAAGCCCAGCGTGCCGTCATTCTTCTCGGCGGGGGCGGGGCAGTAGTCCGCAATGCCCTGCAGCATGGCGACGGTGCCGACGTTGGTCATGGCGTCGCTGGCGAACACGGGGACGACCGCGCGCTCGGCCACGCCGACCTTGAGACCCTCGATGATGTCGGCCTCGCCGAGCTCCATCTCCTCAAAGAACTTCTCCATGAGCTCCTCGGTGGCGCCGGCGGCGGCCTCCATGAGCTCAGCGCGCAGATCCTGGGCATGGCCGGCGTCCGCGGCGGGGACAGAGGTCTTCTCAACCTTGGCGCCCTTGGTGATGTAGGCCACGTTGTGCACGAGGTCGATGACGCCCTTGCCGTCGGAGGTGGGGATGGTGACGGGGCAGACGATGGAGCCGTACTTGCCCTTCAGGGTCTCGAGCGCCTTGAAGTAGTCGCCGTGCTCTTCGTTGCACTTGGAGATGACGAACATGACGGGGAGCTTCGCGTTCTTCAGATAGTTCCAGCAGCGCTGGCCGCCGACGGGCAGCGCGTCCGCGGTGTCCTTGGCGGAGGTGACGATCAGGCCGCACTCCACCGCACGCAGGGAGCAGAGCACGTCGCCCACAAAGTCAAAGTAACCCGGGCAGTCGAGCACGTTGATCTTGGTGCCGCCGAAGCTCACGGGAGCGACGGAGGTGGAAATGGTGATCTGACGGCTGGTTTCCTCGGGGTCGTAGTCGCAGACGGTGTTGCCTTCGGCGACCTTGCCCATGCGGTCGATGGCGCCGGTGCAGAAGAGCATGCTCTCGGCAAGGCTTGTCTTGCCGTTGTTGCCGTGGCCGATGAGGCAGATGTTGCGGATGTTTTTCGTTTCCATGTGTTGCTTCCTCTCTGTTGAAATGTCTATGCAAAAGAAAGATGCGTTTTTTCAGCAATCAATTTATTATACACTAAGTAACAGGGCTTGGCAACCAGAAAATGAAAAGAAAAAGCAGGAAATCAACAGGAGAAAAACCCCCGGCCGGAGCCGGGGGCGATGGGAGGAATGGGATCGGCTTATTTTTTGACGGAGACCAGGATGCTCATGGCGAGCACCGGCAGCGTCCAGACAAGCATGTAGAGGAAAAACGACGACAACGGCCAGAAGCCCGGACCGACGAGGCGGACGAACACCAGCACGACACCGAGCAGCGCCGCGGCCAGATTCAGGATCACGTTGACCCGCACGGCCAGGTACATCATCCGGCCGACATCCGCCACGCTCGTCAGCGGGCCGAGACCCTCGTTGCACAGAATAGCGGTGATGCGCTCGTCCCTGACGTCCTCCGCGGGCTCGGAGAGCGGGCGGCGGTCGACAAAAGGCGGGAAGTCGTAGCCGTCGGTGGCGAGGTCAAAGGTGCTGTGGAGCATCTCGGGGTTGATGTTGAAGTCGCGCACGGCGAAGACCGGAGGCCGCGAGCTGCGCACCTGCTCCACAAGCGCGCGCCGCACCTGCGGCAGCCCCTCGTACTTGAGAGAGAAGATGCCGTAGAGGATGCCGTCGATGGCGAGCAGGACGGTGGTCTTGTCGGTCAGGCGGAAGGGGATGCGCACGTTCATCAGACGCATCAGGTCCGTCGAGCCGCACAGCACCACATGGCCTTCGATCACGCCCTTCATCCCGCCGCCGGGCAGCAGCTCGAAGCCGTTGACAGGACGCGCGGGGGAAGAGGTCTCGGCCATCAGATCCTCGAAGCAGGGGGTCGCGCTGCAGCCGTACTCCTTCATCATCGAGCCCGCATAGGAGATCACCTTCTGCGCGTCCTCGTCGGCAAAGATGCGCACGCTGTCGATGGTGACGGCGGCGGGCGGGAAGAGGTCGCGGTCCGTGACGATGAGGTTCTTGCTCACCCCGATGTCGCAGAGCCCGGACCAGCCCGCGACCGCGGCGCCGAAGCGGAAGATGCGCGTCGAGCCGAGAAAGAAGGGGAGCGAGAAGGAGAGCAGCGCGCCGAAGGGGACGGTCAGCACCAGCAGAGCAGAGAAAACGTACAGGAAATCGGGAAAGCACTTTTTGACGGCCGCGACGATCACGCTCAGCACCAGAGCGAGCAGGAACAGCGGGATGGAGATCCGGGTGTACAGCGTCTCGTCGGGCGAGGCCTGCTCGGCGCGGCGGACGAAGCCCCTGGCCGAGCGCAGCGATTTGAGCAGCGTGATCTCGCCGGGCCTGAGCTTTTCCTCGGCGGTGACGGCGTAGAAGCGCTTGCCGATGGCGGGCACACGGGTCGCCTTGCGCAGACCGCGCGCGTTCAGATAGGCGGCAAGCAGCAGCCCCGTGACCGAGGCGGAGGAGATCGCACACAGAGGCATGTGCAGCGACGCCGAATCGGACAGCGCGACCGTCAGCGCGTCAAGGCCGGTGAAGAGGCAGGCGGCGGCGGCGAGGGAATCGGCCCCGGGCTTGAGCCGGAAGAGATTGACCACGCCGTTGGTGACGACGTCGAGCGCCAGCAGCAATATCGCCGCCTGCGCGCCGAAGCAGAAGGCCGCCTCGACCGGCAGATCCTTGAGCATCCCGGGTACCGGCGCCTCCAGAGAGACATAGCACAGGAGGAACAGTAACACGCCCGCAATGCGGACCCGCAGCTTCATGGAGCGCAGGAAGGAGCCGTAATACCGCGAGGCGGCCAGCGGCGTCACCTCGGGGCCGAGATCCTCCTCGGAGTCCTCCATCGTCTCCGCCGTACTGCCGCGCACCGTCCCGCGGATGCGCAGCCACAGCGAGGCGAGCAGACTCAGCACATATTCGCGGAAGGTCGGCGGCGCGTAGAGCTCGGACTCCTTGTAGCGCCTCTCACTGCGGCGCTCGGGGACCTCGTCCTCGTCGGCGAAATCGGCCGTGTCGTCCTCTTCCTCCGCGTATTCTGCGGGCTCGGCGTCGGTGTCGGTGAAGGTGCTGATGCGCACCCTGCGCGGCTCCTCCTTTTCGGCGGGACGCGGTTCTTCCTCCGCCTCCGCCTCGGGCTCCGGCTCCGCCTTCACCTGCGCGCGCTCACGCAGCTGCGCGGTCTTGCGGCGGCCGAAGGTGAAGCGGTGCTTCTTGTGCTCCGGCTCCTCCGGCTCCGGCCGGTCGGCCAGAGGGTCGTCGTAGTCCGGCGTCCACTGGCTCGGGTTGTACTCGGTCGGCTGGACGTGGACATAGTTTTCGTCGGCGCTGACGTCGACGTCGTTCCCCGCGTAGGAGAGCTTCTCCCGCTGCCTGCGGCCGGTCAGATTGAAGCGGTCGTCGATGACCGGCTCCTCTTCCCGGCGCGCCCGGAAGGCGGGCTGAGGCGTTTCGTCGGCGTACTGGGTGGGATCGGCTTCATAGCCCGCCGCGGGATAAGTCGGCTCTTCGCCGTATGCTTCATCGTCCGTGTCGGAGGCGTCGTAAGCGGACGCATCCCCGACCGGCGCAGCTTCCTGCGCCTGAGGCGCAGCCTCCTCCGGCTCCGGCCGGATACCCAGGAGATCGTCCAGATCGTATGTATACGCCGCCGCGCTCTCGCGCTCCCTGCGGCTGGGCACGCCGGATTCCGCCTGCATCTGCGCAATGTAGCTGCGCGCCTCCTGCTCCATCCTGCCGATGGAGCCGCTGTGCGTGACGGGCGCGCTCTCGGCGGGACGGGAGGAAAAGGACGCGTCGTTGTCTTCCTCCGGCTCTTCCTCTTCCGGGTATTCCTCCACGGCGGCAGGCGGCGCCTTTTTCCGGCCGAAGAAGGAGAAAAGCGAACGCTTTTCCTCCCTGCGGCGGGGCGCAGACGCCTCCGGCTCGTCCTCCGCGGGGAGATCGTCGGCGCTGTCGAGAACGGCGTCGGCAGACTCCGGCGCCGTGTCGGGAGCGCCCTTCAGCCAGGCGTCGATGTCGGCCTGCGAGGAGGCTTCCCCGGCGGAGCCGCCGTCCTGCGGATGCGCTTCCGGCTCGGGGACGGGAACGCTCTCCGCTTCTTCTCCGGGACGCCCGGAGAGCGTCAGCTTCTGAAAGCCCGGCAGCTCTTTGAACTGCTTCGGAATCTGCTCCTGATTGAATTCAAACAGAATATCGTCCACGGACAGCGAGGGCTGCCCGTCTTGCGTATCAAAATCCCAGCTCGTGTGATCCATGCTTCTCCCTGCCTTCCCAAAACGGGGACGATGCCCGGCGCTTCGGCTTATTTGCTTCTCTGTCGCAGTATCTCGTACATGGTGACCGCCGCGGCGGCGGATGCGTTGAGAGAACTGACCCGGCCCTTCATGGGCAGGCTCAGGACAAAATCACAGTTCTCCTTGATCAGACGGCCCATCCCGTCCCCCTCCGAGCCGATGACAAGGGCGATGGGCCCGGTCAGGTCGGTGCTCCAGAGCGGGCAGGCGCCGTCGGCGGCGGTGCCGTAGATCCAGAGGCCCGCGGCCTTGAGCTCCTTGATCGCGGAGGAGAGATTCGCGACCCGTGCGATCGCCATGTGCTCGGCGGCTCCGGCTGAGGCCTTGTCCACAATGGCCGTCAAGCCCGCGCTGCGCCGCTTGGGGATGACGACGCCGTGCGCGCCCACACACTCGGCCGAGCGGATGATCGCCCCGAGATTGTGCGGATCGCTGATCTCGTCGCACAAAACGACGAACGGCGCCTCCCCGCGCTCGGCCGCAATGGCGAGAATGTCCGCCACGGCGCAGTATTCCCGCACGGCCGCCAGCGCGATCACGCCCTGATGGGCCTTGGTGCGGCTCATGAAATCCAGCTTGCGGCGGTCGCACTCGACGACGACGACGCCCCTGTCGCGCGCCTTCGAGGCGATATGCCCGAGCGTCTTGTCCACGTCGCCCCGGGCGAGGAAGATCTTGTCGATCGCCCGTCCGGCGCGCAGCGCCTCGATCACGGCGTTGCGGCCCTCGATCAGCTCGTTCTGCAGCTCCTCCCGGAGCGGCTCTCTTTCTTTTTCCATGCTTCCGTAACCTCGACATAATTACTTGGTATACATAATAACATACCCCTTTCTTTTTTGAAAGACCCAGTTTGCAAATTTACAAAATTTTATAGACTTCTTTTTTTTGAAGAGGTATAGTTATCGAAAGAACGACCAACCAGGCGACAGGAGAAGGACTATGATCGACCCACGAAAGAAAATCGAACGCTTCTGCTATCAGCATCCGGACTTCGGCATCCCCAATCTGATGCGCTATCTGACGATCGCAAACGTCGTGTTCTGGGTGATGAACATGATCAACCGACCGTTTTTGAGCTACATGCTCTTCAATCCTGCGCTGATCCTGCGCGGCCAGGTCTGGCGGCTGGTCACCTTCATGCTCTATCCTCCCAGCACCGGGCT
>JAUNNC010000134.1 GCA_030531585.1 Eubacteriales bacterium | reverse complement strand
CCGGCTCCAACCAGCACGTCGGCAACTTCCCCGGCGTCACCGTCGACCGCAAGGACGGCGTGATCCGCGGCCGCGCCGACACGCTTATCACCGACCTGCCGGGCATCTACTCCATGTCCCCCTACTCGCGCGAGGAGCTCGTGAGCCGGGACTTCGTGCTGCAGCAGAAGCCGAAGGCCATCATCAACATCGTCGACGCGACCAATATCGAGCGCAACCTCTACCTGACGATGCAGCTGCTGGAGATGAACGTCCCGATGGTCGTGGCCCTGAACATGATGGACGAGCTGACCGGCAACGGCGGCACCGTGGACGTCAACGCCATGGAGGCCATGCTGGGCGTTCCGGTCGTGCCGATCTCGGCCAGCAAGAACCAGGGCGTGGACGAGCTCGTGCGCCACGCGGTCCACATCGCCCGCTATCAGGAACGGCCCCTGCGGCAGGACTTCTGCGACGCGGAGGACCACGGCGGCGCGGTACACCGGGCGCTGCACGCGGTGTGCCATCTGATCGAGGATCACGCGAAACGCGCGGAGCTGCCGCTGCGCTTTGCGAGCAGCAAGCTCATCGAGGGCGACGCGCAGATCATGGAGCGGCTCGAGCTCGACGGGAACGAGCGGGAGCTTCTGGACCACATCATCCTGCAGATGGAGAACGAGCGCGGCCTGGACCGCGCCGCCGCCATGGCCGACATGCGCTTCGACTACATCCACCGCGTCTGCACACGCTGCGTCGTCAAGCCGCGCGTCAACCGCGAGCAGGAGCGCAGCCGGCGCATCGACCGCGTCCTCACGGGGCGCTTTACGGCTATCCCCATGTTCCTGCTCATCATGGGGCTGGTGTTCTATCTGACCTTCTTCCTGATCGGCCCCTTTTTCCAGGACCTGCTGGCGAGGGGCATCGCCGCGCTCGGCGCGCTCGCGGAGGCGGGGATGGAGGCCGCGCACGTCAATCCCGCGATCCGGAGCCTGGTGCTCGACGGCGTGTTCGAGGGCGTCGGCAGCGTCGTGAGCTTCCTGCCGCTGATCGTGATCCTCTTCTTCTTCCTGTCCCTGCTCGAGGACAGCGGCTACATCGCCCGCGTGGCCTTCGTCATGGACAAGCTCCTGCGCAAAATCGGCCTGTCCGGGCGCAGCATCGTGCCCATGCTCATCGGCTTCGGCTGCACGGTGCCCGCGGTCATGTCCACGCGCACCCTGCCGAGCGACCGCGACCGCCGCATGACCATCCTGCTCACGCCCTTCATGTCCTGTACGGCCAAGCTGCCGATCTACAGCTTCTTTGTCAGCGCCTTCTTCCCGCGGCGCGCCTGGCTGATCATCACCGGCCTGTACCTGCTGGGCGTCGCCGTCGGCATTCTGGCGGCCCGGCTGTTCAAGAGCACGCTCTTTCGCGGCGAGGCCGTCCCCTTCGTGATGGAGCTGCCGCACTACCGCCTGCCGAGCCCCCGCAGCGTCCTGCTCCTGCTCTGGGAGAAGGCCCGGGACTTCCTGCAGCGCGCCTTCTCGGTGATCCTGATCGCGACCATCGTCGTGTGGTTCCTCAAAAGCTTCGACTTCCGCTTCAACCTCGCCGCGGACTCCCACACCAGCGTCCTCTCTGTTCTCGCGGGCCTGCTGGTCCCGGCCATGCGGCCCGTCGGCCTCGGAGACTGGCGCATCGTGACCTCGCTCATCTCCGGCTTTATGGCCAAGGAGAGCGTCGTGTCCGTGATGCAGATGCTCTTCGCCTCGCCCGGCGGCGTCGGCGCCGCGCTCACGAAGCTGACGGCGGCGTCGCTGCTGGTGTTCAGTCTGCTCTATACCCCCTGCGTCGCGGCGATCGCCTCGATCCGCCGGGAGCTCGGGCGGCGCTGGGCCCTTGCGGTCGTGCTCTGGCAGTGCTCGCTCGCGTGGCTCGCCGCGCTGCTCGTGCGCATGATCGGGCTGTTTTTCGGTCTGCGGTGAGGAGGGAGCGCACGTGAACCTCGCCGATCTTCTGATCCTCGCCGCGCTGGCGCTCGTCGTCCTGTTCGCCGTCCGCTCCGCACGCCGGAGCCGGACGGACGGCTGCGGCGGGTGCTGCGCCGCCTGCGCCCGCGCCTGTGCAAAATCCCCCGAAAACAGCGGGGAAGCGGTTGACAAAGCCCGGCGCGGGGATTACAATATACCCAACTGATTAACAGACTTAATCAATTCCCCGGCAGAGGGGGTTTCACGGAGGTCCTGCCATGCTGAACTGGCAAAGCGAGGGCGGCGTTCTGTCGCTCATATGGAACGGCCGCACACTGCTGGCGAGCGGCGGTGAGCTGCCCTTCATCACCGCGGTCAAGCGCGAAAAAACCTACACAGCCTCGCGCGGCACGGTCAAGACCGAGGTCGTCGAGACCGCACGCGTCCCCCTGACGGACGCCCGCGAGGAGGGCGGCGCGATGCTCTTCTCCAGCGGGGAGCATGTCGTCTCCGTACGCGCGTGGGAGCGCGCGGGCGGCGCGACGCTGCACCTGAAGGGCGAGGACGGCTGGGCCTATGAGTTCTGCCTGCCCGCCGACGAGGACGAGGCCGTCTTCGGCGGGGGCGAGCAGTACCGCAAGGTCAACCTCCGCGGCGAGGAGGTCGTGAACTTCGTCTCCGAGCATATCAAGGCCTCGACCATCGTGGAGAAGGCCCTGCTGCCGACCGCGCTCTACCGCGAGAAGAAGCACAGCGAGATCGGCAGCTACGCGCCGATGCCCGTCTTCGTCACCGACCGGCGGCGTCTGATCCTCTTCGACACCACGGCGGACGGGCGCTCGGACTTTACGGCGGAGGACCGTTTTTGCTTTGCTTTCGATTCCTGCCCGAAGAGCCTGACGCTTTTATACGGCGAGAGCTATGAGGAGCTGGCGCGTCTGCTGACGCTGCTGTACCCCAACCGGCAATACCTCCCCGGCTGGTGCCACGAGGGCATGATCCTCTCGATCCAGGGCGGCACGCAGACCATCCTCGACAAGTGCTTTACCATGCTCGACGCGGGCGCAAAGATCTGCGGCGTGTGGAGCCAGGACTGGTCGGGCGAGAAGCGCACCGTCATGGGCAAGCAGGTCAACTGGAACTGGGAGGCCGACGAGACGCTCTACCCCGATCTGCGCGAGGCGATCGAAAAGCTGAACGCGCGCGGCGTGCGCTTCCTCGGCTACATCAACCCCTATCTGGTCAAGGGCGGGAAGCTCTACGAATCCTGCCGGGAAAAGGGCTGGCTGATCACCCGGACCGACGGCAGCGTGTACCACATCAAGTCCACGACCTTCGACGCGGGCATGCTCGACCTCACGAATCCCGAGGCCGTGCGCTACATCAAGGAGGTCCTGATCGGACAGAACATGCTCGCGCTGGGCATGTCCGGCTGGATGGCCGACTTTGGCGAGTACCTGCCGGTCGACTGCGTGCTGCACGACGGCGATCCGGCGAAGCTGCACAACGCCTGGCCGGTGCTCTGGGCGAAGATCAACCGCGAGGCCATCGAGGAGTACGGCGCGAAGGACGTGATGTTCTTCACGCGCTCGGGCTATCTCGGCGTGCAGAGCTGGGCGCCCATCCTCTGGAACGGCGATCAGCACACCGACCGCAGCCGCGACTACGGCATGCCCTGTGTGATGCCCGCGAGCTTCTCGCTGGCCTTCTCGGGCGTGACCATGGTCCACTGCGACATCGGCGGCTTCTTCTCCTTCGGCAAGATGAAGCGCGACGGGGAGCTCTTCACCCGCTGGATGGAGATGGGCGCGTTCTCCCTGCTCATGCGCAGCCATGAGTCGATCCGCCCCTGGGCCAACGCCCAGTTCGACGCGGAGGACGTCAGGGAACACACCGTGCGCCTGACGAAGCTCCACGCGGCCCTGCGCCCCTATCTCGAGCATGTGGCCGCCGAGGCCGGAGAGGGCGTCCCCGCCCTGCGCCCGGACTTCTGGACGGCCGAGGACTTCGGCGACAGCCGCGACCCCTACGCCTACTTCCTCGGGGACGATCTCTTCGTCTGCCCGGTGATCAAAAAGGGCGCGAAAAAGCGCCGCGTCTTTCTCCCGGAGGGCGATTGGGTGCACTTCTGGAGTGGGCGGAGCTTCAAGGGCGAGCGCCGTTATACCGTGGACGCGCCGCTCGGTTTTCTTCCGGTATTCTACCGCAAGGGCAGCCCCTGGACAGAGCTTTTCCGCGAAGCGGCGGACACTATATAAGAAGGAGAGAGAAAGATGGACAACTCCTACATTTCCCGCACCAGCGGCATCCGGGCAAAGGACAAGTTCGGCTACGCGATGGGCGACCTGGCCTCCTGCCTGGTATTCGGCCTGACACAGAGCGTGCTGAACAAGTACTACACCGACGTGCTGGAGATCAGCGTGCTGAGCGTCATGATCATGACCATCATCGCCCGTGTCTGGGACGCGGTCAACGACCCGATCTGGGGCCGCATCATCGACGGGGCGAAGAAGTATCCCGACGGGCGCTACCGCCACTGGATCAAGGTCTTTGCCGTACCGACCTCGCTGGCCGCGGTGCTGATGTTCCTGGACGTGCGCGGCTTTTCCCAGAGCGGGCGCGTCGCGTGGATCTACTTCACCTACATCCTCTTCGGCATGCTCTACACCTGCATCAACATCCCCTACGGGTCGCTGGCCCAGGTCATCACCTCGGACGACAAGGAGCGCTCGTCCCTGTCGGTGTTCCGCTCGATCGGCTCCACCTTCGGCGCGATGCCCGCGATGGCGCTGGCCTCGATGTGCTATGTCAAGCTGGCCGACGGCAGGAAGGTCATGGACCACACGCGCGTCTTCGTCGGCGCATGCGTGATCGCCGCGCTGAGCATCGTCTTCTACTTCCTCTGCTACCGCTGGAGCAGGGAGCGCGTGGACACCAACCCCGCCCCGCGCGAGAAGGGCCAGACCGCGAAGGTCATCAAAACCCTGCTCAAA
This sequence comes from Eubacteriales bacterium, assembly GCA_030531585.1. Lineage (GTDB taxonomy): Bacteria > Bacillota > Clostridia > Oscillospirales > Oscillospiraceae > Limivicinus. Next base: position 953 of record JAUNNC010000134.1, on the reverse strand, counting down.
AGCCGCCCCTTCATGGCCGTCTCGGTCGCGAGCATGCTCTTCCTCGCCGCGCAGATGTTCGGCCAGGGCTACAACACCTACCTGTTCCACCACTACTTCAACAAGCCCGGCTTGACCATGCTGCCCACCGTGTTCCAGTACCTGCCCGTGGCGGTCATCATGTTCTTCGCCACCCGCCTCGGCAACCGCTTCGGCCGACGCGAGGTCTGCTCCTGGGGCATTTTGCTGGCGGCGGCCTTTTATCTGGCCCTGTTCGTGCTGGCGCTCTTCGGCATCACCCCGGTGTGGATGTACCTTGCCGCCTGCCTGATGAGCGGCATCGGCACGGCCTTCATCTTCCTGCTGGTCTGGGTGCTCGCCACCGACGCCATCGACTACAACAAGGTCACCTACGGCCTCAACGACGAGGCGACCTCCTACGCCTTCTACACCTTCATGCGCAAGCTCGGCACCACGGTCGCCACCATCCTCATCAACGTCCCGCTGCTGCGCATCGGCTACAGCGGCAGCGAGCTCAGGACCGAGGGCCTCAGCCAGTCCGCACTCAGGACCATGTACAACTTCTCCGTCATGATCCCCGCGGTGCTCTTCCTGCTGGTGTATCTGGCCCTGCGCTTCTGGTATCCGCTGTCGAAGAAGCGCATCGAGGAGCTGCAGCTTCAGAAGGAGGCCATGCTCCGCGCCCAGAGCGAGGGCTGATACTGTTTTTCGTTAAAACGGCTCGTTTTAACGAAAAGGCATCGTGCAAGGCACGCTGCCAGTTTTGCGCCCGAGGGCACAAAACACGTCTCATAGGTCTCCCATAAAACGGCTTTAAGCCGTTTTATGGGAGACCAGTATGAGCCACACATACGACCCCATAACGAACGACAGGGCCTCGCAGACGCGAAGCCCTGTCAGACTGTAGACAAAGTCCGTCCCTCGTCATTGCGAGGAGCGAAGCGACGTGGCAA
>JAUNNC010000133.1 GCA_030531585.1 Eubacteriales bacterium | reverse complement strand
ATTTTGAAAAACGATATCACGAGGCGGTCCGCCGCCTGATCCTGAGCGACTTCCCCTCGCTCAACCCCATGCAGCAGCAGGCCGTGCTGGCGACGGAGGGGCCGCTGCTGATCCTCGCGGGAGCGGGGAGCGGGAAGACGACCGTGCTCATCAACCGCATCGCAAAGCTGCTCAAGTACGGCAGAGCGGGGGACGGGGAGGACGTTCCGGCCGACGCCGACGAAAAAACGCTCGCGCTGCTGCAGGGCGGGGGAGACGAGGCCAAACGCATGGCTGCCGTCTCGCCCGTGGACCCCTGGCGCATCCTCGCCATCACCTTTACCAACAAGGCCGCGGGAGAACTCAAGGAACGGCTTTCGCTGATGCTGGGTCAGCAGGCGGACGATATCTGGGCCTGCACCTTTCACTCGGCCTGCGTGCGCATCCTGCGCCGCGACGCCGAGCGGCTGGGCTATACCGGCAGCTTCACGATCTACGACACCTCGGACAGCCAGAGCCTTGTCAAGCGCATCCTGCGCGACCTGGATATGGACGAGAAGATGTACCTGCCCAGGGCCGTCCTGGGGGAGATCAGCCGCGCCCGGGACGAGGGACTGTCCGCGGAGGAGTACCGGCAGCAGGCAAACGCCTCCGGAGACATCCGCAGAAAGAAGTATGCCGAAATCTTCTCCGAATATGCGCGGCGCTGCTTCGCGGCCAACGCCATGGACTTCGACGATCTGATCTTCAACACCGTGCTCCTGCTGGAGAAGAACCCGGATGTTCTGGAGCACTGGCAGCGGCGTTTTCAGTATGTGCTGATCGACGAGTACCAGGACACCAACCGCCTGCAGTACCGCCTCTCCTCGCTTCTCGCCGGCGGATGGGGGAACATCTGCGTCGTCGGCGACGACGATCAGAGCATCTACAAATTCCGCGGTGCGACGATCGAAAACATCCTGAGCTTTGAGGACCAGTACCGCGGGTGCCGCGTGATCCGGCTGGAGCAGAATTACCGCAGCACCTCCCACATCCTGGACGCGGCCAACGCCGTGATCGCCAACAACGCCCGCCGCAAGGGCAAGGCGCTCTGGACGAACCGGGACGGCGGCGAGCTGCTAACGCACTATTTTGCGGATGACGAGAGGGATGAGGCGCAGTATGTCGCCTCGGCCATCCTCGCCGACTACGGACGCGGGATGAACTGGCGCGACCATGCGGTACTCTACCGCATGAACGCGCAGTCCAACCAGTTTGAGTATGCCTTCAAGCGCAGCGGTATCCCGTACCGCATCATCGGCGGCACGCGCTTTTTCGACCGCGCCGAGGTCAAGGACATCCTGGCCTATCTGAGCCTGATCGCCTCGCCCGCGGACGATCTGCGCCTGACAAGGATCATCAACAGCCCACCGCGGGGGATCGGCGCGAAGACCGTGGAGACGGTCGCGGAGCTGGCGCAGGAGAAGGCCTGCCCGATGTTCGAGATCCTGTCGGACGCCGACCGTTACGGCGAGCTGCAGCGCTCCGCCGTCAGGCTGCGCCTGTTTGCCAACACGATCCGGGAGCTGAAGAGCTTCAGCGAGACGCACTCCCCGGAACTCGTGTTCGATGAGCTGCTGGAAAAGACCGGCTATGTCCGCGCGCTCGAAGAGAAGAACACCACCGAGGATACCGCCCGCGCCGAGAACGTGCGCGAGGTGCGCACCAGCATCCTCACCTATATGAAAGAGTCCGGCGACCGGACGCTCGAGGGGTATCTGGCAAACGTCGCGCTGTATACCGATCTGGACAACTACGACGCCGACGCGGACGCCGTGATCCTCATGACCATCCACAGCGCCAAGGGGCTGGAGTTTCCGGTCGTCTTCCTCGTCGGTATGGAGGAGACCCTGTTTCCCGGTATCCGCGCCATCGGCGAGCCGGAGGAGATGGAAGAGGAGCGCAGGCTCTGCTATGTGGCCATCACGCGCGCCAAGGAACGGCTTTATCTGAGCTCCGCACATCAGCGCATGCTCTTCGGCCGGACCACCGCAAACCGGGTCTCGCGCTTCGTCTCGGAGATCCCGGCGGAACATATCCGGAGCAGCATCCCCAAAAACTACGGATATTCGGAGCGCCCGAGGCCCGCGTTTCAGGGCGGCGCCTTCCCGGCGGGACAAACGGCGTCCAGACCGGCTTTTGAGGCGAGAAAGCCTGCGCTGTCCGCACCGGCCGGCGCACCGAAGAGCGCGCAGCCCGTGTTCACCGTCGGCGACGCTGTGCGCCACACCGCCTTCGGCGAGGGGGAGATCCTCAAGATGACGCCGATGGGCGGAGACTTTCTGGTGGAGATCCGCTTTGAGAAGACCGGCATCAAGAAGCTGATGCTGCGCGCCGCGGCGCAGCACATGGAGAAACGATAGAACCCCATGAAGAAGAACCAGGCACTGCTCGGAAAGCTTGCGCTGCTTGCCACCGCCATCCTCTGGGGCACGTCCTTCGTCGTGCTCAAGAACACCCTCGACAGCATCGGCACGCTCTGGGTGCTGGCGCTCCGCTTTACCTTTTCCGCGCTGATCATGCTGTGCGTGACCTTCCGTTCCGTCAGACAGGCAAGCGCGAGCTGTCTGAAGGGCGGAGCGTGGATGGGCGCGGCGCTGGCGGCCGCGTATATCGTCCAGACCTACGGGCTGGTCTATACGACGCCCGGCAAAAACGCCTTCCTGACCTCGACCTACTGCGTGCTCACGCCCTTTTTCTCCTGGGTCGTGTACCGGCGCAGGCCGGAGCTGTCGCATCTGATCGCGGCGGTCCTCTGCGTTGCGGGCATCGGCTTCATCTCGCTGAGCGAGGGCTTTACCGAGGTCAACGGCGGCGATCTGCTGACGCTCGGCTGCGGGGTATTCTACTCGATCCATATCCTGCTGATCGAACGCTTCAGCGACAGCGGCGACGCGGCGACGCTCTCAACCATCCAGTTTGCCGTGGCCGCGGGCATTTGCTGGATCGGCGCGCTGCTTTTCGAGAAGCCGCCGGAGAATGTCCCGGCAGAGGCGTGGCTCTCCATCGCATATCTGACCGTGATGTGCACGGCCGTCTGCTTCTTCCTGCAGGCCTGGGGGATCCGCTATACCCCGGTCACCACGGCGGCGATGATCATGACGCTGGAGGCTGTGTTCGGGGTGCTGATCTCCATCCTGTTCTATCACGAGATCGTGACAGCGAAGATCGCCATCGGCTTCGTTCTGGTCTTTGCCGCGGTACTGATCTCAGAGCTCCGGCCGTTTCGGAACACACGGCGGAGAAATACGGAGGAAGAACCATGCGTGAACTGAAGCTCAAACGGGTCTACCGCCACTTCAAGGGCGACTGCTATCTGGTCGAGGATGTGGCGCGCCACTCCGAGACCGGCGAGGAATATGTGGTCTATCGAAAGCTGTACGGAGACGGTTCGCTCTGGATCCGGCCGAAGGAGATGTTCCTCAGCGAGGTGGACCGGGCGAAATACCCGGACTGCGGGCAGCGTTACCGCTTCGAGCTGCTGGAGATCGAGAGCGTCGCGGGACATGCGGATTGAGGTGAGACGACCGTGAACAAGAACGGCTTCGAGATCGAACGCAAGTTTCTGATCGCCATGCCGGAGAACAGCCTGCTGGAAGGGGCAGAGCGCTCCGACATCGTGCAGACCTATCTCCTCGGCAAGGAGGGGACGACCGAGCGCGTGCGCGCGCGGACCTTTCGGGATCATACGGAGTATACCCACACGACGAAGAAACGAATCAGCGCGATGCGGCGGGTGGAGCTGGAGGATACGATCGGGCGGGACACCTACGAGACGCTGCTGACGCGCGCCGATCCCGACAGACGGCCGATCGAGAAAAGCCGCTTCTGCCTGCCCTTTGAAGGAAAGACGTATGAGATCGACGTGTTTCCCTTCTGGGAAGACTACGCCTTGATGGAGGTCGAACTGGAGGAAGAGGGGCAGACGTTCTCTCTGCCGCCGGGCTTCCGGGTGATCCGCGAGGTCACGGAGGACCCGCGCTATACCAACTCGGCGTTGTCCGTCCGTGTGCCGGACCCGGCTGACGGGGGATGAAACCTTTTCTGCGAGCATTCGTCTGAGAAACAGTAAAGGAGGATGAAGATGAAAAAGTATCTTTCTTCTATTCTGGCTGTGCTGCTGTGCATCAGCCTCTGCGCCTGCGCGAGCGCGCCCAAGATCGACCTCCCGCCGCTGCCGACGGCCGAGCCGACGCCCGAGCCTGTCGCCGCGACGCCGGAGCCGACAAAAGCGCCGGTTCCCGAGGAGGGTGAAAACGTCCCCGCCGAGGGGTTGAAGGGCAGCGTGATCGTTTCCAACAAGAGAACGGAGAAGAACGCCTATGACCCGCAGTCCGGAGAGATCCTGATCCTGCGCTTCTCCTACGACACGCCGACGGTCATCATCGAGGAAAACCCCGAAGCCGCCGACAAGATCAACGAGTTCATCGGCCTGCAGGAGGAATCCTTCTATACGGGCGAGGATTACGGAGACGGCTACGGCACCGGCTACAACAACATGCTGACGCTCGCCGAGGACAACTATAATTACTATGCGGCCCAGGAGGACATGGAATATGCGCCGCTCGAGCTGAGCAGCGCCCTGAGCGTCTCCGTTCTCCGCAACGACGCACGCGTACTGACGCTGGCCTATAACGAATCCAGCTACACCGGCGGCGCCCACGGCATGTATTCCGAGCGGACCTACTGCTTCGACCCGGCCACGGGCGAGCAGCTCACGCTTGCCAACATCGGCGGCGACAGAGCGGAGCTCCGGGCGTTTTTGAACGGAAAGCTCGCCGAGATCGCACAGACCGACGCGGATGTCCGGGAGCAGACCGAGGGCTTCATCGACCCCGACGCTCTGGAGACGACGCTCGGCGCCCTGCTGCGCGACGGGTCGTGGTATTTTGACTACGACGGCATGGTGATCTTTTCCGACCTGTATGAGATCAGCAGCTACGCAGCGGGGATGGTCTCCTTCCGTATCCCCTACGCGGAGCTGAGCGGGCATGTTGACAGCCGCTTCTTCCCGGCGGAGGAGAAGGCTTCCGGCAGCTTCCGGGCGCTCTCCGCCGAGGAGATGACCGACGGCAGCACGCAGATCGTGGACATGCTCAAGGTGTTCGGCGAAGGACAGACGGTCTATCTCGAGGCGGTCGGCGAGGTGAGGGACGTACAGATCACGTCCGTGGCCTACTCCGCGTACTTCTATGACCTCGGGCAGCTCTGGTCCTGCAGCAGCATGAAGGATTCCGCGCTGCAGCTTGTCACGGTGATCCCGGACGGGATGCCCAACCTGAAGATCAGCTGGAGGAATGCGGACGGGCAGAAGGCCTGTTACCTCACCCAGAGCGGCGAGAACGGCAGCCTGATCCTGATGCCTGTCGAAGATGTGAAGGCGGTCGGCTGAGCGTGTCCGACCCGAAATATTTGTTAAATTAGCCGAAAAAACGGCAAAAAAATTGTTGACATTGCCGCCGCGTCATGGTAATCTATCTAAGCCGCATTGAAGGGGTAAGCAAGATGAGGCCCGCCCTCCACCCCAAGAGCGAGTCCTGTAAAGAGGGAGGATATTCCATGAAGCATGCGATCATCGTGACCGGTGGCAAGCAGTACCGCGTGGCCGAGGGCGACGTCATTTTCGTTGAGAAGCTCGACGCCGCGGCCGGCGAGGCTGTCAAGTTCGATCGGGTCCTGGCCGTGATCGACGACGAGAACGCCGTGTTCGGCAAGCCCGTTCTGGACGGCGCCACCGTCACCGCGAACGTCGTGAAGAACGGCAAGGCTGCCAAGATCCGCGTCTACAAGATGAAGCCCAAAAAGGGCTACCGCAGAACGCAGGGCCACAGACAGCCCTACACCAAGGTTCAGATCGAAGCGATCAACGCCTGATTTGTTCCGCAACTGATTTTGACAAAAGGAGGAGAAACCGAATGGCACATAAAAAAGGCATGGGTTCCACCAAGAACGGCCGCGACAGTGAGTCCAAGCGTCTTGGCGCCAAGAGAGCCGACGGACAGTTTGTCCTCGCCGGCAACATCCTTGTCAGACAGCGCGGAACGAAGATCCACCCCGGCACCAACG
>JAUNNC010000132.1 GCA_030531585.1 Eubacteriales bacterium | reverse complement strand
GACCTTGCTGCGGGCGGCGCTGGCGCGGGCGGCGTTGTCCGGGCGGACGTTGAAGCCCACGATGATCGCGCCGGAGGTCGCCGCCAGCATGACGTCGGACTCGTTGATGGCGCCGACGGCGCTGTGGATGACCTTGACGCGGACCTCGTCGTTGGAGATCTTCTCCAGCGAGGACTTGACGGCCTCGGCAGAGCCCTGCACGTCGGCCTTGACGATGATGTTGAGCGTCTTCATCTCGCCCGCCTGGATCTGGCTGAACAGATCGTCCAGGCTGACCTTCTTCGTGCCGGCCAGCGCGTTGCCCGCGCTGGAGATGCGTCGCTCCTCGGCCAGCTCGCGTGCCATGCGCTCGTCGCTCACGGCGTTGAAGGTGTCGCCCGCGCTGGGGACGGAGTCCATACCGGAGATCTCCACCGGGGTGGAGGGACCGGCCTCGGTCACGCGCTGCCCCTTGTCGTTGATCATGGTGCGCACGCGGCCCACGCTGGAGCCCGCGATGATGATGTCGCCGAGCTTCAGGGTGCCGTTCTGCACGAGCACGGTCATGATCGGGCCTCGGCCCTTGTCGAGCCGCGCCTCGATGACGGCGCCGCGGGCGGCGCGCTTGGGATTGGCGCGCAGCTCCTGCACCTCGGCCAGAATGACCAGGTTCTCGAGCAGGTTGTCGATGCCCATGCCGGTCTTGGCGGAGATGGGGCAGATGATCGTGTCGCCGCCCCACTCCTCGCTGACGAGGTCGTACTCGGTGAGCTGCTGCTTGATGCGCTCGGGGTTTGCGCCGACGGTGTCCATCTTGTTGATGGCCACGACCACCGGGATGTTGGCGGCCTTGGCGTGGTTGATCGACTCGACGGTCTGGGGCATGATGCCGTCGTCCGCCGCGACGACGAGGATGGCGATGTCGGTGACCATAGCGCCGCGGGCGCGCATGGAGGTGAAGGCCTCATGGCCCGGGGTGTCCAGGAAGGTGATGGGGCTGCCGTTGATCTCCACGGTGTAGGCGCCGATGTGCTGGGTGATGCCGCCGGCCTCGCCGGAGACGACGTTGGCGTGGCGGATATAGTCGAGCAGCGAGGTCTTGCCGTGGTCGACGTGGCCCATGACCACCACAACCGGGGCGCGCGGGACGAGGTCCTCTTCCTTGTCGGCGGAGTCGTCGATCAGGCGCTCCTCCACTGTGACGATGACCTCCTTCTCGACCTTGCAGCCGAGCTCCATGGCGACCAGCGCCGCGGTGTCGTAGTCGATGATCTCCGAGACGGAGGCGAACACGCCGAGCTTCATGAGCTGCTTGACGACCTCGGAGGCCGTCTTCTTCATGCGCGAGGCGAGCTCGCCCACACTGATCTCGTCGGGGATATGGACCTTGAGCGGCTGCTTCTTGGCGATCTCGAGCTGGAGGCGATTCATCTTGTCGCGCTCCTCCTGCCGCCGCTTGGCGGAGGAAGCCTGCGGGCCGCTGGGACGCTGCCTGGACTTGCTGTTGATCTTTTCCTTGTTGCCGCGGCGCATGTTGCTGTTGTTCGCCTTGGCGCCGGCCATATCCTCAAACTTCTCGTTGTACTTCTCGATGTTGACCGCAGCGCCGCCGCGCGTGTCCACGACGCGCTTCTCCGCGACCTGACGCGGGGTGTGCGGCTTGTTCTGCTTCTCCTTCGCGGGAGCGGCATGCTGCTGCGCAGCAGGCTGTGCCGCCGGAGCCGCGGCCTTCGCGGCCGGCTTTCCGTCCGCGGCCTTCGCGGGCGCGGCGGCTGGTTTGGCCTCCTCCCCTTTCGCCGGCGCGGACTCCTTCGCGGGTGCGGCGGGCTTGGGGGCCACCTTGAAGATGTCCTCCAGACTTGCAGCCTGATTGTGCTGTGTCATATATTCAAAAATCACGTCGAGCTCATGATTCTCCAGCACCTGCATGTGGTTCTTCGGCGCTGCGATATAGTCGGTAAGGATCTGCGAGATCACCTTGGAGGTCACGTTGAAGTCCTTAGCCACCTCGTGAATCCTGTACTTGATCATGCCCATTCTTCTGTCCTCCTCTTGTTGTTCCTCTTCATACCCTTGCGGGCGGCAGTCTCCTTTTTGCGCCGCGCCGTTTTCTCACAGCGCTTTGCGATCTCCTGCGCCGCTTCGGCGTAGCGCTCCGGATCCGCGGCCGCGAGCTCCTTCATCAGAGCGTTCGCAAAGCCGATATCCGTCACCGCCGCCGCGGAGCAGCCGCTGACGCCGAGACAGTCCGCCAGCTCTTCGCGGGTATAGGAGAGCGGTATGGTCAGCGCCCGGCGGCCGACGCTCAGATGCTCGAACTTGCGCCTGGCGCTGTCCGCCGCGTCGCAGCTCAGAAGCAGGAGCTTCGCCCTGCCGGCGCGCAGCGCGTCCGACGCGTTGTCCACGCCGATCTCGATGGCCGATGCCCTTCGCATCAGGCCGAGCAGACCCAGTGCCTTATCCGCCATCTCCACGCTCCATTTCCTCTTCCAGACGCGCGTAGATCTCCGCCGGGATCTGGGCGGAAAACGCCCGCTCCAGCGCCCGGGCCTTCACGGCCTTTTTGAGACAGGCCGGATTCGGGCAGACGTAGGCGCCGCGCCCCGGGGCCTTGCCCCGGAAGTCCAGGCTGATCGTCCCGTCGCTCGCGCGTACCACGCGGATCAACTCCCGCTTGGGCTTCATCTCGCGGCAGCCCAGACATTGCCGCATCGGTATTTTCTTTTCCATGGCCGCCGCCTCCTTTACATTCTAATTCGATTTCTGCTTCTCTGTTTTCCAGACCGCGCGGAACACCGGCTCCGACAGGAGTGTGTAGCCCTCATGCAGCAGGAATCCGGCCAGATACAGCCCGATCTGGCAGAGTGCAAGATGGGCGAACAGCAATCGCAGCCGCGCGTCCGCAAAGCGCTCCCTGTGGATAAAGGCAAACAGCGGGAGATGGGTCAGATAGACCGTGAAGCACGCCGCCGCAAGGCGGTTGATCCATTTCACGCTCCCGAGCTTCAGCGCGGCAAAGAACGCCAGCGCCGAGGCGGCCTGCAGGATCACGAAGGGGCTGCAGTACGAAGTCGCCAGATAGCTGCTGAAGTACGGACTCAGCAGCAGGATGGCCGCCGTCGATGCGGCAAAGCACAGCAGCGGTTTTCGGATCGTCACCGTCCCGTCGCCGAGCGCGGCGCCGACCAGATAGCACAGCGCAAAGTTCACAACGTTGTGCCCGGAGATGTTGCCCGAAATGCTCAGGGGCGTGGCCTGACTCAGATTGGCGTCCAGCGGGACGCTGAGCAGATCGACCGCATAGCCCCAGACGGAAAAGATCCCCAGAAGCAGGAACAGCGCCCGTCTTTTTTGATCGCGGTCCAGCACGGAGGACAGCCGGTTCATAAGCGGGCTGACCAGATAAACCGCAATATAGATGCAGAAGAAATAGTTGATCGGAAGAAAGCTGTACAGCAGCCCGCCGACCGTCAGCTCCCCCGAGAGAAACGCCGTGAGGAGCGCCGCAAGGAGCCGGAAGAACACGAGCTGAACATAGAGCCTGACCGGTTTCTTCCAGTCGATTTCCATGCGCCGGAAAGAACAGTAGCCGGAGATCATCAGGAACACATCGACCGACCACGCCCACAGGCACTCGTTCATGGAGAGCGCGAGCGCGTTCGTCTGGTTGGTGATGTTCATGTCATTGTAATGCAGAGCAATGACGCCGCAGGCCGCCACGATCCGAAGCAGCTCGATACCGGACCTGCGCTCTTTCCGAAGGCTCTTTTCTCTTTCCATCGTCCGCCCCCTGGTTGATGACTTCCGTCAGCCCTCGCTCTCGGGCTTGATGTCGATCTTGCAGCCGGTGAGCTTCGCCGCAAGGCGCGCGTTCTGGCCCTCCTTGCCGATGGCCAGGGAGAGCTGGGAATCGGGCACGACGACGCGGCAGCTCTTGCCGTCCTCGAGCATGGTCACGCTCAGCACCTCGGACGGGGAGAGCGCGGCGGCGATATACTCCTCGGGGATCTCGCTGTACTTGACGATGTCGATCTTCTCGCCGCCGAGCTCGTTGACGATGCTGGCGACGCGGCCGCCCTTCGGGCCCACGCAGGAGCCGATGGGGTCGACGTCGGGGTCGGAGGACCAGACGGCCATCTTAGTGCGGCTGCCGGCCTCGCGGGCGATGGACTTGATCTCAACGGTGCCGTCGTAGATCTCGGGCACCTCGAGTTCGAACAGTCGCTTGACCAGGCCCGGGTGCGTCCGGGAGATGAGCACCTGCGGGCCGCGGGTGGAGTTGCGGACCTCGACGACATAGACCTTGATGCGGTCGCCCTCGCGCAGGACCTCGGTCTTGATGCGCTCGTTGGGGGCGAGCATGGCCTCGGTAAACTCGCTGTTGGAGGAGATGCGGATGGAGACGCTGCCGTTGCGCGGCTCGATGTGAGACACGACGCCGGTCAGGATCTCATGCTCCTTGGAGGTGAATTCCTCATAGATGATGCCGCGCTCGGCCTCGCGGATGCCCTGGATGATGACCTGCTTGGCGGCCTGGGCGGCGATGCGCCCGAATTTCTTCGTCTCCACGGGGACATGGAGCTCGTCGCCGAGCTTGGCGCGCTTGCTGACCTTTCTGGCCGCTTCGAGCTGGATCTGGTGGCTCGGGTCCTCGACCTCGTCCACGACGGTCTTGATGACGTTCATCTCCATGCGCTTGGTCTCTTCGTCGAGGATGATCTCGACATTGTCCTCACACTCGGGATTGTCCCGGCGGAAGGCCGCCAGCATGGCCTGCTTGATCTTATCGTACAGATAGCCGCGGGGGATGCCCTTTTCTTTTTCGATATCCTCTATGGCCTCAAAGAAATCTGCGTTCATTTTCTGACTCTCCATTCTGCTTATTTCCGTCTTATAGTGAAAGATGCAGCCTGACAAGGGCGACCTGCCCCTTCTCAAAGCGCACGGGTTTTCCGCCGAGGAGCAGCGTGACCGCGCCGTCGTCATAGCCGGCGAGCGAGCCGACAAAGCTCTTGCTGCCGTCTACGCTCTGGTAGGTCCTGAGCTCGACCTCCTCGCCCATGAACTGCTCAAAGTCCCGCGGGCGCCGGAGCTCCCGCTCCGCGCCGGCGGAGCCGACCTCAAACACATAGCTGTCGGGGATGGGGTCCGCCTCGTCCAGGATGGGATCGAGCCTGCGGCTGATGCGCTCGCAGTCGTCGATGCCGACGCCGCCCTCCTTGTCGACGAACACCCGCAGATACCAGCATCCGGCCTCGCGGACGTATTCCACGTCCCAGAGGGTACAGCCCTCCTCCTCGACCACCGGAAGCGCGAGCTGGGTAACCTTGTCTGTGATCTTACTCATACCGCACACACCTTAACATATTTTTACAGCTGTCAAAGGTCTCACAAAAAAGAGTGGGTCGAAACCCACTCTGACAATACCATAACCTTACTGTCTCAGTATAGCACGGCAGTATGCGTATTGCAAGCCTTTTTTGTGCAGCGGCCCCGAGATTTTGCGCCGCTGGGATCAATATTCGAAATCCGGAAAATAGTGGGCGTAGAATTCCTCGAAGCAGATGCCCTGCTCCATGATGAAGGTCGCGGCCTCCACCCCCACATAGCGGTAATGCCACGGCTCATCCCAGCCGGTCAGCAGCAGCTTGCGCGTGGGATAGCGTTTGATAAAGCCGTATTCGGCGCAGTGCGCGTCCAGCCACGCAAAGAGCTCCTGGTTCATGTCGCTGTAGACCAGGCGGGAACGGTTCCGGTCCAGGATGTCGATCGCAAGGCCGAGCTGGTGCTCGCTCGCGCCGGGGAAGGCCGTGATGGTCTTGGCCTGTTCGGCGGCCTCCTGATAGCGCGGGTCAAGATAATCCGTGACCCCCATGCCGACGGCGATCTGACTGGCCTTGGAGTTGAACACATGCGCCTGATAGGAATAGGAACGGTAGGCGCCGCCGATGAAGTAGTCGAAGCCCGCCGCCTCGATCCCGTCCAGGAACGCGTCGAGATAGGGCATATACTCCGTGCTGAACATCATGTAGCGCGTTCTGGCGATCTTGGAGACCTCCGGCTCGTAGGCGGAGGAGAGGAGGTTGTTGTTGTTGACGATCTGGAGATAGGTGTTGTCCTCGAAATCCTTGGTCGAGAGCTTCGGCCAGATGTCGACCGTGGGCTCGGGCGAGGGCGTCGGCGTGACGTTGTAGTTGGCGCTGTCGGTGCGGATGAAGGCGCCGCTCTGTCCGCCGAAGATAATGTTGGTGCCGCTTTCCAGACGGGAGACAACGATGGTGTAGAGCACA
>JAUNNC010000131.1:2338-6282 GCA_030531585.1 Eubacteriales bacterium | reverse complement strand
TTTCCAACGGTTTAGATCTCTCGACTCCGGCTGCGCCTCCGCTCGAGATGACAGATACCGGGGTGTCTGCACATTGAAAGCCCGGGGCTTCGGCCCCGGGCTTTCGGCATATTTCAGCTCAAGATAATGTCGCAGATGCGGTCCACGTCCTCCGGCGCGAGGCCCGCGTACAGCGGCAGGGTCAGGACCCGCTCGCCCATGTATTTGGCGACGGGCGTCGCGTCCGGATCGAAGCCCGGTCGGCCGCGGTAGCAGTCGAAGGAGTTGGTGATCGGGTAGAAGTACTTGCGGGCGACGATATTGTGCTCGCCCAGACGGGCGAAGACCTCGTCGCGCGTGCAGCGGTAGCCGTCGAAGATCACGGGGAAATAGGCGTAGTTCGAGCGCACGCCCGTCTGCGGCGCGTTGAGCCGCAGACCCGGCACGCCGCCGAGGCGGGCGCGGTAGTGCTCGACCACAGCGCGGCGCTCTTCGAGCCAGGCGTCCAGGTGGCGGAGATTGCACAGGCCCATGGCCGCGCAGAACTCGTTCATCTTGGCGTTGCCGCCGACGAAGGGGACCTCCTCCGGCCCGTGGATCCCAAAGTTCTTGAGATCGCAGATGCGCTGGCGCAGGGCATCGTCATGGTAGCAGAGCGCGCCGCCCTCGATGGTGTTGAAGACCTTGGTGGCGTGGAAGGAGAACATCGAGGCGTCCCCAAAGCAGGCCGAGCTGACGCCGTCCTTCGTCACGCCGAAGGCGTGGGCCGCGTCGTAGACGACCTTCAGGCCGTGCGCCTTCGCAATGCGCCCGATGGCCCCGGTGTCGCAGAGGTTGCCGTAGACGTGGATGGGCAGGATGGCGACGGTCCTGTCGGTGATCAGCGCCTCGATCTTCGCAGGGTCGATGGTAAAGGTCACGGGGTCGATGTCGCAGAAGACCGGCGTGCAGCCGCAGCGGACGATGGCGTGGGTCGTGGAGGCGAAGGTGAAGGGCGAGGTGATGATCTCCCCGTGCAGCTCCAGCGCCTGCAGGATGGTCTCGAGCGCGAGATGGCCGTTGGTGAGCAGACTCACATGGGGCACGCCCAGATATCCTTCCAGCGCGCGCTCGAGCTTTTCGTGCTTCTCGCCCATGTTGGTCAGCCAGTGGCTGTCCCAGATGCTGCGAAGCTCCGCGCAGTACTCGTCGAACTCCGGGAGGGAGGAGCGGGTGACGTTGATGATTTCAGACACAGTTCCAGACCTTCTTTCCCGCCCTCAGCGCTTTTTGACGAACTTCACGCACTCCGCGACGCTCATGACCATCAGAGGCATGAAGATCAGGGAGGAGTACTCGTTGAAGGCAAAGGGCTTGCGGATGATGCCGGAGATGAAGAGACTGAACACAAAGAGCACGAAGAGCCCGTAATAGGGGATCGCCGCCCGGGCCTCGAGCTTTCCGCGGCTCAGGAACGACAGGTCCTCGGTGAAGACCTTGCAGTCGGAGTCCAGCGTACCGGTCATGAAGAGGATGCCGGAGATGATGAAGATCACGCAGGGGATGAAGGAGGCGATGTTTTCCTTGAGGTTGAAGCTCATGATCACGTCCTGATACATCCAGGAGACGCACATCCAGACGGCGGCCAGCAGGGTCGGCAGGAGCATCGTGCCGGCGATGTACTCCTTCATGGTCCGGCCCTTGGAGATGTGCGCGAGCCAGCGCGAGACCGTCGGTGTCCAGGAGAGGAACCAGAAGATCCAGCTCGCCGCGGTCGCGCCGCAGAAGTACTCACGCCAGAAATTGCCGGTGATGCGTCCCGTGATGGGACTGAAGGCAAAGTCGGTCAGCGGCGTGGACAGCACGGCCAGGAACGCGACGAAGAACACCAGGAAGGCGAGCTTCGACATGCCCTTGAGCAGGTTGTTGCGCGCGGAGATCATGGCGACCGAGACCGTGATGGCCGCGAGCATGAACTTGAGGCCGGGGAAGCTGAGGCCGATGAAGCGGGCGACGGTGTTCATGCCGGTCCAGAGGGAGATGGACATGCCGAGCACCGTGGAGAGCATGGCGGCGAGCTTGCCGATCTTCGAGTCCATGTGCTTCATGTACCACAGGCCCATGACCGAGTACAGCGCCCAGACCGGCGCGCCGTTTAAGAGCGAGACCATCGTGATGGACTCGATCGGGTTCAGGCCCTCCTTGATATAGCCGACCAGATCCGCCGGCGCGTACATCAGCGCGACGCCGGTGCCCGCGACGAAGACACCCGCGATCCACAGGCCGAGCGGCCACGGCGCCTCGGGCGTGTTGCAGTCGAGCTCGATGCGGCGGCCCTTCTCATCCCTGCTCTTGCAGGCGAAAAACAGGACGAGGCAGAGGATGATGCAGACCGCGGTCATCAGCGAGCCGATCCAGTAGACGACAGTGTTGAAGATTTCCATAAGACATCATTTCCCTTCAAGGCCTTCCCGGTAGGTACGGCGCAGATAGTCAAAGTCGGTGTAGCGGATGAGCACGTCGTCCCCGTCGGTGTTGAGGATGCGGACGGTGTCGTTGACCTTCTGGATCAGCGCGATCATCTCCTCGCAGTCGTCGGTCGTGAAGAGGATGCAGCCGAGCGGACCGTAGGGGCGGATCGCATCGCCCGGGGCGGCCAGGGAGTCCACGACCACGCCGGGCCAGGACCTCACCTCGTCCAGACCCTCGATGGAGGCGAGGGTGCCGCCTCTGTCGTCGGTCCAGAGCATGTAGCTGGTGGCGCAGCGCGTGAACGCCTTCTGCTGCGAGGGCGGCAGCTGCGCGGGATCGTTGCGCCTGCCGAGGGCGTAGTCCACGATCCAGGCGATCGTGTCGAAGCCCAGCAGGTCCTTGAAGGGGACGAACATCATGTCCCCGTCGAGACGGTAGCCCATCTCGAGGATGTAGAAGTGCCCGTCCTCGTCCAGCATGGCCTGGGTCCAGGCGTAGCCCTCACGGCAGCCGACGGCCTTGAGCACGTTTTCGATGTGGGGGTTGATCTCGCGGCAGAAGTCCTCCACATGGTTGGAGAGCGTGGAGGTGATCGAGTAGCAGAACTTGGGGAAGCCCGGCTCGGCGTACATGGCGCACAGGCCCAGCAGGCTCACCTGCCCGTCCGCCAGCGCGTAGACGCCGTACCACTCCTCGCCGCGGAGCATGCGCTCAATGACGAGCTTGCGGCTCTTGGACATGGAGCGGGCATAGTCGCAGGCGATGAGCAGCTCCTTCTCGTCGTGGACGTAGCTGATCCCGCGGTTGCAGCTGAGATCGACCGGCTTGACCACCACGGGGTATTTGACCGCGTCCAGCTCCGCGCGCGTGGGCGGGTCGGAGAGGTAGTAGTCGGTGGCGAGCGGCGCGCCGACCGCGGTCGCGAGGGCCTTGTAATCCACCTTGTCGCGGGAGTAGTGCCAGGCCGCGGGCGTGCAGTAGCAGGGCAGTCCCAGACGCTCGCACAGCGCCATGCACATCTCGAGGTTGAACTCGCTGATACCGCAGACCACGGCGTCGACGTGCTCGGCGCGGCATTTGGCCTCCAGCGCGTCCAGATCGCCGGTGTTGATCATCCAGTACTCGTCGGAGATCAGCTTGCCGGGGGAGTGCTCCGGCTCAAGATAGTCGGTCACGATGGTGTACACGCCCTGACTTTTGGCGTATTCGAGCATCAGGCGGCTGCCGTAGCTGGTCCCGAGCATCAAAAGCTTCTTCATATCTGTCTCCTTTACTTCTGCGGTGACGACCCGGTACCAGGCGTCATCGGACATGACGGTTTCAAGCGTCGCGCGGTCGGGGAAGTTCAGCACCAGCGTACCGACGGCCTTGTTGGCCCCGCTGAAGCGCTCGACCCGGTCGCCCGCGGCGACCCAGAGGTCGGTCTCGACGACGAAGGGGCGAACATCGGGGTCGATCCACAGCTCGGAGAAGGCGCCCTCCCGATCGCTGTGGAGGATGACCTCGGCCCAGTG
>JAUNNC010000131.1:0-2328 GCA_030531585.1 Eubacteriales bacterium | reverse complement strand
CGCGGTAGACCGGATCGCGCATCTCATCGACGGGCAGGCCGACGGCGGCCTTGACGGCGTTGCGGATCAGCGGCACGCCGGTCGCGAGCTCCAGCACCTCGCACAGGCGGTTGCCGCCGCCGCGGGGCGAGACCTCCATGATGTAGGCTTTGCCGTCCGTGCCCTGGCGGGTCTCGACGTTGTAGACCGAGCTCTTGAGATCGAGCAGGCGGAACAGGCGCTGCAGCTCGCTCCTCAGCTCACGCTGGATCTCGTCGGGCATCGAGGAGGGCCAGGCGTAGGCCGCGGGCGTGTAGGGGTTCTCGGCCCTGCGGTCGAAGCGCTGCTCGTCGAAGGAGCAGTAGACCAGCTCCCCGTCGACGGAGAAGCAGTCGGTGTCCGAGGAAAAGCCGCGCTGGGTGATGAACTGCTCGACGATGAAGGCGCCGCAGTGCGAGAAGGCCAGCGCGTGCTCGATGGCGGCGGGCAGGGCGTCCGCGCTCTCGACGCGGGTGACGCCTTTGCTGCCGGCGGAGTCGACCGGCTTGACGATCATCGGCCAGGGGTAGGAGGCCGCGTCGGCGAGGGCCTCGGCGGCGTCGGTGTAGCGCTTCGCCCGGGGGACGTTGAAGCCGTGGTCGCGCAGGAAGGCGCGGAAGCGGCCCTTGTCCTGCAGGATCGAGACGGCCTCATACGAGCCGGCGAAGGGCAGGCCCAGCTTTTCCGCCACATAGGCCGCGGTCGTGACACCGGGGTCGCAGGCGAAGCTCATCACGCCGCTGACGCCGAGCTCACGCGCGGCCTCCAGTACGGCGTCCTTGTCGAGGATGCTGATGTTGCGGTACTCGTCGGCGTATTTGTGCGCGGCGTTGTCGGGCAGATAGTCGCAGGTGACGACGTACAGACCCAGGGCGTGGGCTTCCCGGATGACGGGCAGCAGGTAGTTGGACCCGCCGAGCAAAAGGAGTTTTTTCAGGGCGCGCACCTCCTATTCGTTGTAGCCCTGCCGCTTCCGGTAGAGGCGGTGCAGGGCGGGAAAGGCGCATTTGACGAGGTTCTTGACGCGGAAGGACAGGGGCTTCTCCCGCAGGATCGCCCGGTAAGGCGGCGTGCGCAGCTCGCGGTCGCGGCCGAGGGTGTAGAGGAGCTGGAAGTTCCAGCGGTCGATCCACTCGTCCGTAAGCTTAAGCAGCGTTTCGTCTGTCACATGGCCGCGGAAGACCGTCAGCATGTCGATCACGCCGCGCTGGAAGCGCGTACGCCGCGAGGTCTGCTTCTCCAGGTCGGCGCTCCACGAGTCGGCGCTGCTGCTCAGGCGGTAGCGGGACATGAAGCGGGCCAGGAAGCGGATCTTCCCGTTGAGCCGCAGCCAGAGCGCGTAGGGGAAATCCCCGAAGCCCGCGTCGGCGGCGACGGTGTAGAAGTCGGGCGGATCGGCCAGCAGATCGGTCCGGGCCAGCAGGGAGCTCGTGTGCCAGGCGTAGCTCATCCCGGGCAGGATATCGGTGAACTCCATGTCGCAGTCGACGTCCCGGGTGACGAGATCGTCGTCCGCACGCGCCCCGTCGTACTTGACCAGCTCCGTGTTGTGGACGCAGGCGGTGTAGTCCGGATGCGCCTCGAGAAAGTCCACCTGACGCTGAAGCTTGGTGGGGTCGGTCCAGCAGTCGTCCCCCTCGCAGAAGGCGGTGTATTTGCCGCGGGCGTTGGGGAAGAAGACCTCGTAGTAGACGTCGCGCCCCTGGGAGTAGAGGTTCTCCGTCAGGTAGAAGGGGCGGAGGACGTCGGGGTACTTCGCCTCGTACGCGCGGATGATGTCGCGGGTCGAGTCGGTGGAGACGTCGTCGCTGATCAGGACCTCAAACGGGAAATCCGTCTGCTGACCGAGCATCGAGTCGAGCGCCTCGCGCAGGAATTTTTCGTGATTGTAAGCGGTGCAGAGCACCGAGACCATAACGCCGTCCTTCATGCCGTCTCCCCGCCTTCCGCCGCTTTGCCGCGGCGCAGCAGCCGCATTGCGATCTCCAGCACATAGCTGAAGCTGTCCAGCTTCAAGACCGCCGAGACGCCCACATACAGCAGCACGCCCGCGGGCACCATGATCAGCAGCTTGACCGCATCGGGCAGACCGAGCAGCGTCACGGGACAGATCGCGGCGGCCATCCCGAGCGACAGCAGCAGCGCGGGCAGCACGTCCAGCAGCTGGCGCGTAAAGGGCAGATCCAGCAGGCGGCGGTTCGGCCAGGCGTTGATCACGATGGAGGTAAAGCCCGAGGCCAGGAGACCCAGCGTGATCGCCATGACGCCGTAGCGCATGGTGACGAGGAGGATGCCCGTCTCGAGGACCTT
>JAUNNC010000010.1 GCA_030531585.1 Eubacteriales bacterium | reverse complement strand
TTGCGCCTCGCGGGAGATCGGCGCAAATCAAAGTATCCGCCAGGCTGCGGACTGGCGGATGAAGCCGCCCCCGGCGGCTTCGATGATGATTCGAGTCCCCGCCAGGCACCAAAAAAAAGCAGCCAAACGGCTGCTTTTTTTTGGTGCTCCAGCGGGGACTCGAACCCCGGACACCCTGCTTAAAAGGCCAAGTTGCCTGTTTTCTAGGCCAGTGTTATCAAAATTTTCAACAGGATTAGCATCAATTTAATCCGGGATTTGATCCGAAAACGCCTTTAGCACTTCGCCGTAGAGATCCTCCGGCTTGTTCTCCATCAGGTGGGTGTAGATCTTCAGCGTCTGGATCGGGGAGCTGTGGCCAGCGAGATACTGGACGCGCTTCACGGCTACTCCGGAGAGGATCAGCTCCGAGATGTAGGTGTGCCGCAGCAGGTGCGGCGTGGTATGGAAGTCCATCGTCACCGCCACGCCCTTGTGGTAGGGCACAGGATCGCCCACACGGAGTTGCTGCTCCACCGTCTTCCCGCGCATGGTGCGCTTCAACGTGTGCTCCTCGCGGATCGTGACGGCACTCCAGCGCCGCCGGAAGGCAGCGGCGGACAGAAGTTCGCCCTCACCCCTGCAGATCACGCAGGGGCCTTTCTGCGCTTTCTGGAGGTCTTTCAGGATCTCGACCAGCGGAGGCGGCAGCGGGATGGAACGATAGGCCGCGTCCGACTTCAAGAGCGTGGTCAGCTCGGGCTGATTCTTTCCGTTCCAATCGCAGCTCGTGCGGACATCCAGCCAGGGCGCGGGCGCGTCGAGGTGGACGTGGCTCCACTGGAGGCCGAGGGCTTCCTCCCGGCGCAGGCCGGTGTAGAGGCAGAGGGCGACGAAGGGATAGATCGGGCAGTCCCGAACAGAGGAGAGCAGCGCCCTCTGCTGGGCGCGGGTGAGGGCTTCCTTTTCAGGAGCTTCCTGCCCGCCCGGCTTCAAAGCGGCGCAGGGGCTCTCTTCGATGATCTTGTCCTTAACCGCTGCGTCGAAGATCTTCCGCATGGCGGTTACGATCTTCTGCTGCAGGGACTTCGACGATTCGGCGACATCCGCCATGACCAGGCGGACATCGCTGTAAGTGACGTCCCGGATCCGCTTCGAGCCGAGGCGCGGGCAGATGTGATTGTTGATCGCGTTCTTGTAATCCTGCTGCCGTTTCGAGCTGTAGTCGCCCTTGTGCAGCTCGTACCACTGCCGGGCGTAGGTCCAGAACGGGGGATTCTCGCGGAGATCCGCCTCAGCGGCCAGCTCCGCTTCTCTAGCCCGCGCCTTGCGCCGCGTTTCCTCTTTGGTATGGCCATAAACGGGGATCCATTTTCCGGAGGACCGGTCTTTGATCTTTTTGCAATAGAGGCGGGTCTTCTCATTGTACGCCATTTCCGGGCGTGTTGATCGTTTTGTCATTGCTGGCAGAGCCCCATTAGTTGATTCATATATTCTGGAGATATATACTCTGTTTTATATTTATGACTTTCTTTATCTATATTTAGGTCTTTCTTTGCATTGAAACATCATAAACGATGTGCTATACTCACTTTGCTGCCGACACCTCGGAGCGAGGGAGGTGAATGGCCAGTGTACATCCTCGAAATGTTTATCCTCTCCGTCTTGGCAAGTGTTGTGGCATATTACATTTGCAAATGGCTTGATGGGGAGTAAGGCAGCAAAGCCTGCCGGTAAACCGTCCGGCCCATAAAAACGGAAGAATCCCCTGGGAGGTGGCTCTCCCAGGGGATTCGTTCTGCGGTGAAGGTAATGTACATCCTCGATACACTGCCTTTCGGCAAGACCATTATATGCGAAGCCCCGGGAAAAATCAATATGGAGCGGACTCTTTTTTTACATAAAGCTATTAACCAAAAGTTTTTACCGAATACCGTTAACAAATTTTAGAAATGAGCAATTCTTCTTCATACCAAGATGGTGATAAAATCATTGCCTTAACCAGTATTCTGAGGCGGAGAGCAGGTCATGTTAGTACCCGATTTCCAATAGAGCGTATGAAATCTGATCCTCGGTAAAACCCTCATAACGGAGTTGCTTCGCAAGCCCGTCTCTTGAAAAAGAACTGAGCCTGAGATACGTCTCCGCGCTCTCGACGGCTTCCGCGTACCAATCCGCGCCGCTGTTCTCTACACCATAGATGATTTGGTCATCGGTATATCCCTCATACTGGAGCTGTTTCGCAAGTCCAGATTTTGAAAATGCGCTGAGTCTAAGATATGACTTGGCAGATTCAAGAGCTTCAGCGTCCCAGTCCGGGGCCAGCCGTTCGATAGCGGCGACAGCGTCGGCGGTGGAGTATCCCTCAAACTGCAGCTGTTTTATCAGTCCCGGTTCCGAGAATCCAGACAAGCGCAAATAAGACTGTGCGGATCTATATGCATTTTTCTGCGAAAGACTCATTCCGGCCGTTGGATCCAACAGCGGGCGAGAGGTAGGCTGCGGAGTCACGTTTTGATCTTCTGTGACGATGCGCGGCGTCGAGGATCCATCGTTCATCCAGACCTCGGTGCCGCCGCTAAACCTTTGGAAAACGCTCCACAGGAGACAAAACGTCAAGACGGCAATCCCAACGACTGGGATGAGGTTCTGTTTGTTCTTTGCTCTGACCGAGCAGTTGGTCTGCTCAGCTGCGGTAGGTCCGACGTTTGCCTCCACCTGCCGCTGGACCTTCGATTCTGCCCTCGCGGCGGGTGAGCGGTATAGACTGAAGAACAGCAGGATGGCAGCAACGACCAACAACACAATGGCGAGGCCATTTGCGTCTCCGGTGGAGAGGCCGATCCCTCCGACAAGAAACAGGAAGGCCGCGGCAGCAGCACCGAGGATGCGTAGGATTATCAAAACTGTTTTCATACGTTCTCCCGTGCCCGGAGTGGGCACGTTTTTACTATCTTAGCCGAATTATCCGGCATTCTTGCCGGTATTCTCCTCCTCGGCATAAGCCGCTAGAATGTGATCAATCAGTTCCCGGTCGCGCAACGAGGCGGCATGGTAAGCCCGCAACAGCGCGGCATCGGTGTCAGAAATGACGGGATTGGGTGTATCCGATCTACATAGCAGATAGTCGGAACTTACCCCAAAATAGTCACAAAGGGTATTGATGGTGGCCGGATCAAGCTGTCGTTGCTCCAGTTCCCACTTAGAAACGGTTGCACTAATACACCCCAGAACACGACCAAGATCGGCCTGAGACAGTCCGTTCTTTATGCGTAGATCTTTGATGCGATTCATCAAACCACCCCGTGTACAAACTATACAGGATTTATGAGCGCTTTTTAAGCGTATTATCCAAATCGGATTAAAATATGTAAAATCATATTGACATAAATCCGAATTGGATTTATTTTATTCTCGGTTAATCCGTTTTGGATTAACCGAATCACCCGGTGAGAACCACGAAGACAAATGCAAACCACAAGCATAACCCCAGTATACCCCGCGGCTCCGGTTTTACCATGACGGCCAGGTGCAGAAAAACAAGTAAAACCCGCAGCATCGCTGCGGGTCGAGGAGAAGGTGAAAAGGAGAACCGTATGGACGAGAGAAAAAACGCAGCTCTTGAAGAGCAAGTTCAAGAGCTGCAGAAGAAGGTCGTGGGCTTGGAGCGGAGCTTATTCTGGGTCTGTGTCGGTTTGATCGTCGCTGCTGTCGGCATCAGTTTCTGTTTCTGGCAATTCAGAAGCAGCATCAATGCCATCATCGATTTCCAGAACAGTGTGATCTGTTTCAACGAGGGAATTCTCGCAGCCAACGAACAGGTCATCGTTTTCCTCGAGAAGCTCAACGATCTCACGCTGCGCATCAACGAGCTGTTGGAGCAGCTCAAGCTCTTTTGAGTTCTGCTCGATGAGGACTTCATTTTGCTCTGCAAGCTGTTGACGCTGATGGGCCGCTTCGTCGTTTTGCTCGATGATGATCTCATTTTGCGCCGAGAGCTCTTCAAGCTGCTCGTCAGGGAGCCGCTGGAGAATACAACAATACAAATTGACCAAAATCGACAACAAAGCGAGGAGATTTGCCAGAGTCAAACGGTTTGGAGTTGTACCAGCGGGAGACTCCGGATTCAGAATCTCGGGAGAGATCTTCTCAGCGCATTCCGCCTGCTCTTCTGTCATGTACTCAGAACACGCTCTTATCGTGGAGTAGACAGAAGTCAGCAGTTTCTCATAATCGGGCACCCTGATCGGCTTACTTACTGCGTCAAGGGTTTTCAGGGTATCTGCGCATTGCGCGAATATTGTTGGATCAAGACGTGAAACAGTCAAGGCATCTGCCATGGTTTTACAATGCTCCAGCGTTATCGCGCTCGCAGAGACATCGCAGACACGCGCAAACGATTCCCGGATCGTTTCAAGAGCTTGAGGCTCTATGTGCGGGATACTGCTTGAGAGCCTGGAAAAAGATTCGATCTCAATCTTCGGCTGTATTCGTTTCACTAATTCGGACAATTCCTTCATAACCCGCTGCCATTCATCGCCGGGAAAAGGATACTGCATTTTTTCATCCCCTTTCCCCTGGATTCTACCACAGTACAGAAAAAGAGACAAGCCTACGAAGACAAGGAGACGCGCGACATGAAAATCAAGGAGCTCAAGAAGGGCGACTTCTTCACGAAGAAGCCGCTGGACGACCCAAAGGAATCCCAGGTCTGGATCCGCGGGGACTACGACCGCAGCGAGAAGCGCTACGAGTGCCAGCGCTTCGACGACATCAACACGTTCTGCTATCTGCCGGGCAACAAAGAAGTCTATACCGGCTTCACGTTTTGAGGAGGGCAGTCGGTGAACGACAAAAATCAGGAGCTGCTGCGGAAACTCAAGGCCCTGGCGGACCGCGGCGTCGGCGGCGAGAAGGAAAACGCCCGGCGAATCCTGCAGGAGCTGCTGGACAAGTACAACATCGCCGAGGCCGATCTGGACGACGACATCCTGGAGGAGCACACCTTCAGGGCTTGCGGCGCCAGGGAGCGCACTCTGCTGATCCAGACATGCTTCAGGGTCACGAACGGCGACAGACAAGTCTACAGCTACCAGAATGGAAAAGGATCCCGCAGCGAGATCTGCTGCAACTGCACCAAAGCCGAGGCCGTGCGGATCGGCTTCGAGTTTGATTTTTTCCGGGAGCTCTGGAAGGACGAGGAAAAGATGTTTTTCCTGGCCTTCATCCAGAAGCACAGAATCTTCAGCGACAAGCCCGGCGAGGGCATGGAGTTGGATCCGGGCGAGCTGGCCCGGATGGTGAGAATGATGGGAGTCATGCAGGATAAGAATCCGCTGCTGCGGCTTGAAGGAGGCTAATATGCAGTATCTGGAATTCACCGTTTGCCAGGACGGGAAGCTTCTGGGCACCTCGCCCATCATGCAGCAGGCCATCGACGCAGCCAAGGGCTACGCTACCAGCACCGGCGAACCGGTCACCGTGACCGGGTACCGGGACGACGGCAAGCAGAAGCAGGTGATCTACAACCCGGACGGGCGGATCGAGAAGATCTGGGAGCTGTTCTAGAGCCAGCCCTTCGAGCCGACGGTCGGGACAGATTACAGGAACGCGGGCGGCGGGGTGTACCGCTGTCTCAGCGCCGGGAACGGCAGCCGCTGCGCCCTGATGGTCAACGTCAAGAGCGGCTGGAGATTTGCTGCCCATGGTCTGCGCCGCTACTTCGACGGGTCCATCGAGTGGGACTACTCCACCGGCGGCTGCTTCGGGGAGGTGCCGGCATGAGCAAGAAAATCGAACTCAACGCCGGGGACACTGTCTGGGTCATTGAACGGGATGAGGAGCTTGTCCCTGGCGGCGTGATAGGACTACTGTTTCTCGCCGAGGTGGCCGGCTATGTTATCGCTTCAGCATTCCCGTATGGCTATGAGCTTTTGGAGGATCAGCTCGAATACTTTGCGGAAAAGACCCGCCAGGCATTCGAGGATGAGTTGAAGGTCTATCCGTCTGCCGACTGCTTTGCCAGCCACGAGGAGGCTGCGGCCGCAATGGAGGCAGGTACATGAATGACGTCCTGATGCTGCCGGCGCCGCCGGCCCTCCTGCAGCTCCCGGCACCTGCCCCGGCAGACCTGATCGACGAGATCGCCCAGCTCATCATCGAGCTGGCCAGCCGTCTGGCTGAGGCGCTGGCCCCGGTGATCGACGCAATCAGAAAGATCATGAGCAGGGTCTGGGATACGGTCGTCCGCCTGCTGATACCGAAGAAGTGGTGGTACCTGTACAAGCACGCGAAGAAGCGCCGGACGCGGAAGAAGTACTTCAACAAGATTCTGCAGCGGTTGCATGAGATTCTGGAGAAGGACGACTATGGGTGAGATCATCCCGTTCCCGATCCAGATCAAACCCACGGACTACTGGCTCGTCTACGACTCATGGGCGCTCAACGGATACTGGAAAACATGCGAAGACTGCAGGCGCAGCGAGTGCTTCCACGCCGGGTGCTGGTTTATTGCCTGCACCCACCACAGCAAGAACACGGGCGGCGATGCCGCCCTGATACGCGGCGCCAGGTAGGGCGCTGGGCAACTCAAACCCCGCGCGGAGGTGTAAGTCCTCCACGCCGCACCAACGGGCGGAAACGCGGTCCGGGCGGCCGCGCGGAAGCTACCGGGCCACTGCCTGGAAACCGCCGTCTGCTGTCCCCCCTAAGACCCAACGGCAGGTCTGGGAGCGGCCTTCCGGCGGCCAGCGACCGGCTCCCCACGCCCGCCCGCACCATGGGGGCAGACATGTCCCCCGCATCTCCTGAAGCTCCCGCCCCGATGAAGGGAGCTCGACCCGGCGGCCTGCGCTGGCCGACCGGGCCGCGTCTGAGACTATATCGGGGCTCTCTCTCTTTCCTTTACGGGCGCCCGCGGCCACGAGACGCGCGGGCGTTCGGGAGGGGGAGGAAAACAAAAAAGGAGGTTTCGCCTATGCGATGGCCGCAGATCACGATGATCGTTTTTGCCGTTTTGTCCCTGTGGATCAGCTTGACCGACCACGGGAAACCGCGCGGCCCCACAAATTTTTGGGTTAACTTGATCGGCACGCTGATTCAGGTCGGTTTGCTTTGGGCCGGGGGGTTCTGGAAATGAGCGACGAAACGAAAGCCCGGCCTAAACTGGGGACGACCGAAGCGGCGGTGCGCAGCTGCGTGTCGCTCATGGCCGCGGTGGTCGGGCAGAATGAGGACTTGCTGGCCTACTGGCTGGATCTCTACTACTTCGTCCGGCGGGCCTACGAGCAGGAGAACGGCGACGAGGCGCCGGTGATCATCCGGGGCGAGGATCTGCTGCCGGCCCTGCGCAGGATCTGGGAGGAGGCGATGGCCACCCCCAAGCCCACCGCAGAAGGAGGCCGGAAGCATGGCAGAAAACAGGAAGCGCCTGCGCCCGCGGCCGAGGCCGAGGGAACAGCGCCGGAAACGGCCGAGGCCGGGGAGGAGAACGGGGCGGAGCGATCCGCCCCCCCAGGGAGCCGCCGGGTGAGCTGAAGGGTTTCGAGCCGGTGAAGCCGGCAGCCAAAGGACACCCCGCGCCGAAGGGCAACACCTACGGCGCCGACGCCGCCGCTTTCAAGCGGATGGTCCGCGAACGGATGCTGCGGCTCCGCCAGGGCGGGGTCAACACGCCCATGATCATCAAGACCGGCAACGGGAATCTCACGGAGGGCCAGGTGCTGGACATCATCGAAGCCAAGAAGGTGCCCATTGCAGTCTACCGCGTCCTGGACGGGATCCTGGATCTGATCGAAACCTCTCCGATCGCCGACCAGAAGCGCTGACACTATTCTACACCGGAGGGAGGGGAAACACCACGAACGACGAGTACCGGACCATGTACGCAAGACACCGCCGCGCTGCAGGTATCACCCAGGAGCGTGCAGCCGAGCTGCTGGGCGTGGCCGTGCGGACGGTGGCCAACTGGGAATCCGGGGTCTATGTGCCGCCGGACGACAAAGTCGCCCTGATGTGCGACGCCTACCCTGCGCCGACGCTGGCGCTTGAACACCTGCGCGCCAGCTCCAGCCTCGCCGCCGGGCTGATCCCGGAGGCGGCGCAGCTGCCGCTTGCTCAAGCGGTGGCGCAGCTGCTCTATCGCATGCGGCAGTTCGAGACCCGGCACCGGGCCGACGACCTGATCTGGATCAGCAGCAACGGGCGCGTTGACGAGGGCGAGCAGACGGTGCGCTGGCGCGAGATCAGCGACGAGCTGCAGGATATCGTCGCCGCCGCCCTGCAGCTGCGATACGCGCAGGGAGCGTGCCCGCTGCCGCCACGCGACTGACTTCGCCGGCTCCCCACCGTGGGGAGCCAACAAGGAAAGGATTGATAGACCATGAAGACGTACGCAAGCATGCCCGGCATCCGAACGCGACGGAAGATGCTGGGAATGAACATCAAGGACGCCTCTGCAACGCTCGGCGTGTGCCGTCAGAGCTGGAGCAGCTGGGAACAAGGCAGCACAATGCCGACGGCGGGGATCCTGCCCGCGCTGGCAGAGCTGCTGGAGTGCCGGATCGAGGACCTGTACGTGGGAGAGGAGGGCGATGATGGACAGGCTGCTGACGAAGGCTGACGTCTGCGAGCTGCTCGGGATCTCACGTCCGACGCTTGACCGCATCGTGGCGGACGGAGATCTTGAGCCGCTGCGGATCCGCGGGCAGGTGCGCTTCTACGAGCAGGACCTGCTGCGCTACCTGGGCCGCTGCCGGGAGCAGAAGGCGGCGAAGCCCGCCGCCGGCACGCAAAAAGGGCCTGCCGTGAGAGGCAGGCCCAAAGGAAGCAGAAACAGACCCAAAGAGCAGCAATACTACCCAGGGATGCGGGTGGTATAAAAATGGCCACACCGCGCGCGACCGCAGTGTGGCCGGTGACCCCCGTAAAGGAGACCACGAAGACAAGAGGTATTATACCACATGTCTCCGGAAATTTGCAAGGAGAAGAAATGGAAAATATGGATTTTGCCTCGCAGTGGGCGATCCTCCCGGCGCGGGTACGCTATGACGCCCAGCTCCCGCCGAACGCAAAGCTCCTGTTTGCAGAGATCGCGGCCAAGACGAACACGCTCGGCTACTGCTGGGCATACAATCAGTACTTTGCCGAGAGGCTCAGCGTCAGCGCCGACCGGATCAGCGATCTCATCAAAAAGCTGGAAAAAAGCGGGTATATCGTGATCGACTATGACCGCGAGAGGAGCAACACAGAGAAGCGGAAGATCTATCTGACCGCTGCCGCGTTCTCTCTCGTGGGGGGTATCGGCGAAAACACCGATACCCCGTCCCGGCAAAAAAACCGGGACGGTATCGGTGAAAAGGCCGAGCCTTTAAAAGAAAATAATAAGAAGAATAAAATGGGCCTTGAAAGGCCGAAGTACATGGCGCTGGATATCTTCAAATCAATCGGCGCCTGGTGCGGCAACGATGGTGAGCTCATGGTGGCCTGGATGCAGTATGCCGACATGCGGCAGAGGACTCGCCACCCCATCGGCACCGTGGCCACCGTAGAGCGAGCCTGCAAAAAAATCGACACGCTCGCTGAGAAGGCCGGCGGCGGCCGGGCCTACAAGCTCGGCCTGCTGCACAAGGCAACGGACTCTACCTGGCGCGGCTTCTATCCATTGACCAAGGGGGACGAGGGCTTTGCCGATCCGCCTGAAGCTGCGGCGCAGGGAAAGGAGGACGAGGGCGAGTGGCTGATGTAATCGACACCAGAAGAGCCGCGTGGGACGCGGCCCAGGCCAGCGTCATCGGCGCGCTGCTGATCTGGCCGGAGGAAACGGCGGGGATGATCTTCCAGCAAGCCCGCGCCAGCTACTTCGGCACCGCTTCATACCGCCATGTGTTTGAGGCGGCGCACGGCCTCTGGGAAAACCGAAAGCCGATCGACGTCGTGACGGTGCTCGCCGCCGCCGGCGACGAATACAAGCAGACGATGGCGGATTGCATGGAGGCCACGCCGACCGGCACGAACCTGCAGGAATACCTGCATATCCTACGGGACGAGGCGCGCCTTTCCGCTCTGCAAGACGCCGCCGCCGGGATCGTCTGGGCACACAGCGAAGCCGAAGCTGTCGCGGCCTATGAGGAGTGCGGGCGGCTGCTGCGCGACACGGACATGATCGAAGATCTGAGCTGGACGGACCTGATCAGCGACTACCTCGACCGCATGAACAGCCAGGAGCCGGCCGACTACCTCGACTGGGGGATCAAACCGCTGAACGACGTGATGTTCGTTTCCCCCGGCAAGTTCGTGGTTTTGGCCGCGGACAGCTCCGTCGGCAAGACAGCGCTGGCGCTGCAGCTTGCCTACCACATCGCCGCAACCGGGAAGAAGGTGCTTTTCTTCAGCCTCGAGACTGACAAGGAGAGCCTCGAGGACCGGCTCATGGCAGAGAAGCAGGTCGCGGGGATCGACATGAACCGCACCAAGCTCCGCGCCCTGACAACGGAAGATTACCTCCGCGCGACCGACGCGGGACAGCGGAGCAACTCCATCCCGCTGCGCGTGATCCGCCACGCCGACAGCATCGCACAGATCCGCAACCGCACGGTCATGCACAAGGCCGATGTCATTTTCATCGACTATCTCCAGATCATCGAGGAGAGCGGCGAGCGGCGCTGGGATGTGGTGACGAAGATCAGCATGGCGCTGCACCGGATGGCGCAGCAGCTCGGCACGGTGGTCGTGGCGCTCAGCCAGGTCACGCCGCCGGACAGCGGCAGCCTTACGATGAACGACCTGCGTGAATCGAAGCAGATCAAGCACGACGCCGACTTCGTCCTGATGATGGAGAACGACAACACGTTCCCCTCTGCGCGCAAGCTGACCATCGCAAAGAACAAGGACGGCAAGCGCAACCAGCGCCTGCTCCTGTCCTTCGACCCTGTGCACATGACTTTCTCCCCGGCAAAGAGAAAGGAGCCGAGCGAGGTTCCGGGCCAGGGCGCCCCCATGTTTGACCTGGACGACGATGAAGGAGGTGAGAATCCCTTTGAGCAGCTGCCCCTATAACATCGGCGACACGGTCCGCTTCAAGCCCTGCGCAAATGTGGACAAGAGCGCGGGCTTCGGCGAAGTCCTCGGCGTCATGGTCACCGGCACCGTGGTGCAGACCCACGAGGAGCACCGCTGGTATCGCGCCGTGTATAAGATACCGACCGGTACCCTGTACGAGTGCTTCAAGTACTGAAAAAAGTAATGATAATTTGCGCGACAATTATCACGACTCGAAAGGAGAAAACACGAAGACATGCGAACAACGGCAATGCTCAACCTCAAGGGCGGCGTGGCCAAGACGGTCACGTGCGTCAACATGGCGGCGATCCTCGCTGCCGACTACGGCCGGCGCGTCCTGGTGGTGGACGCGGACAGTCAGGCCAACACCACCGAATTCTTCGGAGGTGCGGACGGGCATCAGACCCTCTCCAGTCTCCTGCGCGGCGAGTACATCACGCCGCACGCCACGATCCGGCACAGCAACGTGAAGGGCGTGGATCTGATCGGCGCTGACGACAGCCTCATGGACCTGGATCTCTCCGCGGTCAAAAGCAAGGAAGCGGACGTGACCTGCCTGGACAGGCTGCTGGCCAGCTACATGGACGAGTACGACAATGTGCTGATAGACTGCCCGCCGGCTTTCAACGCGGCCAGTGCCGCGGCTCTGCTGGCGGCCACCGACGTGATCATCCCCATCAAGGTGGACGCTTTTTCCCTCCGCGGCATGGCCAACCTCATGCGGCAGATCCGGAACATGCAGAACATCAACCCCAACTTGCAGCTGGCCGGCCTGCTACCGACCATGACCTACCGGTCGGAGAAGATCCGCAAGGCGCTGGACGTGCTCACTGCTTCCGACTTCCGGGTGTACCCGGCGATCCGCAAGACCAACAAGGTGGACGACATGACCTTCGCCCAGCGGCCGCTGATCGAGAGCAGCCCGCACAGCGCGGCCTGCGTGGACTACCGGCGCTTTGTGAAGGCGTATCTGGGAGGAGGTGCCGACCGTGGCTGAGTTTGATGTTTCCGCGCTCATGAAGGACGTGTCCAAGGTGGCCACGGGCCGGGAGCAGATCACCTACATACCCTTCGACGATATTGTCCCGGACGAGGGCAACGGCTACAGCATGGAGGGCCTGGACGAGCTGGCCCGCAGCATCGAGATCGTGGGCCTGCAGCAGCCGCTGCGGGTGCGCCCCATCCAGGGCGAGCCGGGCCGCTACCGGATCGTGTCCGGCCACCGGCGCCGCGCCGCCATCGGGCTGGTGATCAAGCGGGGCTCGAAGCGCTTCGCCGACGGCGTGCCCTGCATCGTGGACGTCAGCGAGGCCAGCGCGGCGCTGCGGGAGCTGCAGCTGCTGCTGGGCAACGCAGACAACCGCAAGATGACGCCTGCGGACGAACTACAGCAGGCCGAGCGGATCAGCGACTGCATCCGGCGACTGGAGGACGAGGGCTACACCTTCCCCGGCCGGCACCGGGAGTGGGTGTCCAAGCTCAGCGGCTTGAGCCGCACCAAGCTGGGCAGGCTCCAGGCGATCAAGAACAACCTGGTGCCTGAGCTGTTCCACTTCTTCGAGATCGGGCAGTTGAACGAAACGGCGGCCAATGAGCTGCAGAAGCTGCCGAAGGAAGCCCAGGAAGCCATCGCCGAGAGCTGCAAGCGGACCGGAGACGCCTTCTTCATCACGTCGGACGCAGCGGCCCATTGCGTGAAGTATGCCGAACGCTATATGGCCCCATGCAAGTGTGGAAACGGCGACGAGTGCGACCACCACACGCGGCGCTTCGTGCAGTCGCTGCGGGCGCAGTACGGATGGCAGAGGTGCTCCGGCGAGTGCTGCCTGAGCTGTAGCGAGCTGCACCAATGCAAGGCCGTCTGTGCCAAAGGCCGGGATAAGCAGAAGGAGGACAAGGAAACCAAGGCCGCCGAAGAGGCCAAGGCCAGCGAGAAGCGCGCCCGCGAGGACGCGAAGCGGCAGGCCGAGTACCGGCAGCAGCTCCAGCGTGAGGCCCAGCGCGTGCTGCCTCTGATCGAGGCGGCGGGCCTGGACGGCCGGAACACGCTGCGCGGCCGCAACAGCTACGTGACGGTGAAAGTGGCCGACGTGCGGAAGTACGCCGCCGGCGACTTCGGCGACGACCACTTCTACAGCGGATCCTTTCTGCCGTCGGACGTGGCCGGCCTGGAGGAGTGGGCCATCCTGCTGGGCTGCACGCTGGACTTCCTGATCGGGCGGGCGGAGATGCCGCAGTTTGTGCCCACAGCGGGCACGGAGAAGACGACGGCCAAGGCCGCAAGCGGCCAGTGGCCGGACTGGATCTCCGTACAGGACGGCCTGCCGCCGGAATACGTGGATGTGCTCGTCCTGGACGATGACGACGATATTACAAGCGACCACCGGATGTCTTCCGGCAGCTGGGCCTACAGTGTGGATGAAACGATCGCTTTCTGGATGCCGCGGCCGCCGCTGCCCGGAGCGGACCGTGATCTCTCCAAAACGGCCGTGCCGGTCACAAAGCCGGCGACCTGGTGCACCGGCGAGCCGGAGGCGGACGGCCGCTATCTGTGCTTGGTGGACATAAACACCCGGACGCTGCACGAGCAGCGCTGCGACCGCCGGGACGGCAAGTGGCTGGCCTACGGCGCACCTATCCATGAGCTTTTCACGGTGCTGGCCTGGTGGCCCCTGCCGGCGGAGGATCCGCTGGGCTACACCATCGGCCGCGAGATCGAGGAGGACGAGGACGAATGACAGGCGAGTTTTTCGGCGACCTCTGCCACAAGGTGTCGCAGAGGGTGAGCTACCAGCTGGGCGACCTGGTCATGAGCTACCCGGACTTCCTGCGGCCGCTGGTGCTCGCCACAATACAGGCAATCCTCACTGCACAGCTGCAAACCATCCCGGAACCCGTCCGGGAACTCTATGAGACGGCCCTGGACAAGATGACGGTGGTATCTATCCCGCCGGCGATGGATCCCCGGAAAGAAGGGCCGAAGCCGTGACGGTGAAGCCGATCCTGTTCGCCACACCTATGGTAAAGGCGATCCTGAAGGGCGATAAAACCGAGACGCGGCGGATCATAAAGCCGCAGCCGCCCAATTCTCCCGAGGGTAGCCTCGAAACTACCTCTTACGGGGTGGCGTTTGCAGAATGGCGGGGCATGCCTGCCGAACTGAGCTACCGGGCCCCGTACTGTTCGGGCGACGTGCTCTATGTGCGGGAGACATGGGCGGAATGGGTCGGAGGCTATGTCTATAAGGCTGACGATATCTCTGCATATCCGCATTCTTTCGTGGACCGCTGGCATCCCTCCATTCACATGCCGAAGGAGGCAGCCCGGATCTTTCTGTGCGTCACCGGTGTGCAGGCGGAGCGGCTGCAGGAGATCACGGAGGACGGTGCCCAGCGTGAGGGCTTCTATCCTGGATGGACCTCTCGGCGCGGCTCCACTCCAGCATTGACAGCCCGGCAGGGCTTTATGTGGATGTGGCAGTATCTGACCCACGCCGGCCCCTACGAGCACACCTGGCCCGCCAACCCCTGGGTCTGGGTGACCAGCTTCGAGCGCTGCGAAAAACCGGAGGCGTGGCCATGCTGCGAGTGAACTTTTCCAAGACCGGAACGCTGCCGGACGGAACGCCGGTCTATGATCTGTACATCGGCGGCGAGCTGAAGGCGCAGTGGATCCCGCTGGATGAAGTGATCCGGCGGATCCTCGCCTTCGAGGAGATGGAGCCATGAAGGAGCGACTGATGTGCAGCCGCTTCTACTGCGACAAAATGAAGGAGCGCATCTGCTGCCGGTCATGCTTCTGGGTGGATCGCTGCAGCAATCCGTGCCACAATACCCCAGACCGCTGCGGTCTGGCAGAAAAGAAGGAGGAAACCTATGTTAATCAAAATCGGGAGCGCGTTTATTGACCCCGCAGAGATCGCGGCCATCACGCCGGACCGGGAGGACGGCCTGACGGAGCTTGAGCAGGCCACGCAGATCTGCATCACGCTCAAGCACGGCGGCAGCTTCTGGATCGACGCCACCATGGACGAGGCCGAGGCCGCACTGATCGACGCCGGCGTGATCGAGGATCCGGCGGAAGATGACGCGCCGCCGGAGCTGACGCCGGAAGAGAAGGCCGTCTGCCAGAGGCTCCGAAAGGACGGCTACTGCTGGATCGCCCGCGACGGCGACGGCAAGCTCTTTGCCTATCATCTGAAGCCTCAGAAGGAGGGCACGTACTGGAACCCGATAGACGACCGCAAGCCGGCCCGCATCCATGAGGACTTCGCCTTTGTGGACATGGACGACCAGCAGCCGACATGGCTGCCGTGGCTGCTGAATGAAATCGGCGTCCTTCCCGAAACAACCGACTGACTACCATACCGAATAGGACGAGAGCCTTTAGGGCCACGGTCTGCACGACGAAAGGAGCCGCAGACCGTGGCCAAAACACTCAAACACATCGACGCCGGCGGCATCCAGATCGCCGCCCTCTATAACCGATGCAGCCCGAAAGACAGCGAGAAGCAGCGGGCCGCCAAACACCAGGCCAGCAGCGCCGCCCAGCGCCGCATGAACCAGATCTACAGCTACCAGCAGCTGGAGCTGCGCCTGGCCAAGAATTTCCCGGTGCCCGGCAGCGGTCTGGTGGTGGTGCTGACCCACGACGACGACCACATGCCCAAGAGCCGGCGGGAAGCGCAGCTGCGCTTCAAATACTTTCTTGCCAAGCTGCGCGCCGCCAGGAAGGCCGCCGGGCTGCCGGCGCCGCGGGTGTTCTGGGCCCCGGAGATCCTCACCTCCGAGTCCGGACGCTGGCACCAGCACATCGTCCTGGACAACACGGGCCGGGACCTGGAGATGCTCCGCAGCTGCTGGATCTACGGAACGGACATCGAGGCCAGCAAGCTGCAGCAGCCGAAGAAGGGCGAGGACGTCCCGAAATGGTACACGCCCGACGACGAGGAGCCGGGGAACTTCTACAAGGCGCTGGCCAGGTACATGACCAAGGAGCTGCGGGAGGCCCAGGAGTACGAGAGCCGGCCCGGCCTGCATGGATGGAGCTGCACACGCAACTGTCTGAAGCCTGAGATCGACACCGTCACCGTCCCGGACGACTACGAGCTGGAGCCGCCGGAGGGCAGCACCGTCATGCTGGACGAACGCAAGAGCACCGAGTGGGCCAGCTATCGAGTGATCAAGTATCGCTTCAGCGGCAAGGGCTTCGAGCCTGCGCCCAGGGCCAGACGCCGCAGGCCGAGGCGGCAGCGCTGATCCTTTTTGTTTGTTTTTCTGCCTTGAAACCTATATTATTCTTAGGAAAAAGCGGGTGATTTCTGTTGACTGAAAACACGAAAACTGGTAGAATAGTCATGATCCGGAACGGGTGGATCACCTGCCCGGTCTGCGGGAACAACCGCCTCAAACGGGTGCGGCCCGACGAGACCGCGGCGCTGGTGTACATCCACTGCCGACGCTGCAAAAACGACATACCGATAACGCTTAAACAGGGCCAGTGCTTTGAGAGCCAGGGCCAGCAAGATGCACGATAATGTGCACGATGCTGGCCCTGGCTTTTTGTTTTCCTCCGGAGGTGATCGCATGGCGCAACTCCCGCTGCGGCCTTGCCGACACGCAGGCTGCCCGGTGCTGACCAGGGACGGCTGGTGCGACAGGCATAGACCCAAACACAAGCGACGCGCGAGCGTCGAGTGGCACGCCTGGTACAACCTGCCGATCTGGCGCGACCGCATGCGCCCGGCACAGCTCCTGCGGGAGCCGTTCTGCCGGGAGTGTGCCAAAGCTGGGCGCCGCGTCCGCGCGTCGGTGGTTGACCACATCACGCCGCACCGCGGCGACTGGTCGCTGTTCACCGACGAGAGCAACCTGCAGAGCCTGTGCAAGTATCACCACGACCAGAAGACGGCGCGGGAACAGGCTCAGGATCGCGTCGAAATGAACTGATTTTGACCACGCTCCGACGGCCGGAGCTACGTCCGCGCAGCTGCACGCGCAGCCGGGCGCGGGCTGCATCGCTGGCGCGGGCGCAGGCGCGGCTTCGGTTGACCCCACCCCCGGCCCTCGAAAGTTTTCGCGGGCCGCCCCTGATACCCCGGCCCCTCTCGAATGCGAAAAAATTTCCCCGATCGAGGTCTGGAGGACCGATTTTGCCGGGCGGGCGCCCACTCCGGGCACGACCGGAGACCATGAACCGCTGCGGCGCTGGGCCGAAGGGCCACGTGCCACGCGGCCTTGCTGCCGTCGATTTTTCCCCCGATGGCGTAGGCCCGGCCCCGCCGATCACACGGAGGTGAATCCTTTGCCCACTCCCGTTAAAACGCTGGACAACATGAGCAAACACCTGACCCGCGAGGAGCTGGAGGCCAGGGCCGCCCAGGAGACCACCATGCTGCCGACGCGCAAGCTCAAGAAGCCGAAGCTGATCGTCCAGGACAAGGCTGCGGGCCGGCACTGGACGCGGATCCTGAAGGACATGGACGGCCTGGACATCCTGGACGTGCTGGACACCGACGCCCTGGCGATCTACTGCGCGAAGCTCGCCCGCCGGGACGACCTGCAGGCAAAGTACATCCGGGTCCGGGAGAAGTACGAGGAGGACGGCGCAAACGCCACCCTCAAGACCATGATCGACCTGTCCGGCGAGCTGCAGAGCGTCGAGCGCGATCTGCTGGCCTACGCCTCAAAGCTGGGCCTGACACCGGAGAGCCGGGCACGCCTGGCGCGTCGCCTGGCTGAGCAGGAGCTGGGCGATCCTGACGACGACCTCTTCGCATGAGGTGACCTCATGGGCGAGATCTACATGACAACCGAGATTGAGATCCGGAGGATCTCTGATCTGAAGCTATACGAGAACAGCGCCAGGGTCCACGACCCTGAACAGATCGAGGAACTGCGCCAGAGTATCCTTACTTTCGGCTTCCTCCGCCCGCTGCTGATCCGGTCCGACGGCAGTGTCCTGTGCGGCCGCGCTCGCATCGAAGCGGCGAAGCTGGCCGGACTGGATGCTCTGCCATGTGTGCGGGCCGACCATCTAAGCGAGGAGCAACGGATCGCCTATATTCTGGCCGACAACCGCCTGGCGGAGCACGCCAAGTGGGACAAGGCCATGGTGAGCGAGGAGCTGATCCGGCTCCGGGACGCCGGCTTCGACGTTACGGTGACCGGCTTCGGCACGGAGGACATCAAGCTGGACCTCCCGCGGGAACCCTTCGAGGACGACGACTTCGACCCGACGCCAAGCGAGGAGAACCGGCTGGAGTATGGCACCCTCTGGGCGATGGGCGATCATCGGCTGCTGGTAGGCGACGCGATCGTGCGGGACGACGTGCTGCGGCTCATGGGCGGCCAGAAGGCCGACCTGCTGCTGACGGACCCGCCCTATGGCGTGGACTACCAGGGCGGCACCAGCGAGGCCCTGAAGATCGAGAACGACGACCTGAAACCGGAGGCTTTCCTGGACTTCCTGAAGGCCGCCTTTGTCAACGCCAAGGACGCCATGCGTCCCGGCGCCGTGTTCTACATCTGGCACCCGGACGGCGATCCGGCCCTGGAGTTTCGCCGGGCGCTGCGCGAGGTCGGCCTCCAGGTGCGCGAGTGCCTGGTGTGGATCAAGAACAGCCTGGTGATTTCCCGCCAGGACTACCACTGGCAGCATGAGCCGTGCCTGGCCGGCGAGGCTCCGGTCAAGAACTTCGATCCCTGCGCTTATGGCTGGCGCGGCGGCGCCGCCCACGAGTGGCACTCTGACCGCAAGCAGAGCACGGTGCTGGAATTTGACCGGCCTACGCGCTCCCTGGAACACCCGACAATGAAGCCGGTGAAGCTGTTCGCCTATCAGATCGGCAACAGCACGGTACAGGGCGACCGGGTGCTGGATCTCTTTGCCGGCTCCGGCACCACGCTGATCGCCTGCGAGCAGCTGGGCCGTAAGGCGTACTGCATGGAGAAGGACGGACACTACGCCGCGGTGATCCTGCGGCGGTGGGAGGCCCTCACGGGCAGGAAGGCGGAGAGGATTGATGCATGACCGCTACCCCCCCCTCAAGACGCCCGCGGCGCCGGGCTACCTGGATCAAAATCTCCGGCAGCGGTGGGATGAGCTGGCGCCGACCGCTGCAGCCGGCGGCCATCTGACCGCTGCGACGGCGGACGCCTTTGCCCGCTACATCATCGCCGAGCAGGAGTATCTGCGGGCGGTACAGCGCGTGCTGGCCGCGCTGCGGACCGGCAATACATCGGACGCTGCGCAATGGAGCCAGGTGCAGGATCGTTTCTTCAGGGAGCTGCAGGCGGCCGGCAGAGCTTTCGGCCTGCTGCCGGATGGCGGGCTGCTTTAGTTTCCAACAGGGAGATGCTTGTATGTACGACAATGTTTTCTACTATGCCCACGTCAACGACATCGGCGGCGTGGAGACCTTCTTCTATGAGATCGCCAGGAAGTACCGGGACTTCGACATCACAATGCTGTACAAGACCGGCGACGGCGCGCAGCTGCGCCGGCTGGCGGAACACATCCGGCTCCGGCGCTGGAACGGCGAGCGGATCCAATGCAGGCGTGCCTTTTTCGGGTACAGCTTCGAGGCGCTGGACTTCATTGATGCCGATGAGTACGTCCAGATCATCCATGCCGACTTCAAGGAGCTGATCAAGCGCGGATGGACACCGCGCACCGATCCGCGCTTCACGCGCTATGTGGCGGTGAGTGAGAACAACGCCAGGAGCTTCGAGGAGCTGACCGGGATCCGCCCGGAGGTTTTCTACAACCCCCTCACACTGGAAAAGCCCAAGAAGCTGCTGCGGCTGATCAGCGCCACAAGGCTGAGCGGCGAGAAGGGCGGCGAGCGGATGAAGAAGCTGGCCAAGGCGCTGGACGCTGCAGGAATCGCCTACAGCTGGGAGGTGTACACCAATAGCCCGACGGACTTCGGCAGCCCTAACGTGATCTGCCTGCCTGGGCGTCTGGATATGCAGCCGCGCATCGCGGCCGCCGACTACCTGGTGCAGCTGAGCGATACGGAGGGCTACAGCTATTCCATGCTGGAGGCGCTGTGCCTCGGTACGCCGATCATTGTGACGCCGCTGCCCATCAATAGCGAGCTGGGCGTAGAGAACGGCGTGAACGGCTTCGTGCTGCCGTTTGATATGTCAGAGATCCCCGTGGAGCGGATCGCCAAGGGCCTCAAGCGTGTCAAGCACAAGCACAGCGACCGCTGGGCGGAGCTGCTGGTGCCCGGCAAGAGCACGTGGCAGGAGGAACGTCAGGCTCGCGTCACTGTGGAGGCCCTGCAGCGCTACCTCGACCTGGAGCTCGACCGGATCTTCGACAAGGGTGAAACGCACGAGTGCAGCCGGGCCCGCGGCGAGGATCTGGAGAACAAGGGCCTGGCGAGGATCGTGTACTGATATGCCGGAGCGCCGCAAGAGCGGCCTGCACCACCCTGTTGCGATCTACGCCAAGCAGGTCACGCAGGGCAAGCTGCACGACCTGTGCGGGCCGTATGAGATCAAGGCGTGCCAGAGGCAGCTGGACGATCTGCAGCGCGTGGGCGACGAGGATTTCCCCTATGTTTTCGATACCACCCGCGCCGACCGGATCATCCGCTGGTTTTCCCTCTGTAATCAGAGCCGTGGCCCGGAGGCCGGACAGCCAATCCAGCTCCAGGACTGGCAGATCTTCGACCTGGGCTGCGTCTACGGATGGGTACACAAGGACACCGGCGTGCGGCGCTTCACGATCACCTACGAGAAACGCGCCCGCGGGAACTTCAAAAGCACGGAGAAATCCGGCCAGTGTCTCTATCACATGTGCGGCGACGCGCTCTACCCGCCCTACCGGCCGGAGGAGGCCGTCTACGAGCGCAGCCCGGAGGTGGACTGCGTGGCCGTGGACCGCGGGCAGGCAATGCGTGTTTTCGGAGACGCCAGGGAGATCGCGGAAGCGTCGCCGAAAATCGCGGCCAGGCTGATCATCCCCAAGAGCCTGCCGGTACGGCACCGCAAGCTGGGCGGCCGGATGCGGGCGCTGTCGAAGGATGTCCGAAACAAAGATAGCGGCGCTCCGACCTTCGTTGTCATTGATGAATACCATGCGCATTTGACCTCCGACCTGCACGACATCGAGCTGAACGCCTTCGGCAAACGGTGGCAGCCTCTCATGGCCATGATCACCACGGCCGGCGACGACGCCGAGAACAAGCCGTGCTTTGTGGAAGAGGAATACGCCAAGCGCATCCTGGACGGGCTGACGCGGGACGACCGCTACTTCGCCATGATCCGGGAGCTGCCGGAGGGCGCGGATCCGCACGACAAGGCCCTCTGGTGCATGGCAAACCCGTGCCTGCGCGTGGACAACGCCTACAGCCGCACGCTGCTGGCCCAGATCGAGAGCGAGTACACGGCGGCCTACGGCTCCAACGACGCCACCAAGATCAGGCAATTCATGACCCGGCGCATGGACCGCTGGCAGGCCGCTGCCGAGAACAGCTACCTGGACGAGAACTGCCGGAAATTGGCCAGGGAGGCGCAGGTGCCGCCTGAACAGTTTGCAGCCCTCACCGATGGGCTTGAGTGCTGGTGCGGCTTTGACCTGGGCAAGCGGATCGACCTCTCCGGCGTGG
Organism: Eubacteriales bacterium; assembly: GCA_030531585.1. Taxonomy (GTDB): domain Bacteria; phylum Bacillota; class Clostridia; order Oscillospirales; family Oscillospiraceae; genus Limivicinus. Next base: position 14,418 of record JAUNNC010000010.1, on the reverse strand, counting down.
CCGCCGTTTTCCTGCTGCCGGACGGGCGTGTGGCCTTGAAAATGCACGGCTTTCTCCCGGAAGGCGCCGCCACCAAGCACGAGCACAGCGACCGGATCGAATACCGGGCCTGGGCCAAGCGAGGCTGGTGCACATTGACGCCGGGCGCCGTGACCGATAACAGCTACGTGGCCGACTGGATCTACGCCGGGCAGCAGCTTCACCGCTGGCGGGTGCTGGAGGTCTGCTACGACGGCCACAACGCCACGGATCTGGCGATCAAGCTCTGCGAGGACGCCAACAATGAGGACTGGTGCGTGGAGATCTCCCAGACCTGCGCCGGCCAAAACCTGGCCGTGAAGGGATTCCGGGAGTTGCTGCTGCAGGGCAAGATCGTGATCGAGGAGAGCGGCCTGGCGATGTGGTGCCTGGCCAACGCCGTGGAGATCATGAACAACTACGGCGACCTGAAGCTCTCCAAGAAACACCGGGACGACACGCAGCGGATCGACCCTGTGGCCGCGGCCATGCACGCCCTGGCCAGGGCGCTGATCCGGAGGAACAACCCCACCCTCAGCGACCGGCTGGAGAGCGGGTGGACGATGTAGGTGCCCATTCCGGGCACAGGAGGAGCTATGGCACGACATGACGACGCGGCGGAGCTGGACAAGCGTGTAACCTTTCAGCGCTTTGTCGGCGATGCTGACATTGTGGGCGATGTCCACTACCTGGACGACTCCAACTGGCAGGACGTGATGACCCTCTGGACGCAGATCCGGACCATCGGCAGCCGTGAGTTTTACGCAGCCGGCCAGGAGGAGAATGAGGTCACTCACAACCTCAAGATCCGGTACCGCAGCTGGGACTACAACGCGGTCTGTATGCGGGCCACGTGGAACGGGAAGGTTTTCCGGCTGCTCTCCCCGCCACTGGACCTGGACGGCGACCGGCGCTATCAGCTGCTGAAGGCCGCCGAGGTGTGGCGGTGAATGGCTGCGAGGTCCGCTTCGACACCACCGGGATCGTTAAGATGGTGAAGATGCTGGACAAGGTCGGGAAAAGCCCGCAGAAGGCTGTCACCAGGGCGGCATCCAAGGGCATCACGCCGGTGAAGCGGGCCATCAAACAGGGCACTGTCCCCGTGGGCAAGACCGGGAACCTGAAGCGGGCCATCATCCGGAAGGCGGAGAGGAGCCGCACCAAGGGGAAAAAGGTCTTCGAGGTGACCTTCGACAGAGCCTACAACGACGTGCTGCAGAGGCCCATCAAAAACCCAGGCGAGGCCGGCGGCAAGAACGACAAAGCGTACTATCCCGCCTCGCAGGAGTACGGCTTCCTGACGCGCAGCAAGGGTGGCGGTATCAGCTACGTCCCCGGCCTGCACTTCATGCGCCAGGGCGCGGAGCAGAGCGAGGCCCAAGCTACGCAGATCATGATCGACACCATGGGAGAGGAGCTGGATAAGCTATGGCAGAAAGCGCAGCACGCATGAGCCCGGAGTTTGCCCTGGCGGCAGCCGTGGAGACCGTCCCGGTGCTGCGTGGGCGGGTGACGTCCATGCAGCCGAGAAAGGATGCGGCGGCTCCGTTTGCCTTTTACATCCCCACGGCGGACAGCGAAGAGAGCGCACTGGACGGTCCGGCCGATCTGCAGCACTTCTCCGCCACGCTGCACATCGTGGCGGCCACTTTCCGGCACCTGCAGCTGCTGGCCGCCAAGGTCAAGCAGGCCGTGACAGATATGCGCGGCGAGATCTACCGCACGCCGGCGGAAGACGAGGCCGTGGGCCTCAAGGGCTCCGTTCTGGTGGAGTACACGGAGATCGAACAAAGCTCTCCGGATCTCTACGAGGCAAACGTCGGGTATTACAGGCGGATGTACGCCATCCGGCTGGACTACCAGACAATAGATGTTTACGAGGACGAGGAGGTAATCAGCGGATGAAAATTATGCTTTACGGCGAGATCGTCAGTGACGAGTGGGAGTGGGTCTACAGCCTTTTCCAGATCCCTCACTGCTGCCCGAAGCAGGTGCGGGAGGCCATCGAGCAGCTGCCGGCGGGCGAGGACCTGATCCTGGAAATCAACAGCCCCGGAGGCAATGTCTGGGCCGGCTTTGAGATCTTCGGACTGCTGCAGGCGTGCAGCGCCCACACCGAGGCGCACATCATCGCCCTGGCGGCCAGCGCGGCCACCACGGTGTGCTCCGGCTGCGACACGGTGCTGTCCTCGCCGGTGGCTCAGATCATGATCCATCAGCCGGCCGTTCCTGTTGAAGACTATATGAACAACGAGGATACCAAGAGGCTCCAGAACTTCCTGGACAGCGTGAAGGCGTCGATCATCAACGGCTACGTAGTGAAAAGCGGCGGCAAGGCTACCCGCCGGACTTTCGAGAAGCTGGTGGACCAGAGCACCTACATGCCGGTGCAGGACGCCATGGATCTGGGTCTGGTGGACGGGCTGCTGGACGCGGATGATGAGCTGCAGTCCGTCATCACGGCCGCGGGCGGTGTGGTGGTGACGAACGCCGTCGGTGCTTCGCTTGCCCCGACGGCGCTCCTGAAGCGCTACGAGGCCGCTGTGCGGGCCGGAACGATGGAAGAGGTCCCGGGGCACCCGGTGACCAAGGAGGCCGCCCAAGCTCTTTCTGGCGCCCCTCTCGCGGCCAGCGGAGCGCCGGCCAACCTGGCAGATGACGCGGGAACGGTCAACAACCGGGTCACCGACTGGAGGCTCCAGGCCGCCATTGACCTGGAGAGAGTGAGGGCATGATGAACAGACTGGAACGGGGCCTTGCGTCCCTCTTTCCCGCCGACCGCTACTCGCGGGATCCTCCCGCGGCGAAGAACGCGGTGACGGTGGACAGCCTGGGCCTGGACGGCCCGCCTGTCCGGACGGACCTGGACAGCGCCATGAAGCTCTCCACGGTGAGCCGCTGCATCGACATCCTGAGCGACAGCATCGGCAAGATGCCCTTTTTCGTGTACGACGCCGGCACCAGGGAGCGCGTGCAGCACCCGATCATGGAGCTGCTGAACGTCCGTCCCAACGCCTGGCAGACGCCCTTCACCTTCCGCAAGCAGATGGAGGCCGAGCGCGTGGTGAACGGCAACGGCGTCGCCTGGATCCAGCGCGATCCCCGGACGCTGGAGCCCACGGAGCTGATTCCCATACCCTGCGGCAAGTGGACCGCGCAGCTCATGAGCGACGGCAGCCTCCAGTACACACTGATCCACCCCTTCACGGGCGAGAGCATCACCTGCGGGCGGATGGATGTGCTGCACGTCACCGCCTTCAGCCGGAACGGCTACAAGGGCATCGGCTATCTGGAGCGGGCGCGGGAGGTCATCCGGACCGGACGCGCCGCCCAGGAATACAGCTCCAGCTACTACCAGAACGGCGGGCAGCCCTCCGGCATCCTGCGGACGGAGTCCGACCTGGCCGGCGATATCACTGTGACCGACCCGGACGGGACGCAGAGGATCATCAGCAAGAAGGACCGGATCCGGGAGGAGTGGGAGAAGCGGCACAGCGGCCCAGCCAACGCGCAGCGGATCGCTGTGCTGGACCTGGGCCTGGACTACAAGCCCCTGAGCATCTCCAACCGGGACGCGCAGTTTGTGGAACAGAGCGCCCTGAGCGTGGAGGACATCGCCCGCTTCTTCGGAGTGCCGCTGTACAAACTCCAGGCCGGCAAGCAGAGCTACAACTCGAACGAGCAGAACGCCATCGAGTATGTCGTGGGCACGCTCCACCCCAACGCCACGATCTGGGAGCAGGAGCTGCTTTACAAGCTGCTGCTGCCCAAGGACATCGTGGACGGGCTGCGGATCCGCGGCAACCTGATGAACGAGCTGCGCGGCGACTTCCAGAGCCGCGGCACCTGGTATCGGGACATGCGCGAGAACGGAGGCTTTAGTGTGAACGATATCCGGGCACTGGAGGATATGCCGGACGTGCCCGGCGGCGACGATCACTACGCCAGCCTCAACTTTGTGCCGCTGCAGGACTGGCGTGACCTGAGCCGGAAGCGGGCCGAAAAGGGCGCCGGGAACGGAGGCGACACATGATCGTGATTCTGGCCTTTCTGCTGGGCCTGGGAGCTATCGCAGCGGGTGTGGGGATGATCTACCTCCCCGCCGGCATCATCGCCGCAGGCGTGGGCCTGGTGGCCCTGGCGGCAATTTTGAGCAGGGGCTCGCGCCCCGATAAACATTAGATAACCGCGGCCCGGCCGCTGTTATAAATCTATCTTTTTCGGAGGTAACGACATGAAAAGAAAACTCATCGCACTGGCCGCGGATCGCAAGGCTGCCCTGGACGCGGCGCAGAAGGCCCTGGAGACTGACAACCAGACCGAGTACAAGGCCCAGATGGAGAAGGTGGCCAACATCAACGCCCAGATGAAGCAGGTGCAGGACCTGATCGCCGAGCAGGAGCGCCATGTGCTCGAGCAGCAGCCCTCCGGCGCCGAGGCCCACGACATGGCCGAGGAGCGCGGCCGCGCCCTGCTGGCTCACGAAGGCGTGAAGATCAGCAATGTGGAGGTGCTGCGCTCCCTGCGCAACGCCGTGACCATCACCGGCACTCTGGTGCAGCCCACCGGCACCGGTACGGAAATCCACGACAACCAGCCCGCGATCTCCAGTCTTCTGGACATGGTCCGCGTGGAAGACATGACCGGCCTGAGCGGCTGGGAGGAACCCTACGTGATCAGCGAGTTCGACGGCACCGTCGAGGATCCTGTCGCCAAGTCCGGCCAGGCGCGGTCCAACAGCTCCGACCCCGTGTTCGGCATCGCGCCCATCGTCCCCCTGGAGGTCTCCACCACCAGCTATGTGGATCGGAACATCTCCAAGCTGAGCCCTGCGCGCTACTACGAGAAAGTCCAGCAGATGGCCCTGCGCGCCCTGCGCCGGAAGGCTGTGGGCCTGATCGTCAACGGCGCCGTGAAGGGCGGCAAAACTTCTTACGGTATCAAGACCGCCAAGAACACCGCCGGCGCCACCATCATTGCCACCGGCACCTACGCCAACATCGACGTGGATACTTTGGACGAGCTGTACTTCGCGTACGGCGCCGACACGGAGCTGGGCGGCGGCGCTGTCCTGCAGCTGACCAAGGCCGATCTTAAGGCGCTGGGCGAGCTGCGCGGTACAAATGAGAAGGGCCGTCTGTTCACCATCACCCCCCAGGGCAACGGCAACCGCGGCGTGATCGCCGACGGCGGCGTGCAGATTCCCTATGTGCTGGTGCCCGACCTCTCCGCCGGCGACCTGATCTACGGCGACCCGCTGAACTTCCTGCTGGGTCTGTTCGGCGACTACGAGATCCGCGTGGATGACAGCGTCAAGTCCATCGAGAGGATGCACACCATCCTGGGCGACGTGCTTCTGGGCGGCAACGTGGTGGAGCATCACGGTTTCGTCTACCACTCCAAGGCTCTGAGCGCGGGCTGATAAGCCATGAAGGGGCTGAATGAGGAGCAGCAGGCGGAGCTTGACGCTTGCAAGCAGTACATGCACGAGGACAGCAACGACAACGACGAGCGGATCTGGAATGAGTTTATGCCGGCCGCCAAGGCATACCTGGCCGGCGCCGGCATCCATGAGCCGGACGGCAGCGATGTGCTGGCCTCCGCCCTCTATCAGCTCGCGTTTCATTCGCTGACCCTGCACTACTACGACCACCGGGACGCGGTCGATGGGGAGGCACCCATCCCCACCGGCCTGCGGCCCATCATCAACCAGCTCAAGCACTCCGGGCCGGGGTGTATCTGAGCAGGTGCCCATTCTGGGCACAAGTCTGATTAAGGAGGTTACTCATCATGAGCAAATCCAATAGCATCGGGACCACGCTCAAGGTCAATTCCAAGTCCGTGGGCGGCCTGACCAACATCAACGGCGTCGAGATCAATGCCGACACGATCGACGTCTCGTCCCTGGACAACGCGACCGGCTACCGCGAGAAGGAGCCGGGTTTTAAGGATGTCGGCGATGTGACCGTCTCTGGCTTCCTGGACGGCGACGACGCAGGCCAGGCGGAGTGCATGACGCTGCTCAACAGTGGTGCCATCGTCGCCTGTCAGATCATCTTCCCGCAGAAGATCGGAAAGACGTGGTCGTTCCAGGCCAGCGTCGTCCGCTTCTCCACCGGGGCTGTGGTCGGCAACGCCGTCACCTTTGAAGCGTCCTTTGCTGTCACCGGGCAGCCGACGCTCGGCCCCAGCTCCGTCTCCGCCGGCTGATCGGAGGCGGAATCATGGAAGAGAGGAAAGAGACGCTGACGCCCGCCATCGAGCTCGGCGGGCGCGTCTGGCCCCTGCGGCTGACGCACAATGTGATGATGCTGTTCTCAAGCGCCACCAGGGTGCCGCTTGACCAGCTTGAAAACCAGCTTGTTCGCTATGACTTTCTGGTGCTGCTGCTCTGGCTCATGCTGCATGAGTCGGACGGACAGCTCAAGCGCGAGAAGTTTAACGCCTGGCTCGAAGAGATCGGCGTGCTCGGCGTGATCAAGCAGGTCGTGCCGGCGGTCACCGAAGCCGTCAAGGCGGCGTTCCCGCAGGACGAGGAGGCCGAACAGGAGGCCGACGACCAGGACCCTACCGCGGCGAAGGCTTAGGCTATTTTGAAGGGAGCATGGCCTGCGCGGCCCGGATCGGCATATCTGCTGCCGAATGGCGGCAGATGACGCCGAAGGAGCTGCATATCTGGGCTGATGCCTGGCTCGAGAAGAGGCAGAGCGAAAAGCGCGCGGAAAAGGTGCGGATCTACAACCTTGCCGGATTGACCCGCACAATGATCTGGGCGAGACATGCGCCGAGCTTCGAGGCTGTGTTCCCCGAGCCCACGCCCAAAGTCATGGACGACAATGAAATGTATAAAACAGCCAAGGCGCTGAATGCCCTGTTCGGAGGAAAGGAGGAGTGACATGGCAGTTGTAAAAAACATGATGGTGCGCGCCGGTGCAGACTTCAGCGCCATCACAAAAGAAAGCAAAAAGGCCACTTCCTCCATGCAGAACATGGCCAGCGGCATCAGCAAGAGCTGCAGCATCATCAAAAGAGCCTTTGCCGCCGTCGGCATCGGCTTTTCTGTCGCTGCCCTTATCAGTGCGGCAAAGCGCGCAGGCGAAGCGTATGACAAACAGGTGGAGAGTGAGGTCAAGCTCGCCAGAGTCATGCGCAACACGATGCGCGCCTCAAACGACGAGATCCAGAGCATCCTGGATCTGGCCGAGGCCCAGCAGAAGCTGGGCGTGATCGGCGACGAGGTGCAGCTTGCCGGCGCCCAGGAGCTGGCCACCTATCTCAGCTTGAGCGACTCCCTGCAGACGCTGCTTCCGGTCATGAACGACATGGCAGCGCAGCAGTACGGCTTCAACGTCACGGCCGAGCAGACGACGACCATCGCCACGATGCTGGGCAAGGTCATGGAAGGCCAAACAGGCGCCCTGCGGCGCTACGGCTATTACTTCACCGAGGCTCAGGAGTCCGTGCTGAAGTACGGCACCGAAGCCGAGCGAGCGGCTATGCTCGCCCAAGTCGTGGAGCAGAGCGTGGGCGGGATGAACGCCGCCCTGGCAGCGACACCCACGGGCCGGATGAAGCAGCTGAACAACACGCTCGGCGACATCAAAGAGAAGTTCGGGCAGGCGGTGCGCACCATCGGCACGGCTTTCTTGCCTTTGCTCAACGCCGTCGCCCAGGTGCTCGCAGCCATTGCAACGCTCGCCAACAAGGTCGCGCAGACGATCGCCAACGTCTTCGGCGGCAAAGTCGCCGGGAAAGAGTGGCAGTTCATCCCCTACAATGCGGCAGACGCCATCGGTGATGCTGCAGAAGCGGCCGACGACCTGACGAGCAGCACCGAGAAGGCGGCAAAGGCAGCCAAAGAAGCAAACGACGAGTATCAGCAGGCCAGCTTCGATACCCTCCACATTCTGAAGGAAAACAACAAAACGACCGGCAGCGAAGACGATCCGCTGACCACGCCGGCCGGAAGCAGCTCCGGAGGGATCCATGAAATCGGATCTAGCGCGGGAGAGGCCGGTGAGTCTATCGGATGGCTGGAGAAGCTGCTCCAGAAGCTGAAGGAAAAGTGGGAGGACTTCAAGGCCGGCCTGGATCTCAGCAAGCTGAAACAGGCTTTCAGCGATCTGAAGGAAGCGTTCAAGCCCATCGTCGAGGATCTCGGCAAGGGCCTCGAGTGGGCATGGGAGAACGTCCTCAAGCCCCTCGCAACCTGGACGATCAACGAGCTCGCGCCGCGCCTGGTCACGGCGCTTGCGAACGCCTTCAAGCTGCTGCACGAGGTATGCAAGATCCTCGCCCCGATCTTCGAGGCCATCTGGCCATTCTTCAAATGGCTGGCCGAGCTGGTCGGTTTTGCGATCACCGCCGCCCTCGACGAGCTGAACCATGCACTTGACGTCATGGCGAAGGCGCTCTCTGGGAACCTCAGCCCGCTGGAGCGCTTCCAGGTCCTGCTGCAGACGCTCTCCGCCATTACGCTTGCCGGCCTGATCGGCGGCCTCGGCGGCCTCGCGGAAGCAGCCGGAGCGGCTGCAGCTGCAGCCGGCGGCCTCAGCGCCGCGATCGGATTCGGCGGAGCGGCGGCAGGAGGCGCAAGCGGCGTCAGCATCGCCCTGGGCGCCGCCGGAGCCGGCGGCCTGATTGCCACGCTCGCATCCGGCGCGGGTACGGTGACGGGCTTCGCTGGCACGCTCACGGGGACCATGGTGCCGGCTCTCGGCGCGGGTACCGCAGCTGCAGGCACCGCCGCAGCAGGCGCGGGTGCACTTGTCGCGCCGATCGCTGCTGTCGTGGCCATCGTTGTCGCCCTGGGCGTCGCCATCTACGAGGTGATCAAGCACTGGGACGAAATCAAGCAGACCGCGGGGCGCGCGGTGGACGCGCTGAAACAGGCGTGGAGCGGAATCGGCGAATGGTTCCGCACCAATGTCTCTGAGCCCATTATCCAGTGGGGCAAGGAGGCATGGGAGAGCATCCGCAAGCTGGGCCAGGACACGGCCGACCGGATCCGGGAAGCCTGGACCGGCGCGAAAGAATGGCTTGTCGGCATCTGGGACTCCGTCCGGGCAGCAGGATCGACCGCATGGAAGTCAATCCAGCAGTTCGGTGTGTCCGCCTGGACGTCGATCCAGCAGACCTGGGGACGCGCGAAGCTGTTCTTTGAAGACAATGTCTTTGCTCCGCTTGTATCGAGCGCGCAGCGCGGTGTCGAACGAATCAAGAGCATCTTCTCCGGCGTGGCCGAAGCTGTCGGTGCTGCCGTCCAGAAGATCAAGGACGCAATCAAGAAGGTGCAGTCCATCGGCGATCAGCTCCCCTCCGGATTCAGTCTGAAAAACCTCAGCTTGAGCAGCTTGATTGATAAGATCAAGAGCATCAAGCTGCCCGGCCTTGCAGAAGGCGCCGTCATCCCGCCGAATCGGCAATTTGCCGCCGTGCTGGGCGACCAGACTGACGGCTTCAACATCGAGGCGCCGGAGCGGCTGCTGCGGCAGATCATGCGCCAGGAACTGGCATCCTTCGCCAACCTGTCGGCGAACGTGCCCGGCGACGTACTCAGCGATGCGGTACGGGACGGCAGCTCCACGGCCAGAGTGATCCGGCTGCTTGATAACATCCTCGAGGCCGTGATTGACGGGAAAGAGATCACGATGGACGGATACACCGTCGGGCGCACCGCGCGGCGAAACATCGCCATGCAGGCGCGCGCCTTCAACTGACTGGAGGCATGCCATGGCACTTGTGAAATTTTCGATCAATGGAGTTGATTTTACCGACTGCATCAAGCGCGGCAGCCTCTTGTGGTCGCGTTACGATCTCGAGAAGGACGGATCCGGGCGAAGCCTCGACACCTACATGCACCGCCACCGGCTAGGCCAAAAGCGCAAGCTGAAGATGGAGTGCCGCCGCCTGACGGACACCCGCGCCCGGCAGCTTGCTCTGGCGCTGGATCCGGAGACGGTAACCGTCACCTACAACGATATGAAGCTCGGCATCACAACCAAAACCTTCTACGGAACGGAGCTGAACGGCGGCATTTGGGGAGTCTTGAACAACGTCCTGTACTGGGACGGCATAGATTTTGATCTGACGGAGGTATAGCATGCGCGCAACATCTGCGACCTATAAAGCGCTCCGAGCCGCCGCCGGCAGTTATTATGAGGTGAGAGTGCTCCGCGGAGTGGTCACTTATGGCATGCGCCAGATCATGGACCTCACGATCCACCAGTCCCTTCTCGGCGCGGAGACGGGTCCGGCCATCGGCGGGACCCCCTCCACCATTTGCAATCTGGTCGTGAAGGAACAGAGCGCAAACTGGCCCAGAATGGCCACTTTCGAGGTGCAGTTCAGGCTGTGCAGCGAAGACGGGGAGACGATGAGCGAGTGGCTCAGCTTTGGCACCTACTGGACCGACCAGCGCCGGGACGCAAAGTTCGGAGATCTCAGCATTGTCGCCTACGATGGGATGCTGCGGCTCAAGAAATACTGGACGGACAATATCCCGGACGAACACGTCCCGGCAAGCTGGCCGATCACCGCAGCCGCGGCAGGGCAGCTGCTGCAGGAGGCCACGGGAATCCAGCTCGACGCGCGGAGCACGCTCGACGACACTGTCGCCTGGGTTGGGCTCGATACCATGGCGACGGCTAAGGACGTGTGGTCAGACATCGTCGCTGCACAAGGCTGCAATGCTGTCATGACGCCGGACGGGAAGATCCGTCTTGTTCCGCTGAGGAATGAACCCGACTCCGCAATCGCAGGCATCGCAGTCGCCGGTGTAGCTATTGTCGGCTCTACCGGCCCAAGTACCGCCGATTCGGTCTCTCTCGGGCTTGCCATGCGCAAGCTCGACACGAGCCCGGAGCTGCAGCCTGTCTCCGGCGTCGAGCTCACGGATGACGCGGGCCGCATTGCCTCGGCAGGCACGTCAAGCGGCTATACGATCAAAGGGCATTGCTCTTTCAGCAACAGCGCCGTCTCCATCATCTGCCTCAACGCGCTCGCCGGCTACAAGTACCGGCCATTCTCCGTATGCGATGTTGATCTGGATCCGGCTGTCGAGCCTGGTGATTTTGCAATTATCGACGGGGCCACTTACCAGATCATGAAGATTGACTGGTACATCGGCGCATGGATCACGGCGGACCTGTCCGCCCCGGTCGAGTATGAGATCGACCATGAGTACAACGTCGCCCCCGAGAACGCTGTCACGCTGCGCAGGGCACTGGAAGCCGACGCCAAGCTCGACACGCAGCTTCGCTCCTACATCCAACAGACGGCGTCCTCCATTCTGCAGGGCGTGGCTGCTCAGTATGTCAGCGACAGCGATCTGCAAACTGTCGTGAACCAGCTGCAGGCTGAGATCGACGGAGCCATCGAAACCTTCACCGGATCTGCCGTGCCCACTCTGGGCACGTATCCGGCGAATGCCTGGACAACGACAGAGGAGAAGGCCAAGCACATCGGGGACCTCTACATGGTCAACTCCAGCGGCGGGGCCTATGCCGGCTTCTACTACCGTTTCGAGCTCAATGGAAGCACCTACGGCTGGACGCTGCTGAAGGACACAGAGATCACGCAGGCCCTCGCAGACGCCCAGGAGGCCAACCAGAGGGCCGCTGCGGCGCAGCAGACGGCAAACGCGCTGCAGCAGACGCTCAACGACGAATACTCTCCGACTTCGGTGATCAACGCCCTGTTTGCTACGAAAGAGGAGAATGCCGATACACGTGCCGCGCTTCAGTCAGAGATTGCCCTCAGCGAAAGCAGCATGACGGTGGCCATGAGCGAGCTGCGCGGCGATGTAGACGACGAGTTCGCCGCCATGGCCTACTATATCCGGTATGAGAACGGTGTCGTCATCATCGGGCGAACGGACAACCCGACGTCGATCCGCATCTCGAACACACAAGTCGGGATCTATTACGGAAACGACGTCATCAGCTACTGGAACGCCAACAAGCAGCTTTCACCGAAGCAGCTGGAGATCCCCGTGGGCGGGTCGCTCCGGCTCGGCGATGTCACCTGGCAGCCGCGCAGCAGCGGGAACCTCAGCCTGATGTGGGTCGGAGAAACGGGGATTTAATCATGGCAGTTATTTCAGACATGATCACGTTCAAAACCGGAGGGTCTGTCTACATCAGCGGAAGCATTTTGGTCTACCAGGATCCTGATGATCCGTCGGTGACGCCTTATGCGGAAGTTTCGCTGATCAGTATTTACGCTTCTTCGCAGGCAGCTCTCAGCAGCATGCCCTCATCGGTTTCAATCAGACTTGCCGGGTCGAGCTTTTCAACGACCGGGCTCTCGTGGTCCAGCGTCTACGGATCGGGCTCATCGTACTACCGGAACGGGCGGTTTTCTTCTCCTTACCCGCGGATTACGCTCAGCAATCTTTCACCGGGCGATACGATGTACTGTTCTGTTTCCTTGTATCAGTCGGGATTCGGTACAATCCAGGCGAGCGGAACCACTTATTTGACAAGACATATCACCGTCACCCCGCCGGCCACGGTCAGGCTGAATGACGTCAACTACTTTGCCTGCACGCCTTTCGCCATTCCGGATTCTTCCGCAATACGTCCATACGGATACGGCAATTTGAAGCCGAGCTACAAGAGCGCGGAGCTCTATATCGACGAGTCCACGAAGTTCGACGCAAGTGCCAAGGGCAGGAGCGTGTCGGGGTTTTACTGGTACCCGGCCAGCAGCCTCGCGCAGTCCGGGGACTTTAACAACGGCGTCGGCGAGTATGGGTTTACGATGCAGGTCAGCTGCATTTATACATGGCACTCAGGAACATACCAGGGCGGCGGCGTATCGTCTTACATCATTAAAACCGATTTTTCCGGCGGCACGATCGTCTACAACGAGACGCCCTCGCAGGCGGCGCTCCCCGCTGTCACGCTGACGGCTTCGGAGCTCTCCGGATCCGGCCTGCTCGCGCGGTACGGGAGATACGTCAAGGGAAAATCTCAGGTCAAATACACAGCCGCCGTCACCTACAAATACGGAGCGAAAAAGTCCTATTTTGAGCTGACAGTCGGCACCGCTTACACGACGGCCCTGACCTATACCTTCTGGCCTGAGTCGAACGGCACCGCGACGGCGCACGCCGAAGACGATCACAACGGAGTGAAAGAGGTCAGCGCCTCTTACAGCGTCTACGACTACTGGTCGCCGCAGATCAGCGTGGCCATCCATCGCTGCAACCAGGACGGGACACGGAACGACAGCGGATCCTACTGTCTGATCGAGTGGAGCGTCAATGTGGCGCCGCTGGGCAACCAGAACAGCAAAAGCCTGACGATCACGCACCCGGCCGGCACCACGTCGCCGACCCTGTCCAGCTACACAAGCACGGGCAATCTGATCGTCGCCGCGGATCCCGAGCACAGCTACAACATCACGCTCAGCCTGACTGATGACTTTGGGACTGTCACCCAGACGGTGAGGCTCTCGACGGCCGGCGTCATCATGGACATCTTCCGCGGCGGGCACGGCCTTGCCATCGGGAAGGTCGCCGAGACCGATCACGCCCTCGAGATCTCCGCCGAGCTGGACACAATCCTCAACACGTCGGACGCGAAGAAAATCAACCTTGTAGATGCCCTGGTCGTCCTGGCGACACGGGCGGGCGTGGACATCTATGTCCACGACTCCAACAGCTGAAAGGAGCAGCTATGGCGATCACGAAAAAAACCTTCATAGATTTGGAAACCGTCATCAATGCCGAAGAGCTGAACGCATGGCAGGACGAGCTGATCCGACTTGACGCCGAAAAGCTGGATTCTCTCTGCGCCGCTGCCCCCTATGACGCGACAGAGACCTATGCCGTCGGGGACTTGTGTATAAAGGCCAGCGCTCTGTACCGCTGCTCCACGGCGATCGAAACGCCGGAAGCGTGGACAGCTGCGCACTGGACGGAGACAACGCTCGCAGCCGAGCTCCTGGCTGCAGCTGCTTCAGCTGCAGCAAAGTACGCCCCGGTTATCACCGACACAGCCAGCGGCTCCGTTGCCTCGATCCCGGACGGAGCGGACGGCCTGCCGCTTGTGAGCCTTGTCGTGCAGATTAACCCGGTGCAGTCCGGCAGCGGCGATCCCTCGCCTGTAAACAAGCGGGTTATCAGCGGTTGGACAGGCTGCGATATCTCCCACAGCGGCGCGGACACGAGCAACCCGGACACGATCACGGAGACATGGCAAGCTGAAGCGGGAACAGTCTATTATGCCACTATAGACATTGTAAGCGGTGTTCTTACCGTTCTAGGTGCCATAATTGACATGGGGAAGCTGACATACACAGAGACGGCAAGCGGAATCCGGTTTGACATCATTGATGGAGTCGGTTCAGGCTCGCAGGGAACCCCTGCTGCGTTTGCCATGTGTTCGGATTATA
>JAUNNC010000130.1 GCA_030531585.1 Eubacteriales bacterium | reverse complement strand
CTCGAGTTGGATAAACCGCCGTCTGAAAAGCTTGATTTTTCAAGCTTTTCAGGTTTTAGCATTTTGCCTGCGGCAAAATGCTCGGCGGATGAAGCTTGTCAAAAAAGTCCATACAGGACTTTTTTGACAAGCTGATGAACGGGACTGTCTCAACGACAGCCCCGTTCATCATTTATTTAAATTTCCTGAATTTTTTCTTGCCATCGTTTTGGCCCGGTAGTATAGTATATGCGTAATCGGCCGCCGTTTGCCGCGCGTGCTGGAAGACAATTTGAAAGGGGAGCTGCCTTTTGACCCACTATGTTCTGCTGAAGCTCGCTCCGGGCTCGGATCTCGACGCCGTGGAGCAGCGCGTTAGAAAAACCTATCAGGAGCTTGACGAGGCGCTGCCGTTCCTGCATGAGCCCCGGGTGTTCCGCAGCTGTGTGGAGCGCGACTCCAACGCCGACATCATGGCGGTCATCGAGCTGGACGGGGAGGAATTCCTCAAGCCCTATCTGACCCACCCCCTGCATCTTCAGATGGCCGGGGATCTGAAAGAGACCGTGATCGGAAGGACCTCCTTTGACCACCGCTGAAACACGAGAAAGAGAGGAAAAGACATGAAGAAAAAGAGTATTTTTGCCGCATCCTACATCGGCGTCGCCTCGGTCTGGCTGGGCGGACACTTCGGCCCCGGCTTCGCCACCGGCGCGTTCAGTGCGCAGTATTATGAAAAATACGGCTGGATCGGCCTGGTCATGCCGCTGCTCGCCATGCTCATCACCGGCGGCGTCATGTTCTACATGGTCGAATATGCCCGCAGCCAGCACACCACGAACTACCGGTCCTTTGTCCAGTCCGCCTTCGGCAGCGGCAGCTTCGGCAAGGTCATGGTCATCTTTTACGACATCCTCTTCGTCGGCACGGTCATCGGCGCCGGCGGCCTCGCCGTCGCGGGCGAAGCCAACATCCTCGGCAAGGTCTACGGCGTGAGCTTCTGGGGCGCCGCGATCCCGACCATCATCGTCGCCGCGCTGCTCTGCCTCTACGGCTCCAAGCTGGTGGCCCGCTCCTCCAAGTACATGATGTACGCGATCGTCGTCATCGTGCTGCTGATCTTCTTCCTGAGCTGCGCCTCCGGCAAGCCCGACTATGCCAAGGCCTTCGCCGCGCCTCCGATCGAGCAGAACAACACCCTGCTCAAAGCGATCTGGAAGGCCATCCTCTACGGCTGCTTCCAGTCCACCATCGCCTTCAACGTCATGTCCGTCTCCGACCTGCTCGAGAGCCGTGCCGCGACCAAAAAGGCCGTTATCATCGGCTACATCGTCACCGTCATCCTGATGATCGCCATTGCCGCCACGCTCTTCGGCTACATCCCCGTCAATCCCGACATCATCAATCTCGGCAAGACCCCCGTCCCCATGATGGCCATCATTATGGGTCTGGGCATGCCCTGGCTGACCATCGTCTTCGTCATCCTGATGACCTTCGCCGTGCTGACCAGCGCCGCCGGCATCGCCAACGCGGGCTGTGTCCGCTTTAACAGGATCTTCTCCGGCATCAAGAACGTCCAGGTCCGCCGCGCGGTCATCACCGCGATCCTGCTGGGCATCGCCGCCTTCGGCGCCTGGCTGGACATGGAGAAGCTGACCAAGACGGTCACGACCTACATCGGCTACGCCGGCATCTTCGGCCTTGTCATCCCGGCCTTCACCATCGTCCGCTCCAAGCTCAAGGAGAGCAAGTAAAAGCGTGCGAAAAGCAGCCGCCTTTTCCAAATCTCCGATACGCAACAAAAAATGGGAACTTCTTCGGAAGTTCCCATTTTCAATGTGCAGACAAACCCCTTTGCGCGTCATTCCGAGCCAGCGCGCACGCTGGCGTGGGAATCCGCTTTTTCCGGCGGCCAGCCCGGGAAAACGCATTCTTGCTGGACTTACACAGCCAGAGAGAAACGGATTGCCACGTCGCTTCGCTCCTCGCAATGACGAGGGACGGACTTTGTCTGCAGATTTTTTGACCGGGGGTTCGTTCAGCGCAGGTTCAGCGGGGTGAGCGCGAGGTAATCCTCCAGCGGCGCGTCGTTCATCACGAGCTCGATGATCTGACGGCCCAGCGGGTCGAGATCGTCGGTCATGAACTGCTGCAGCTGCTCCTTGAAGAAATCGGTGATGATCTTGGCGCCGGCGTCGAAGCCCTCGAAGCCGAGCCAGGACTGCAGCTCGGGCCGCAGGAAGGTCTGACGGACGTACTGGCCGTCCAGCCGCATCTCATCCAGCGAGTAGCCGAACAGCGGGCAGCGGGAGGGGACCAGGTGCTTTTTGCGGATCTGGCCGGTGCGGCGGGCAAGGTACTCGCGGCTGATCCACTCGCCCATGAAGCCGACCTGATACGCGCCGATATACTGGTTGGGCAGCAGGATGTTCAGGGTGTTGGGGCAGTCGAGCATCTGGTGCAGCAGGAGGTTGGCCTGCGTGACCTTCATGCCCGTGGAGAAGGGCCAGTAGGAGCCGACGCCCTCGGCCTTCAGGCCGCTGCCGGCGTTGGTGTCCGCGATGGAGGGGTTCTTGAAACCGCGGGGCGCGATCAGACGCCACACCCAGGCGATGGAGATCGGGACCACCTGCAGCATGCCCATGACGCCGTAGTTGGGGGCCATCTTCGTGGAGGGCGGCATGCGCACGCCGAAGGAGCGGACGTTGACCTCCTGCGGCTCGTCGCCGGGGACGATCCCGTCGACCATGGCGCGCGGGATGATGACGCGGGGGTTGGAGCAGGGCTTGCCGTTGGAATCGGGGATATGCTCCCAGATCAGGCAGGTCGCGCCGGGCACGCCGTCCATGTTGAAGAACTCCAGCGGCTCGGACGGGTGGATGCTGATACGCTCGTACTCGGCGTTCTTGCCGTAGCTGGTGTCGCCGTCCATGCGGAGGAACCAGCCGTCCTCGGCGTCGGCGATCTTGAGATAGCCGGAGCCGTCCTGGAAGTCCTTGTGCGCCAGCACCATGTCGTCCGCGATCGGGCGGATGCGGCAGGTCTCGCTGATGTTCAGGTAGTATTTCTCGCCGCTGACCGTGTGGGTGCCCATGAGCACCTTGCCGTCGGGCTCGCGGTGGATCTCCTCGAGCATCTCGCTCTTGCCGCCGCCGGAAGCGCCCTCGTGCATGAAGACGGTCTCGTTCTCATAGGGGGACTCGAGCATCGCCGCGGAGGCGTGGTTGGTGATCCAGCCCTCGTGCTCGCCGATGTCGAGCAGCATGGAGAACACGCCCTTCTTGGCGGAGGGACCCGGATAGAGGTTGTAGGCGAAAACCTCGTGCAGCTTCTCGCTGCGCTGGTGGACGACGACCTGCCTGCCCTCGAAGTGGGTGTGCCGGAAGGGAGGCGCCACATAGATGATGGCGCGGGGATCGAAAGTCTCGGGCACGTCGTAGATGGACATGAAGCCCTGCATGTTGGCCAGCGACAGGGCGAAGAAGGCCGCGTTGACCGGGCAGACCATCAGGGCGTTGTAGCCGAAGTATTTTCCGCCCGCCTTGAAGGGCAGCAGGATGAGCTGCTGATTGCACAGCCAGGCCATCGTCTCCCCGCGGAGCTTCTCAAACGGGTAGCCGTAGCGCTCGGCAAAGCGGGGCTTGTTGGTGGGCAGATCGTCGCCGATGCGCATGCAGTCGGGGTCGCGGCGGCGCATGTAGTCCTCCATGAAGTTGACGACGGTGCCGTTCTTGCAGCGGACGACCTCCGCCTCCTTGACCAGGCCCTTGCCCTCGATGGGATAGCAGACGTCGTAGCGGGAGGAATGGGTCGGGCCGTAGGCCATCTCGGTCAGCTCCTCGATGGACTCGGGATAGACCAGAATGCGGCACTTGCTCAGCGCTTCCTTGAGATCCTCCGGGAGCACGAAGCGGGAAAGAAACTTATCGGTATACAGAAGAATCCCTCATTTCTATGATGATATGATGCCATTTTGATTCTGCCAGTATTTTAACACTGCCGCCGCGCATCTTCAACAAATAAAAAAACCAAATATCTTGTTCCGCGGCGGTAAAAAACGGGCGTTTCCTGTGAAAAATAGACAAGAAGCCGTAAATTCCCGTAGCATTCTATGCCGGATCCGCAGCGATTCTTGCCTTTTCGGAGCCGATATGCTAGGATAAGGGCCGGAAAGGAGGGCGCGCCATGCGGAATTTCAGGCTCGAACTCTGCTACGACGGCAGCCGTTGGGCGGGCTGGCAGAGGCAGAAAAACACCGACAACACCATAGAGCAAAAGCTCGAAACGCTGCTCTCCCGTATGCTCTCCCAGCCGGTCGAGCTCGCTGCCTCCGGCCGCACCGACGCCGGCGTCCACGCCCGCAGACAGGTCTGCTCCTTCCGCGCGGAGACGGAGCAGCCTGCAGATATTATGTTAACAGATTTACGTAAATATTTGCCGGAAGATATCGGTGCGCTGGCTCTGGAGGAGGCTCCACCGCGTTTCCATGCCCGGCTGAGCTGCGTGGAAAAATGTTATGTCTACCGATTGTGGACCGGTGACGCGCCCTGCGTGTTCGAGCGGAAGTACGTCTATGCCTTTCCCGCGGCGCTGGATCTCAAGGCCATGAAGCGGGCGGCAAGGGCCCTGTGCGGCACGCACGATTTCGCCGCCTTCTGCACCGCCCACGGAAAAAAGAAGTCCACGGTCCGCACGCTCAAGAGTATTGATTTCGTCCGGGAGGGGGACGAGTTGCGCATCTTCTTCACCGGCGACGGCTTTTTATACAACATGGTCCGCATCCTGACCGGCACCCTGCTCGAGGTCGGGACCGGAAAGCGCCCGGCGGAGGAGATGGGGGAGATCCTCGCCTCCGGAGAGCGGGCGCGGGCGGGCTTCACCGCCCCGGCCCGGGGCCTGACGCTCTGGGATGTGCGGTATTGAAAAGCAGGTATTGACAGCTTTCCCCAATCTTGATAAAATAAATTGTCTCAATTGGATTTTCCGAGTGATCCGAAGCAAGATATCGACCGCCCGGCGGAGAACGACGGGCCAAGGCCACACGGACAGCCGGGTCGGATGCCGAAGAACCGCAGGCGCGGCGGCAACTTTTGTTGCCTTATTGATTGAGTTAAAAGCTCAAGTTTTATGGTTTTGTAAAAGCATACAAATCTGTGAAATGGTCAATAAGAGTAGGTAAGAGTATCTTTGCTCAAAACTCTTAAATCCATTGGGCCGCCGCCCTCTGAGGAGGACCGGGAAAGCCGCGCGCCGGCTTTGTGTTTGCGGCGTTTTGCAGGCAGCTATGCTTTTCGCATGGCTGCTTTTTTCTTTGGGGGATGGGATATGAAAAAAATCATCGAGCTGAAAAACATCACCAAGTCCTTCGACGGCGAGGTGGTGCTGGACAACATCAGTCTGGACATCTACGACAACGAGTTTATCACGCTGCTCGGCCCCTCAGGCTGCGGCAAGACCACGACGCTGCGCATCATCGGCGGCTTCGAGACCCCCGACTCCGGCGACGTGATCTTCATGGGCGAGGATATCAAGGACGTGCCGCCCTACAAGCGCAACGTCAACACCGTCTTCCAGCGCTACGCCCTGTTCCCGCATCTGAACGTGTTTGAGAACGTCGCCTTCTCCCTGCGGGAGAAGAAGGTCCCGAAGGACGAGATCAAGCGCAAGGTCACCGAGATGCTCACGCTCGTCGCGCTCAAGGGCTTTGAAAAGCGCAGCGTCACCAGCCTCTCCGGCGGGCAGCAGCAGCGCGTCGCCATCGCGCGGGCGCTGGTCAACCAGCCGAAGGTCCTGCTGCTGGACGAGCCGCTGGCGGCGCTCGACCTCAAGCTGCGCAAGGACATGCAGGTGGAGCTGAAGAACATCCAGAAGGCCACCGGCATCACCTTCGTCTTCGTCACCCACGACCAGGAGGAGGCGCTGAGCATGTCCGACACGGTCGTGGTCATGTCCGAGGGCCGCATTCAGCAGATCGGCACGCCCGTGGACATCTACAACGAGCCCACCAACGCCTTCGTCGCCGACTTCATCGGCGAGTCGAACATCCTCGACGGCGTGATGCTCGAGGACCGAAAGGTCTCCTTCGCCGGGCATGTCTTCGAGTGCGTGGACGAGGGCTTTGGAAAACGCGAGCCGGTCGACGTGGTCATCCGGCCCGAGGACGTGGACATCGTGCCCGAGAACAAGGGTATGCTCAAAGGCGTCGTGACCTCGGTCACCTTTCTCGGCGTACACTATGAGATCATCGTGGACATCGGCGGCTTCAAGTGGATGATCCAGACCACAGACTTCTGGGACGTGGACGAGAAGATCGGCCTGGTCATCGAGCCCGACGCCATCCACGTCATGAAGAAGTCCGAGTACTCCGGCATGTTCGGCGACTACTCCTCCTTCTCCGACGAGAT
>JAUNNC010000129.1 GCA_030531585.1 Eubacteriales bacterium | reverse complement strand
CAAAGACCAGGGGCAGGCCGTCATAGCCGGACACGCTGCTCTGTGCAGGCAGTTCGTCCACGATGCTCATGCACATGCGGACGCATTCGTCGCAGATATAACTGCCGTTTCCCGCGATGAGACGGTTCACGAGAGACTGCGGCTTGCCGCAGAACGAGCAGCGGATGCTTCTCCTGTCATCACTCTTTGCCATACTTACCTCCTGTCCGCGCGGAAAGCTATGGGGGAACTTTCGTTCCCCCATCCCTGCTGCTTCAGCGCTTGTAGATCACCTTGTCGATCAGCCCGTAGGCCTGCGCCTCCTCTGCGGTCATGAAATGATCCCGCTCGCAGTCGCGTTCAATCTCTTCGATCGACTTGCCGGTGTTCGCCGCAAGGATCGCGTTGAGCTTTCTTTTGATCTTGAGGATCTGTTCTGCCTGAATCTGAATATCCGTGGCCTGGCCTCTGCTCCCGCCGGAGGGCTGGTGGATCATGATCTCCGCGTTGGGCAGGGCGATCCGCTTGCCCTTCGCACCGGAGGAGAGCAGAAAGGCGCCCATGGAGGCGGCCATGCCCACGCAGATGGTGGACACGTCGGGCTTGATGTACTGCATGGTGTCGTAGATCGCAAGGCCCGCCGAGACGCTGCCGCCGGGGCTGTTGATGTAAAACTGGATATCCTTGTCGGGGTCCTGCGCCTCCAGATACAGAAGCTGGGCCACGACCAGACTCGCCGTCACATCGTTGACCTCCTCGGACAGCATGACGATACGGTCATTGAGCAGCCGCGAGAAAATGTCGTACGAGCGCTCACCGCGGCTGGTCTGTTCAACTACATAGGGGACTAAACTCATTTGTAAAAACTCTCCTTTTTTCCGCTCAGCATCCAAGAGAGCATATCCTTATCCCGGGGAAATTATTCTGCTTCGCTTTTTTTCTCTTCCGCGGAGGCCCTGGCGACGGCGCTGTCGACGATGAGCTTCGTGGCGAGTTCCTTCTTGAACTCGCTGCGCATGAACTCCTCGCCGAAGTACTGACGCAGCTGATCGGCGGTGGCGCCAACCTCGCCGGAGACGCGCTCGACATAGGCCGCAAAGGCCTCGTCGTTGTCGTCGAGCTCCTCGGCGTCCATGACGGCCTTGAGGAGCAGGTCGGTCTTGACCTGGAACTCGGCGCCGGGACGGATGCTCTTGGCCATCATCTCGTCGTTGATGCCCATCATTTTGCACAGGTCCTCAACGGAGGCCTTGCGGTCGTTCATGCCGAACTGGGAGGCGTAGTTGCGCAGCGTCTCCTCGACCTTCTCGTCGATCATGACCTCGGGGATCTCGGCGCTGACGTTCTCCGCAGCCTGATGCATGACGGCGGAACGGAAGGCGGCGTCGGACTTCTCAGTCTTCTCCTTGACGAGCCTGTCGCGGATGCTGGCCTTATACTCCTCGAGCGTATCGAACTCGGACACGTCCTTGGCAAACTCATCGTCCAGCTCAGGCAGTTCGGGCATGGTCAGGCTGTTGAGCTTGACCTTGAACACGACGTCCTTGCCCGCAAGCTCCGGGGTGTAGTCCGCGGGGAAGGTGATGGCGAGCTCTTTCTCCTCGCCGATCTTCATGCCCGCGACCTGCTCCTCAAAGCCGGGGACGAAGCTGTTGGAGCCCAGCTCGAGGGAGTAGCCCTCGGCCTTGCCGCCGTCAAAGCGCTCGCCGTCGAGGTAGCCGTCAAAGTCTATGTTGGCGGTGTCGCCCATGCGGGCCTCGCGGTCGTCGATGTCCAGCATGCGGGCGCCGCGCTTGCGGGCGGCGTTGAGCTCGCCCTCGACCTCTTCATCCGTGACCTCGACCGGGAGCTTGACCGCCTCAAGGCCCTTGTACTGGCCGAGCGTGACCTCGGGATACAGGGAGACGGCGAAGGTGAAGCAGACCGTGCGTGCGTCGGTGACCTCGACATTCTCAATGGCCGGGGCGCCGACGACGTTCAGCGCGGACTCCTTCAGGCCGAACTCATAGGCCTCGGGAGCCAGCTCGTCCATCGCGTCCTGATAGAAGACCTCATGGCCGTACATACCCTCGATGACGGCGCGGGGCGCCTTGCCCTTGCGGAAGCCGGGGATGCTTATCGAAGATCTGCTCTTGCGGTAGGCGTCATTGACGGCCTTCTCAAACTCAGCCGCGTCGGACTCGACGGCAAAAGCAGCGGTATTTTTCTCTTTCTTTTCTACGTTCTTTAAAATCATGGTTGATTTCCTCCTCTATATGTGTCACACGCACTCGGATATGATAACAGATATCCGCCGCAAAATCAATGACTAATTCTTTAAATCCGGGCCGAAATCCGGGCTGTCCGGCAGCTTTACCGGCCGGAAATCCACCTGATCGGCGGACACGAGGCGAAACGACGTGCATCCGTACCGGCCGTTGAACGCGAGCGCCCGGCCTTTTCCGTGGATGTGGCCGTAGCAGCAGAGCCTGACCCGGTGTTCCTGCAGCAGTTCCAGGATCTCCCGGCAGCGGTAGCTCTGATAGATCGGCGGATAGTGCAGGAACACGAGCTTCTCCCTGTCCCCCGCCGCCTTCAGCGAGGCCTCGAGCCGCAAGACCTCCCGCCGCATGATCTTCGCGTCGTGGCCGTCGCCCTTCTCCTCCTCATAGAACCAACCGCGCGTCCCGCAGATCGCCAGGTCTCCGTAGAAAAAACAGTTGTTGTGCAGGATCTCGATGCTCCCGATCCCCTCCTGTGCAAAAAAGCGCTTCATCCGCGCCGCCGTCGTCCACCAGTAATCGTGATTGCCCTTGAGAAGGATCTTCTTCCCGGGCAATTCATCGACAAAATGAAAATCCGGCGCCGTCTCTTCCAGATCCATTCCCCAGCTCAGATCGCCGCACAGCACCGTGACATCGTCCTCCCCGAGAGAGGAAAAGCCCTCGCGGAGCTTTTCGGCGTGGTTGAGCCAGTTCGGGCCAAAAACATCCATGGGCTTGTTCTTGGCAAGGGAGAGATGCAGATCTCCGATGGTATACAGTGCCATAGCTCCTCCGAATAAAAAGCCTGCAAACGCAGATACTGTGCGTGAAAGGATGGCGAACACAATGAACGACAAGAGAGCCAAATCCGGCAATCCCGGCGTCGGCTGCGACGTCAGCGCCTGCAAGTACAACACCGTAGACTGCCGCTGCAGCGCCGAGCACATCAGCGTCCAGAACGAGAAGGCCAACACCAAGGCCGAGACCTACTGCTCGACCTTCTGTCCGCGCGGTACCTGCTGAACGCACCCCGCCTCCGGCGGGTACATAGCTCATTCAAACGCGTCCTCGAGGTGATGGATCGTGAGTTTATCGCTCTCCATCCCCTCGGGGGCGTAGATCTCGATCACGTCGAAGCGCGGCTGCAGCTCGTCGCAGCCGTGCGCGGCAAGCCAGAGCGAGGCGCTCTTGAGGATGCGCTGCTGCTTGCCGTAGGTGACGAATTCACGCGCCGCGGCGAAGTTCGCGTTTTTGCGCAGCTTGACCTCGACAAACACGATCACACCGCGGCGGCGCGCGATGAGGTCGATCTCCCCGAAGCGGCAGGCGTAGTTTCGCTCCACGATCGTATAGCCCTTCCGGCGAAGATAACGCGCCGCCTGTTCCTCGCCAAAGGCACCGAGCTCCCTGCTCATCCGTACAGCTTCTTCAAAAAGCTCATACGGTGGATCGGCGACGGGCCGAACTCCCGCAGAGCCTCATAGTGCAGCTTCGTCCCGTAGCCCTTGTGCTGCTCGAAGTGATACTGCGGATACTTTTCCGCCATCTCCAGCATATACCGGTCCCTTGTGACCTTGGCAAGCACCGAGGCCGCGGCGATATCGGCGCACTTTGAGTCCCCCTTGACCACACAGCGGGCAGGCACTTCGATACCCTTCGTGCGGTTGCCGTCGATCAGCGCCAGCTCCGGCGCCGGGCTGAGCTGCGCGATCGCCCGATTCATGGCGAGGAAGGTCGCGCCGAGGATGTTCAGCGCCTCGATCTCCTCGACCGAGGCAAAGGCGATCCCGTACGAAACGCTCTCGTCCCGGATCACCTCGTACAATTCTTCGCGGCGCTTTTCCGTGAGCTTCTTCGAGTCGTTCAGTCCATCGATGACATGGCCGCGCGGGAGCATGACCGCCGCCGCGCACCCCGGGCCCGCGAGCGGGCCGCGGCCCGCCTCGTCCACGCCGCACAGCAGCGTGAAGCCCTCGTCATAGATCTCGTTTTCCAGCATCCAAAGCTCTGTCATCCGGGCTCTCCAATGTCAGTCTTCCGAGTTTTCCCTCGTGGTATTCCTTGAGCAGGGTATTTGCCATGCGCTCCAGATCGGCCTCGCCGCCGGAGACGAGGAAGCCGCGCTTTCGCGCCGCCTGCTCCAGCAGGGCAAATCCGCCCGCCTGTACGTCGGGCTCGATCTTGTACCGCTCCCGTACGGCCTCGGGGTAATATAACGCGAGGCGCAGCATGAAATTGGCCCCCAGGGTCTCGCGGTCCAATATGTCCGCCTTGATGGCGTTGGTGACGGCCAGCAGCTCACCGACCTCCTGACTGTCAAACTTGGGCCAGAGGATGCCCGGCGTATCCAGCAGATCGAGACCGCTGCCGATGCTGATCCACTGTCTGCCGCGGGTGACGCCGGGCTTGTCCCCGGCGGCGGCGGCTTTTCGTCCGGCGACCTTGTTGATGAGCGTGGACTTTCCGACGTTCGGGATGCCGAGGATCATCACGCGCAGCGTCCGGCCGACCTGGCCTTTTGCCTCGTATTCCTTCAGCTTGTCCTGCAGCAGCGTGCGGATCGCCGGGGCAAAGCCGCCGACGCCCTTCCCGCTCTTCGCGTCCGTCTCGAGGACGGCGCAGCCGAGGCCCTTGAAATACGCGCTCCAGCGGGCGGTCATCTTCGGGTCGGCGAGATCGACGCGGTTGAGGATCACAAGCCTCGGCTTGCCGGAGGCGAGGCTGTCGATATCCGGGTTGCGGCTGGAATACGGGATACGGGCGTCCAGGATCTCGCACACCGCGTCGACCAGCTTGACGTTTTCTTCGATCATCCGGCGGGCCTTGGTCATGTGACCGGGGTACCACTGGATGTTCATGCTCTCAAACCGCTGCCCGCTCATCCGATCGACCTGATCTCCGACAGCGGGTAGATCACATAGTACGCCTTGCCCAGGATCAGCCGGGTGTCAAGCATGCCGATCTCCTTCTTGCGGCTGTCGATGGACATGTTGCGGTTGTCGCCCATGACGAAAACGCAGCCCTCCGGCACCGTCTTGGGGCCGATGAAGTCAAGCTTGTTGTGCGTCAGCTCGCTGATATAGTCCTCCGCAATGGCAACGCCGTCGATATAAACGATGCCGTTTTCAAAGTCCATATTGATCTCCTGTCCCTCGACCGCGATCACGCGTTTCACCAGGGCTTTGTTGGGATCATACTCGTCCTTTTTGAAAACGACGATATCGCCGACCTTCGGCTTGTAAAACAGACCGGAGACCAGCATCTTGTCGCTGTTGTTAAGCGTCGGGACCATGGAGGTTCCCGAGACGTCGATCGTCCGGACGCAGAACACAAAAAGCAGCACACAGAGGATCAGCGCGACGATCAGACAGTAGATCCATTCATACAGGTCCCTGCTCTCGGCGATGTACTTCTCCTCGTTTGTCTTTTTCACTTTTTTCTTTTTTGCACTCATTTGCTTCTCCCTCTTGAAAAAAGCATGATTCATGATTTTATTATTATACACTGTTTTTTCGAGCCGGGCAACTGTTTTTATCACAGCGCCTTTGCCGCTTGCAGCGGCAAGGGCGCTGTGGTATCATAGACGCAGAGGTGTTGGATTTGAAGCTGAGCATTGTGATCCCGGTGTACAATACGCGCGACTACCTCGCGGCCTGCCTCGACTCCGTGCTGGTTCCGGCTGCGGACGACTGTGAGATCATCGTCGTCAACGACGGATCGACCGACGATTCCGAAGTGCTCGCGCTGGACTACGCCGCCCGGTATCCCGGGCGCATCCGCGTGATCTCCACGGAAAACGGCGGCCTCGGCGCGGCCCGCAACGTCGGGCTGGAGGCGGCCTCGGGGGAATTTGTTTTCTTTCTCGACAGCGACGACCGGCTGGCCGACGGCGCGCTGCCCGAAATACTGGACAGTCTCACGCCGGAGCGTGACATCGTGATCTTTGATTTCCTGTCGGTCGATACCGACGGGAATGTGCTGGAGCGTCTCTCCGGGTGCAGGCAGACCGGGGCGGTCAGCCTGCATGCCTTTCCGGAGCTTCTGATGGAGTACCCCTCCGGCTGCAACAAGATCTGCCGGCGGAGCCTGTTTCTCGACAGCGGGATCCGTTTCCCCGGCCGCGTCTGGTATGAGGATCTGCGCACCATGCCCAAGCTCTATCCGCTCACCGACCGGATCTGGTC
>JAUNNC010000128.1 GCA_030531585.1 Eubacteriales bacterium | reverse complement strand
CTGCCTCTGGCTGCCTGCGCGGCGGCGCCCTCCTCGAAACCGGGTGCTGACGAGGCTCCGAAGCCGACAGAGGCGCCCGCATCGACGCCGAAGCCGACAGAGGCGCCCGCGTTGATACCGGAACCGACGGAAACGCCCGAACCGGAAGACCCCGATGTGACCGTTTTTGAGAACCTCGGCCTGAAGCTGAAGGTTCCGAACGAGCTTGTGGATAAGCTCATCCTTGAGACGAAGGACGAGCCGCTGTTCACCGCGACCGAGATCGCCTCAAAGGAAGCGGCCGAGAAAACCCATCCGGAATATGCGGACGGCATGGGCTGGCTGTTCGGCATCTCCCGCGTCACCGAAGATAAGCTCCATGAGATGCTGACCTACGTCATGTTCGGGCAGAAAGTCTTTGCCCGGGATGACAGCGGCTGCTACTATATCCTGAGCACGCCCACCGACGTCCGCATCGATCGGGAGGGCGAGATCACCGAGAGCGATCTGGCGCAGTGGAGCGCGTTCTACAAGTGGATCAACGGTTCCATGTGCGAGCGCTTCATCGCGGACAACGGCCTGACGCCCTGCCGCATCAGCAACACGGATCTTGATATCGAGCTTGCGCGGATCGCCTGGAAGGGAGAGACGGCGTATACGCTGGCCAGTCTGGCCGACGGGGTGCACGGCCTCGGCAACGCGGACGGAGCCGCGGCGGCGGGGAAGCTCCTGTCCGCATGCTTCTTTGAGATGACCGACGAGGAGATCCCGGACGGGGAATATCTGGTTCTCCAGATCCCGGATTCGAGGGTCCGCTTTGACTTCTTCTACGCGGAAGTCGGCCGTCTTGTCCGGGAGTACCGGGACGATATGGTGATCCTGTACCGTTGCAAGGAGGACGTCGACGTCACGGCGCTGGTCGAGCAGTGGTATGAAGCCCTCCCGCGGTGTGCGCAGACCTATGACGCCGACGCCTACCGGAAGGCAAAGAACGATCTGCTCTCGGAGTACATCGGTCTGGATCAGGCTGCGCTGGAGAACTATGATGACGACGCGCATCCGGAGCTGCCCCGGTACACGGCGGTCGTCGCCAACCCCGTCCGGAACAGCCTGTACTACGCCCTCTATGACTTCGACGGCAACGCCGTGCCCGAGCTGGTGATCGCGGCTGGGGATGAGGACTATCAGCAGCCCATGGGGATTTATGCCTTCGACGGGGAAAAGATGGTCTACCTGTGCAGACAGATGCCTCTGGGAGAGCGCTGCACCCTCTCGTACTTTGAGGACGGCCTGTTTGCCGTGCAGGGCTCCGGCGGCGCGGCCGTCGGCTCCGTGGCGCTCTATCGGATCGCACCCGACGGGTACAGCACCGAGCTGATCGAGATCATGGATTACGAATACCGGGACGAAAACACTGTGACCTATACGCCCGAGCTGGGCAATATGAGCCCGCAGGAATTCGAGCAGGGCGACTATCTCCGCGGCTTTGATGTGCCGCTGTACTTCAAGCTGTTTGTCGGGAAACGAGATCGGTTTTAACAAGCTCAATACAAAAAAGGAGGAAAACGGATGAAAACCAAGCTGAAAAGATCGCTGTGCCTGCTTCTGATCGCCGTGATGCTGCTGACGGCGGCGGGATGCTCGGCGGCAAGCCCGCAGGCGGCGCCGCAGCCGACGGAAGCCCCCGCACCCGAAACGGCGGCGCCTGAGACTGCGGCGCCGGCCACGGAGGCGCCTGCTCCCACAGCGGAGCCGGAGCCCCCCGCAAAGCCGGAGCCCGAGAAGAACGGCGATATCGTGATCCTGTATACCAGCGATATCCACTGCGGTATCGACCAGGGCTTCGGATACGCCGGACTCGAGCAGGTCCGCGATTACCTGATCGCCCAGGGCAACGACGTCATTCTCGTGGACGACGGCGACAACATCCAGGGCGAGCCGATCGGCACGATGACGAAGGGCGACGCGCTGATCGACCTGATGAACGATATGGGCTACAGCGTCGCCATTCCGGGCAACCACGAATTCGACTACGGCATGGAGCGCTTCCTCGACCTGACGAAAAAGGCAAACTTCCCCTATATCAGCTGCAACTTCAACTACAAGGGCGAGCTGGTGTTCGAGCCCTATGTGATCCGGGAACTGGCCGGGAAGAAGGTCGGCTTTGTCGGCGTGACCACACCGGAGACCCTGACCAGCTCCACGCCTACTTATTTCCAGGATGAAAACGGAGAGTTCGTCTACGGCTTTCTGCAGGACGATACCGGTGAGGCCGTGTACAACGCGGTGCAGAAGGCGGTGGACGACGCCCGGGCGGAAGGCGCGGAGTATGTGATCGTCCTGGCACACTGCGGGAACGAGGTCATCTGCGAGCCCTGGACCTACGGCGATATCATCTCGCACACCGACGGGATCGACGCGTTTCTGGACGGTCACAGCCATGACACCGATCAGGTGATCGTGAAGAACAAGGACGGGGCGGAAATCCCGCGCTCCGCCTGCGGCACGAAGATGGCCTGCATCGGCTGGTGCCGCATCGCGGCTGACGGAACGGTCACCGCGGGCCTCTACACCTGGAACAACGACGTCGCCGCGCCGGAGCTCCTGGGCATCGAAAACGAGATGTCCCGCGCGGTCGCCGCTGCCTCGGACGAGCTGAACAAGCAGCTTCTGAAGGTCGTGGCCCACACAGATGTGGAGTTGATCATCAACGATCCCACCGAGGTGGACGCCAACGGCAGGCCTATCCGTATGGTCCGTCGCGCGGAGACCAACCTGGGCGACCTGTGCGCGGACGCCTACCGCGACCAGTCCGGCGCGGACATCGCATTTCTCAACGGCGGCGGTGTTCGTGCGAACATCAAGCAGGGGGACGTCACGCTGAAGGATATTCTGAGCGTCAATCCCTTCGGCAACATGCTCTGCGTGATCGAGGTAAGCGGCCAGCAGATCCTGGACGCGCTCGAATGGGGCGCCCGCAGCGTTCCCGACGAGTGCGGCGGCTTCCTGCAGGTCTCCGGACTGAGCTACGAGGTCCACAGCTATATCGAATCCTCGTGTGTGTCCGATGAGAACGGGATGTTTGTCAAGGCCGACGGCGAGCGCCGCGTGAAGAACGTCCTTGTCGGCGGCGAGCCGCTCGATCCGGCAAAAACCTACACGTTGGCCAGCCACGAGTTTATGCTGCTCAAGAACGGCGACGGCTTTACGATGTTCAAGGACTCGCGCCTGCTGCTGGACCGCGTAAAGATCGACAACCAGGTGCTGATCGACTACATCACCGAGACCCTGGGCGGCACCATCGGAGAAGCCTATGACGATCCCTACGGACAGGGACGCATCGTGATCGTGGAAGAGAAGCCCTGAAAAAGAAAGCAAACCAAACGGCAAATGCCCGCCTGCATCGAGCAGGCGGGCATTTTCGCGGTCTTCCATTATCTTTTCGTATCCTCGTGCATGCGCTTTTCCGCAAGCGCATACACATCACCGGCGAGGCCGGTTCCCACATAGCGGGCCAGACCGTAAGCGATCACAGGCCCCCGGCCGTCCGCGTTGATGCGGTTGTTTTCATCGAGTTGAGAAAACAACTCGTCCAGCTTCTCGTAGTCATGGCCGCGGGCGATGACCGCAAAGCGGTCGTCCTCGATCCGGAACACCGGACTGCGCTTGAACAGGGTGCAGATCTCGGCGCAGGCCTGCCGGATGACCTGGTCGCCGGCACGGCGGCCGCGGGTGTGGTTGATTTCCTTCAGGCCGCGCACGTTGAACAGCGCCACGGCAAAGCCGAGCTCGCGGCTGTCTGCGATCTGCGCGTTGAGCTGTTCTTCCGCCTCCAGATAGGCGGTGCGGTTCTTCACGCCGGTGAGGGAGTCCAGATTCGCGCGGGAGCGCGCAACGGACAAATCGTGCGCAAACGCCATGTCGCGTCGGACGCGGGCGTCGACGTTGTTGACGCCGATGATGAGCTGCGGGCCGTCTTTTTCCTGGACCATCGCGGCGCGGAGGATCACATATTTGGGCTCGCCCCGGATCATCAGGCGGTACTGCAGCTCAAAGACCCCGCTGTTTTGGATCTCCCGCAGGACGTTCTCTTTCGTAAAGGACGCCAGAAACCGGTCAAGATCCTCGCTGAAAATCACATGGGTGCCGTCTCGCCGGGCGGAGTTGAAGAAATCCTCGCCCGCCTTCTCAAGCTCCAGATTCTCATAATCGGAAGAGGCGTTGTATTCCGTATATCGGTCCGTTACCGGGTCCACCGTGTAGATGCAGATATAATCCCCCGAGAGGGCGCAGATGCGCGCGTAGGTGGTGCGCTCTTCCTCCAGCCGTTCAAGCGCCTGCTTCTCCTGCATCTGGGCGTTGATGTTGTTCACGCCGATAATGATGTGATGATCGTCGGTCTTCATGCGCACGGCCTTCATGTTGACGTAGACGGGCTTGCCGTCCATCAACAGGCGGTAGGTGAGCGTAAAGGAGCCCTGCGCCTCCAGCGCATGCAGCACGTTCTCCTTGGTAAAGGAACGGATAAAGGATTCGCGGTCGTCTGGATACAGCAGCTTGAGCGCGTCCTGCCGGCTGGCGTCGAAGAAGTTTTTCCCGTGGCGCTCCAGATTGATGTCTTCCTGCTGCTGACTGGAGCTGTATTGGATAAAATCTTCCGTCTCCAGATTCACATAGAAGAGATCAAAATAGTCGTCGGACAGGGCGTTTGCGATCTGCGCGTAGCTCAGCCCGGCGTTCCCGCTCTGCTTGTCGATGACGGCCAGCACGGCGACGGCAAGGGCCGCGGTGCCGGTGACGGGGTTGACGGCGACACGCTTGATCAGGGCGTGGACCGTGGAACCGTCCGGCATCGTCTCGTCGACAATGAGCTGATTCCCGTCGATCCCGCACTGGCGCGCGGCGCGCAGGAAGCCGAGGCCCGATTTGGCCGTCACACCGGAGTAAGTCAGCGACCTGCCGATGAGGACGATGCCGAACACCCGGTTCATAAAGGAGCGGTAGCTGTTGTTGCAGCGTACCACCGTGAACGCGTCCGCAGTGGTCTCGATGATCGCCATGGGGAGGGTGTTGAAATAGTTGCGGAGGGATTCCCGATCATCCTCCTGTGCGATCACGGCGGCGTCGTAGAGATTGATCCTGCCGATCGCGGTATAGTAGTCGGTCTCCTCCGGATTCTCAAAGCCGATCTGGATGCCCTTCCGGTAGCGTTCCTTAATCCCTTCGAACGGAATGGCCTTGCAGAAGTAATAGCCCTGCAGCTTGGTGCAGCCGATCTCCCGCAGGAATTCGACCTGCTCGGCGGTCTCGACGCCCTCGCAGACGGTTTCGATCCCGAGGCCGATGGCCATGCGGATCAGCTCCGTGAGGATGATTTTGCCTTCCTCGTGTTCATTGAAGCGCTGCATGAAGCGCATGTCGAATTTGAGCACATCGAAGTGGATTTCCTGCAGCACGTCAAGCGAGGAATAGCCGCTGCCGAAGTCGTCCATCCATACCTTGAAGCCCAGCTTCTGGAAGCGCTCGACCTGCTCCTTCATGAAAGCGGAATCCCGGCCGACCACACTCTCGGTGATCTCGACGGTCAGCTTGTCCCGGCCGATCCCGGACGCATCCACACGCCGACGGATCTCCTCCACGATATCGCAGGCGTCGAAGTCCGAACGCGACAGGTTCACCGATTCCGGCACGATATAGAGGCCGGCCTCGGCCTGCGCCTTCATCTTTTCCAGAACCTGATCGACCACGTAGAGATCGAGCTTGTAGATCAGCTTTGCCTCTTCGAGTGTCGGGATGAACTCGGCGGGGGAGAGCAGACCGCGAACCGGATCGATCCAGCGGGACAGCGCCTCCTCGTCGCAGACTCTCCCGTTCGCGGAGCGGATGATGGGCTGATAGTAGACCTTGATCCATTTTTCGGCCAGGGCGCGGTCCAGATTGTCGATGATATACTGCCGGTTTTCCGCGTCGGTGAGCATGTTCACATCGAAAAAGGCGAAGCCGGAGGCGTAGGAGCTGAGCGAATCACAGGCATATTTCGCCCTGTCGCAGGCGGTGCCGGGGTCTATTCCCTCCTCCGCATCCGAATACACGCCGATCCGGATGGAGAGCGTCCTGCCCTCGTTTGCCGAAGCGCATTCGGCAATGACCGTACGGAGCTTGTCCTCGAGGCCCTCCGTATCGGTGAAAACGGCAAAGTGATCCTGACCGAAGCGGCTGCAGTTGTTGCTCTCAAACTGCCGGACCAGGACCTTGGAGACGTCCACCAGCAGTTTGTCGCCCTCGGCAAAGCCGTGCTTGCGGTTAAAATGTTTCATCCCGTTGAGGTCGATGAACAGCACGGCAGGCGTTTTCCCCTCGCTTCGGAGAGCCTTGCGGCCGGCGTCGACCAGCTCGAGGAAGTAGGACATGTTCGGCAGGCCGGTCAGGTAGTC
>JAUNNC010000127.1 GCA_030531585.1 Eubacteriales bacterium | reverse complement strand
ACCTGCTACTACTTCCAGTGCACCGAGGGCTTTGAGGAAAACCTGCGGATGCTGCTGCACTTTGTGTCCACCCCCTACTTCACCGACGAGACCGTGGCCAAGGAGCAGGGCATCATCGGCCAGGAGATCCGCATGGGCGAGGACAACCCGGGGCTCGCCGTCTACTATAACCTGCTGAAGCTCCTGTACGCGCATCACCCGATCCGCGACCGCGTGGCCGGGACCGTCGAGAGCATCCGGGAGATCACGGCGCAAACGCTCTACGACTGCCACCGGGTCTTCTACGCGCCGTCGAACATGGTGCTGTGCGTGGAGGGCGACGTGGAGCCCGACGAGATCGAGCGCATCGCCGCCGAGGCCCTGCCCGCGGAGCGCGCCCCGGTCCCGAGGGCGGACTTCGGTGAGCCCGAGGGCCTGCTGCCCGCCGAGGCCTTCCGCAGCGAGGCGATGGAGGTCTCCGCGCCGCAGTTTCTGATCGGGCTCAAGCTCCCCGAGGGGCTGCGCGGCGGGGAGGCGCTGCGCCTGCGCCTGACCGCGACGCTCGCGCTGCGCATGCTCTGCGGCTCATCCTCCCCCTTCTTCACGCGCCTCTACGCCGAAGGTCTGCTGAACACGGACTTCGATTACGAGGTCGACGCCGCGGCCGACACCCTCACCGTCATCGTCGGCGGCGAGAGCCGCGACCCCGGGGCTGTGCTCGCACAGTTTCGGGACGAGTGCGCGCGCGTCGCCCGGGAGGGCTTCGAGGACGCGTATTTCGAGCGCGCCAGGCGCGCCTCCCTCGGCGCGCGGCTGCGCGGCCTCGAGGACTTTGACAATGTGTGCGTCTCCCTCGCCTCCGGCGTGTTCGACGGCTTCTGCGCCCTCGACGCCTTCCGGCTGCTCGGGGAGCTCAGCGCGGAGGACTGCCGCCGCTTCGCGGAGGAATACCTGAAGCCGGAGCGCATGGCCATGTCCGTCATTACACCAAAGAAGGTATGATCCATGCTTGAAACCATACAGCGCGAGTCCGTGATCTCCTTTCCCATGCTCGGCGGGCTTGCGATCAATCCCCCCTCGTACTTCACCGTCTTCGGACGGCCCATCTACTTCTACGGCGTGCTCATCGGCTGCGGCTTCCTGCTCGGCATCCTGCTGTGCGCCAAACGCGCGCCCCGCTTCGGCCTGAAGGAGGACGACGTCTACGACGTCGTGCTCTGGCTGATCCCCTGCTCCATCCTCGGCGCAAGGATCTACTACGTCGCGTTCCGCCTCGACTACTATCTCAAACACCTCGACGAGTTCTTCGCCGTCTGGAACGGCGGCCTCGCCATCTACGGCGGCGTGCTCGCCGGCATCCTCACGGTCGCCCTCGTGTGCCGGAAAAAGAAGATCCCCGCCCTCGCCATGTTCGACAACCTGACCTACGGGCTGCTGCTCGGGCAGATCATCGGGCGCTGGGGCAACTTCATGAACCGCGAAGCCTTCGGCACCGAGACCGATGTCTTCTGCCGCATGGGTCTGACCGCCCCCGACGGCACCACGATCTACGTCCACCCGACCTTCCTCTACGAGAGCCTCTGGAACCTCGGCGTGCTGCTGTTTCTGCTGTGGTTCGAGAAAACGGGGAAGCGCCGCTTCGACGGCCACTGCATCACGCTCTACTTCCTGCTCTACGGCATCGGCCGCTTCTGGATCGAGGGGCTGCGCACCGACAGCCTCTATATCGGCTCGACCGGCATCCGCGTCTCGCAGGCGCTCAGCCTCGTGCTCGTGATCGGCGCCGCCGCGGTCCTGCTGTGGAAGAAGAGAAAAGGCTACCGGGAAGAGGATCTGTACATCAACCGCGTCAACGCCCCCGCGGTCATCCTGCCGCCGGAGCAGACACAGAAGGAGGAAGCATAAATGGCAGGCTACAGGGACATGCTCAAAAGCCTCGCCGCAAAGGCGAAGGACGCCGCCGATTCCAGCGGCGTCACCGGCGTCTACGCCAGAGGCGCCGAGCGCGCAAAGGCCTTCGGACAGATCACGAAGCTCACACTCGACTCCAACCGCGATCTCGAGGAGCTTCAGCGCGTCTACGCCGAGATCGGCAGGCTCTACTACGAGCAGGCCAGAGAGAAGCCCGAGGGCTTCTTCGTCCCCCTGTTCGAGCAGGCAAACAGACTCACGGCCAGCATCCGCGAACGGAAATGCGAGATCGACGCGCTCAAAGCGCAGCACCTCGACCCCGCGCAGAGCACGGCCGATCAGGGCTTCGCCGACTTCGACGCCGTCGTCTCCCAGGCCGAGCACGAGGCCGCCGAGAAATAACGGCTCCGGCCCGGACGGGTTCCTCCCGCCCGGGCCGCCGCATGTCCAAAACACCCGAAAAGCATTGCGGCAGAGACCGCCCTGTGTTATAATCATAAATCGAAAACATTCCGATCCGAAGCCAGATCGACTCTTTGGGAGGATACGATGAACATAGTCATCGCCGGGGCCGGCAAGGTCGGCTTTACCATCGCCCAGCGCCTGTGCCGGGAAGGCCACGATATCACACTGATCGACGAGCGGCGCGCCGCCCTCGACAACGCCGCCAATACCATGGACGTGCTCGGCGTCTGCGGCAACTGCGCCGCGCCCAGCGTCCTCAAGGAGGCCGAGGCCGGCGCGGCCGAGATCTTCATCGCCGCCACCGGCAACGACGAGGCCAACCTCGTCGCCTGCCAGTTCGCACGCAAAATGGGCGCTCAGCACACCCTCGCCCGCCTGCGCAATCAGGAGTATATGGAGAGCGTCGACAGTCTGCGCGAGATCATGGACCTCAACCTCACCATCAACCCCGATTACGTCACCGCCGAGGAGATCTCCCGCGTGCTCCAGTTCCCCGCCGCTACCCAGGTCAGCTTCTTCCCCGACTGCGGCCTCGAAATCGTCACCTTCCGCATCGGCGAAAACAGCCGCCTCAACGGCATGTCACTCAGTCAGCTGCCCTCGCTCATCAAGCCGAAGGTCCTGGTATGCTGCGCCGAGCGCAACGGCGAGTTCTGCATCCCCGACGGCAGCTTCGTCCTGCACGCCGGCGACCGCATCTCCGTCACCGCGCTGCCGCAGGCCCTGCGCCGCTTCTTCAACGCCGTGACCGCAAACCAGAAGCCCGTCAGAAACGTCGTCCTCCTCGGCGGCAGCCGCATCGCCCAGCACCTGACCCCCCTGCTCGAGAGCACCGGCGTGCGCGTCACCATCCTGGAACGCGATTACGCCCGCTGCCAGGTCCTCGCCGAAACCCTCCGCGAGGCCGATATCATCTGCGCCGACGGCGCCGATACCAACGTCCTCCAGCAGAGCGGCCTGCCCGACGCCGACGGCTTCGTCGCCCTTACCAATTTCGACGAGGATAACCTCATCCTCAGCATGTACGCCGAGAAGCTCGGCGTGGAGCGCGTCGTCTCCAAGGTCAACAACGACAAGTTCATCGAGCTGCTCAGCGACGTGTTCCCCGACAGCACGCTCTCGCCCAAAAACCTCGTCGCCGACCGGATCGAAGGCTACGTCCGCGGCCTCGCACACGCCTCGGACAAGTCTACCATCGAGGCGCTGTACTACCTCGGCAGCCAGAACGTCACCGCCACCGAGTTCCTCGTCGGTGAGAAGGCCGCCTGCATCGACCGCACGCTCAAGGATATGAGGCTCAAGCCCGGCGTGCTGCTCGCCGCAGTCGTGCGCGGCGGCAAGAGCTTCCTGCCCAACGGCTCGACTACCCTCCATCCGGGCGACCGGGCCATCGTGGTGACCGCAAATCGGAGCATCCTGAATCTCGATGATATCCTGGCAAGGTAAACGGCTATGAATTATCGTATGGTTTGTAACGTGCTGGGCAAGGTCCTGCTGGCCGAGGCCCTGCTGATGATGCTGCCGCTCGCCGCCGCGCTCGCCTGCGGCGAATCGCCCCTGCCCTTCATCTTCACGATCCTGCCGCTCGCCGCCGCCGGCGGCGGTCTGAGCCTCGTGAAGATCCGCAAGACCGATCTCTTCGCGCGCGAGGGCTTCGTCATCGTCGGCCTGTCGTGGATCCTCATGTCGGCCTTCGGCGCGCTGCCCTTCGTCTTCGCCGGGGATATCCGGCACTACGTCGACGCGTTCTTCGAGACCGTGTCCGGCTTCACCACCACCGGCGCGAGCATCCTGACGGATATCGAGGCGATGAGCCGCGGCTGCATGTTCTGGCGCCTGTTCACCCACTGGATCGGCGGCATGGGCGTGCTGGTCTTCATCGCGGCGATCCTGCCGGTGTCCGGCGACCACTATATGCATATCATGCGCGCCGAGGTCCCCGGGCCCGAGGTCAGCAAGCTGGTGCCGCGCGCCCGCAAGACCGCGCGCATCCTGTATCTGATCTACCTCGCCATGACGATGATCGAGGCGGGGCTGCTCGCCTGCGGCGGGATGAGCTTCTACGACGCGCTGCTGCACGCCTTCGCCACGGCCGGCACGGGCGGCTTCTCCACCCGGGCGGCCAGCATCGCGGCCTACAACAACGTCTACATCGAGATGGTCATCTCCGTGTTCATGCTGCTGTTCGGCGTCAACTTCAACGTCTTTTACCTGATCCTGATCGGCCAGGTCGCGGGCGCGCTCAAGAGCGAGGAGCTGCGCGTCTACCTTGCGATCGTCGCGGGGTCGGTGCTCGTTATCGCGGCGAACATCGCCTCCCAGGTCGGAGGCTTCCTGCAGGGGCTGCGCTACTCCCTCTTCCAGGTCGCGACGGTGATCAGCACGACGGGCTTCGCCACCGCGGACTTCAACGCCTGGCCGGAGCTGTCGCGCTGGCTGCTGGTGCTGCTGATGTTCGTCGGAAGCTGTGCCGGTTCGACCGGCGGCGGCATCAAGGTCTCGCGCATGATCATCCTCGTCAAGACCTACCTCAACGAGCTCAAGCAGCTCATCCTGCCGACGCGCGTCAAGCGCATCTGGCTCGAGGGCAAGCCCGTCGGCGACGCGACGGTGCGCAGCGTCCTCGTGATCTTCCACATCTACATCGCCATCATCGGGCTTAGCGTGCTGGTGCTCGCCCTCGACGGGCGGGACATGATCACCAACTTCACCGCCTCCTGCGCCTGCATCTTCAACGTCGGGCCCGGCCTCGGAGACGTCGGGCCGACGGGCAACTACGCCTTCTTCTCCGACCTGTCGAAGCTCACACTGAGCCTGGAGATGCTGCTCGGCAGACTGGAGATATTCCCGGTGCTCTTCCTCTTCGCGCCGAGCGTGTGGAAAAAGAGATGAGCGCGCCCGCCGAGGACAGACGCTGGCACCTGATCGACGCCCTGCGGGGACTCGCGCTCGTCAACATGCTGGGGATGCATTTTCTGTACGACGTGAACGTCGTCTTCGGCAAGGAACCCGGCTGGTATCTGCGCCCGGGCGTGCGGCTCTGGCAGCAGTACATCTGCTGGTCCTTCATCCTGATCGCGGGCTTTTCCTATGACTGGGGACGGGCGAAGAACCTCCGGCGCGGGCTCACGCTGAACCTGCTGGGCCTTGCGATCACGGCGGCGACGCTGATCGCCATGCCGTCGGAGGCGATCTGGTTCGGCATCCTGAATTTCCTGGGCTGTGCGATCCTGCTGACGATGGCGGCGGAGAAGGGGCTGGACCGGCTGAAGCCGCTCGCGGGGCTTGGCCTGAACGCGCTGCTCTTCTGGTTTTTCCGGGACTTGGGTGCGGGCTTTCTGGGCTTCGGCCTCAAGGTCCCGGCCGCGCTGTACCGCATCTGGCCGCTCACGCCGCTGGGCTTCCCGCATCCGAGCTTCCGCTCGAGCGACTATTTTCCACTGCTGCCCTGGCTGTTTTTGTTCTGGTGCGGCTTTTACCTGAAGCGCCTGTTTGACCGCAGCGAAGTCTGCCGGAGAGCGGCGCGGATCAAGGTCCCGCTGCTGTCGGCCGTCGGGCGGCATACGCTCTGGGTCTATCTGCTCCATCAGCCGGTGCTGATGGGGATCTGCATGCTGTTCATCCGAAAATAAAGGGAGGGTTTACCATGTTTTACGAGCTGACGAAGGCGTACGGAAAACAGATCTGCGGCGTGCTCTACGCCGCGTTCGCAGGGCTGGCCGTGCGGAAAAAGCCGCTGCCGCTGCTTGCGCTGATCGCGCTGCACACGGCCGAATATTTCCACATCGGACGGAGGATCGCCGCGGAACACGGTCTGCGACCCGCGGAGGGCCTGCTCAACTGTCTGGCCTACGGCTTCACCTGGTGGCTGCCGCTCGAAAGAGGGGAGTAGGAGCTTTCGGTCCATCCCCGTCATTCCGAGCCAGTGTCGCAACACTGGCGTGGGAATCCGTTTCTTTTGTACAAGGTGCATTTTTTCCCGCGTAAAAAAGATGCGGATTGCCACACCAGTGACGTCGGTCACGGGTTCCCAATGACGGGAGTCGGGCGTTTTTGCGGATCATTCAGCCGGGAGTGAATCGTTACAGCGAATAATCGAAACGCCGCGCCGGCAGGGACTTTCGTCCCTGCCGGCGCGGTGTTTTCTCTTGTGCTCAC
>JAUNNC010000126.1 GCA_030531585.1 Eubacteriales bacterium | reverse complement strand
CGTGCCGAAGAACTTCTTCCCCTCCGTTGAGAAGGGCCTGCGCAACGCCGTGCAGAAGGGCGTGCTCGCCGGCTACCCGCTGGTCGGTCTGAAGGCCACCCTGTACGACGGCTCCTACCACCCCGTCGACTCCAACGATATGGCCTTCCAGACGGCTGCCCGTCTCGCCTATCAGGACGGCATCCCCAAGGCCAAGCCCACCATTCTCGAGCCCATCGGCCAGCTCTTTGTCACCATTCCCGATGAGTTCCAGGGCGCCATCATCGGCGACATCAACTCCAAGCGCCGCGGCACCATGATGGGCTCCATGCCCGCCGAGGACGGCATGACCACCATCGAGGCCGAGGTCCCCATGGCTGAGATGAGCACCTACACCATCGACCTGCGCTCCATGACCCAG
This sequence comes from Eubacteriales bacterium, assembly GCA_030531585.1. GTDB lineage: Bacteria > Bacillota > Clostridia > Oscillospirales > Oscillospiraceae > Limivicinus. The sequence continues at coordinate 6,195 of JAUNNC010000126.1, read as the reverse complement.
GGTTCCGGTTCCTTCACCTGCAAGTTCGTCCGCTACGAGGAAGCTCCCGGCAACGTGCAGCAGAAGGTCATCGAGGAGGCCAAGGCTCTCGCCGAGCAGGAGTAATCCTTTCATCACAATGCGTATGGGCGGTCCTCCGGGCCGCCCATCCTCTTGACAGAGAACGGAGGCAGGAATGAAAAACAAGCTCTCGGGTCTTCACAACATTCTGTGGGCCATCGGGATCCTCGCGGTCGGGCTTGCGCTTCTGGTCGGGCTCGTGGTCTCCATGTCCGCCCGCCACGAGGGCGAGCGCATCAGCGGCACCATGACCCTCGGAGAGGGCATACAGCGCGAAAAGCGCGGCTCCGCATCCGAGCTCGACGCGGCTCCGGCCGGTGAGCTCATGGCCCTGCCGGAGGTCAAGAAGGTCGCTCTGGACGAGGTCCTCACCACGACCTTCCTCTGCGACAAGACCCTCCTCGGTCTGCGCAGCTATGTCGAGACCTACGGGGACGGCGCGGTCGCATCCATCTGGACGGACAACGGCTCGGGCTTCTACGCCGCAAAAGGGGCCGAGTCTCAGATCGTCTTCGTCGACGGCTCCCTCGTCACCCCCGCCAACGCCGCCATGATCACCAGGCCGCGCAAGGTGGTGTTCTACATCGGCAGCGACGGTCTGGCCGATACGACCGAGCAGGATTTCATCAACGGCTATGTCGGGCTCATCAACAGCATCCGCGAGGCCAGCCCCAACACCATCCTCATCTGCTGCTCCATCGCCTCGATCAGCTCGAATTATCAGGGCTCTGACGGTCTCACGCCGGAGCTGGTCGCGCGCGCCAACGCGTGGATCCGCCAGGTCTGCATCCAGACCGGCGTCTGGTACGCGGACCTCGCCTCCCTGCTCAACGACGACAACGGCTATCTGTCCGACGCCTACCTCATGCCCGACGGGCGCAGCATCGCCGCCGCGGGCATCGCCATCGTGGTCGACTACTTCCGCTTCCACGGCATCAGCTGAACCCCGCTTCTCCTACGCCGTCCGCTCTGTGCGGACGGTGTTTTTTTGTGAAAGACTTGTGCAGCTTTGTCAAGCATTTCCGCTTCCCGCTTTCAAACTTTGTTGATATAACCGATTTGCTCCGTCGGAGCTTGACAGTCCCCCGCTGCGGCGCTATAATGCGGACAACTCAGAGAAAGGAGCCGGGTCATGATGCGTATCTGCTCCGCCAACAGCATGATGATGGAGATGTGCATGTTCCGCATGTGCATGATGATGCGCGCCCAAAAACATGACTCGCCTTGTTCTCGCTCCATCTGATTGATCCGACAATCAACATGGCCCGGAAAACAATGTGGGTTTTCCGGGCCGTTTTCTATTTTTCTCGAAAGGAACGCAGTCGGCATGATAGAGCTCATCGACCTGAGCAAGACCTATTCCGCGGCCTCCGGCGATGTGGAGGCGCTGCGGGACATCAATCTGACGATCCGGGACGGCGAGATCTTCGGCATCATCGGCCTCTCCGGCGCCGGCAAGAGCACGCTGGTGCGCTGCATCAATTTGCTCGAACGGCCCAGCTCCGGCCGGGTCGTTATCGACGGGAAGGACCTGACCGCCCTGCCGAGGGCCGAGCTGCTGCAGATGCGCCGCAAGATCTCGATGATCTTTCAGGGCTTCAACCTGCTCGAGCAGCGCAGCGTCCTCAGAAACGTCACCTTCCCGCTGGAGATCTCCGGCGTCGGGCGCAGGGCCGCGCAGGCGAAGGCGAAAGAGCTGCTGCAGGTCGTGGGACTGGAGGACAAGGCGGACGCCTACCCCGCCCAGCTCTCCGGCGGACAGAAGCAGCGCGTGGCCATCGCCCGCGCCCTCGCCACCGATCCCCGCTATCTGCTGTGCGACGAGGCCACCTCCGCGCTGGACCCGAACACCACGCGCTCCATTCTGGAGCTGCTGCGCCGCATCAACCGCGAGCTCGGCGTCACGATCGTGGTCATCACCCACGAGATGAAGGTCATCGACCAGATCTGCGACCGGGTCGCCGTCATCGACCAGAGTCGCATCGCCGAGATGGGCCGTGTCGCCGACGTGTTCACGAGTCCGCGCTCCGAGATCGCACGCGAGCTGATCCTCCCGCAGGACCGCGCCGCCATCGACACCAGCGGCGGCAAGAAGCTCCGCCTGATCTTCGACGGGGAGTACTCGCAGGAGCCCGTCATCAGCAAGATGACGCTCGACTGTCAGGCGCCGGTCAACATCATCTTCGCCGACACCAAGGAGTATGAGGGCATTATCTACGGGCACATGATCATCGAGCTGCCCAACGACGAGCACCAGGCCGAGAAGATCATCTCCTGGCTCAAAAACAGCCCCGTCACCTGGAAGGAGGAAGTCTGATGCTCAGCGAAATGTTCTACAAGCTCTGGGACAAGGGCCTGATCCAGCTCGGCATCTGGGAGACCCTGTACATGACGCTCCTCTCCTCCCTGATCGCCTATGCGATCGGCCTGCCGCTCGGCGTGATCCTCTGCGTCACCGACAAAAACGGCATCCGTCCGACGCCCTGGCTCAACCGCATCCTCGGCCTGATCGTGAACTTCTTCCGCTCCATCCCCTTCGTGATCCTGATGGTCGCGATGCTCCCGGTCGCCAAGTTCATCCTCGGCACCAGCCTCGGCAACGGCGCGGTCATCGTCATGCTGGTCATCGCCGCGGCTCCCTACGTGGCCCGCATGGTCGAGTCCTCGGTCAAGGAGGTCTCCGACGGGGTCATCGAGGCCGCCCAGTCCATGGGCTGTACGAACTTCCAGATCGTGCGCAAGGTGCTCCTGCCCGAGGCCAAGCCCGCCCTCATCCACGGCGCCGTGATCTCCATGGTCACGATCCTCGGCTACTCGGCCATGGCCGCCACGATCGGCGGGACCGGCCTCGGCCAGATCGCCGTCATCTACGGTCACCAGCGCTCCAACGGCGACATCACCTGGATCTGCGTGTTCCTGACCGTGCTGATCGTCCAGCTCATCCAAATTATCGGCACCGCCATCGAGCGGAAAACCGATAAACGAATCAAGTGAGGTGCCCTATGATCTATACCGGACTGTGTAAGCTGCGAATGTGAAATACATAGTTTATGTAAACTAAGTTATGTTTCTAATACTATGTTAATAAAAATATGTAAATAATCTTATGTAATCTTTTAGGAGGAACAAAACATGAAAAAGCTCACTGCTCTGCTTCTGACCGTCGTCATCGTTCTCGCGCTCGCCGCCTGCGGCTCCTCTGCCCCCGCCGCGACCGCCGCCCCCGCTGCTGCCCCTGCTGAGCCTGCTGCTGCGGAAGCTCCTGCCGCCCCTGCCGCCCCCGCCGAGCCCGTCAAGATCGTGGTCGGCGCCAGCTCCACCCCCCACGCCGAGATCCTCGAACAGGTCAAGGACGCGCTCGCGGCCGAGGGCTATGACCTTCAGATCGTGATTTACGACGACTACATCCTGCCCAACACCGCCCTGGAGGACGGCCAGCTCGACGCCAACTACTTCCAGCACACCCCCTACCTGAACTACTTCAACGAGTCCAACGGCACGCACCTGGTTTCCGCGGGCCTGATCCACTACGAGCCCTTCGGCCTCTACGGCAACGGCGTTGACAAGGTCGCCGACATCGCCGCCGGCGCGACCATCCTCATCCCCGCCGACGACTCCAACGAGACCCGCGCCCTGCTCCTGCTCCAGCAGGAGGGCCTGATCGAGCTGCCCGCCGACGCCACGGCCGAGAAGGGCGTCACCCACCTCGACATCGTCGACGACCACGGCTTCGTCGTCACCCCGGTCCAGGCCGACACCGTTCCCGCCCAGCTTGAAAACAGCAACGCGGGCACCGTCGCCGTCATCAACGGCAACTACGCGCTGGGCGCGGGCCTGCACGTCGAGAACGCGCTGGCCGTCGAGGACGCCTCCGGCGACGCCGCCCAGTACTACGCCAACCTCATCGCTGTCCGCGCGGGCGACGAGAACAGCGCCAAGACCCAGGCCCTTGTGAAGGCCCTGCAGACCGACGCGGTGAAGGACTTCATCGCCTCCACCTACAACGGCGCCGTGGTCGCGATCTTCTGATCTCGGAATAATTTACAGATTTTTTTCAGAAAAGCCCCTTTCGTAACAAATTTGTTACGAAAGGGGCTTTTCTTTTTGATCGGAATGGTGTATAATGACCGCAGCTTTACGAAAAGGAAGGCGAAGAACTCACATGAAGGACTTTTTCAACAAAAATCTGAAGACGATTCTGCTCGTTCTCTGTGCGATTCTGGTGTGCGTGTTTGGATACAGCGCCTACCGCATCATCTCCACGCTCAAGGGCTACAAGGAAGCGGAGGAGACCTACACGGAGATTTCCCAGACGGTTGTGACGGTTGTCGCCTCTCCGACGCCTGTGCCCGAGGAAGAGAAAAAGCCCGACATCGATCCCGAGGTCTCCCCGATCACGGTTGATTTCGATGCGCTGCGCAACACCAGCTCGGACTACGTGGCCTACATCTACTGCCCGGACACCAAGATCAACTACCCGGTCGCGTACACCGACAACAACTTCTATTACATCGACCACATCCCGCCCGATACGGTAAACGCCAACGGCACCATCTTCATCGACTGCCGCAACGCGTCGGACTTCTCCGATCAGAACACCTGCATTTACGGCCACAACATGAACGACGGCTCCATGTTCGCCACTCTGCGCAACTACCGCGAGGAGGGCTACTACGCCGAGCATCCGGTCATGTACCTCTCCACGCCCGAGTTCAACTACCGCATCGACCTGATTGCGGGCTTTGTGACCGAGCCGACCTCCTTTGCCTACGCCGGGACCTTTGAGAACGAGGAGCAGTTCGATGCGCACATTGAGCTGTGCAAGGATCTGTCCACGTTCGAGTCCGAGGTCGAGGTCGCGCCCACGGACCACATCGTGACGCTCTCGACCTGCACCTACGAGATCGACGACGGCCGCTACGTCGTGGTCGGCAAGCTGACCCAGATCCACTGATCCGATAAAACATCCCGGTCTTTCGACCGGGATGTTTCAATACATAGACAAACCCCGGCAGTTGTCATCTCGAGCGGAGGCGAAGCCGTAGCCGAGAGATCTATAGCGTCCACGCTTTAGATCTCTCCACTCGCTTCGCTCGGTCGAGATGACACGGAAAGGGTACTTTGTCTATAGTCTATAGCATTATGGCAGTATGAAAACCCCGCCGGGAAACCGGCGGGGTTTGATGCTGTCAGTAATAGCGCTTGTTCTTGTTCTTGCGGGCGGCCTCGGATTTCTTGCGGCGCTTGACGCTGGGGCTCTGATAGTACTCTTTCTTTCTCAGATCGGCCAGAACGCCGGACTTCGCGCAGCTGCGTTTGAATCTTTTCAGCGCATTGTCCAGAGACTCATTCTCCTTGACGTAGATTTCAGACATGTATTTCCCTCCCTCCAAATACGCCTTGCGGCGCTTTAAGGGCCAATGAATTGGCTTTTAGCATGGGTATTATACAGGAGGAAACAGAAATTGTCAATGATTACTTTTCCCGCTTCCGCCCGGCGGACGATGAACACAGGGAATACCGTCACTTTGCCGGCTTGAGGATCAGGTTGACGATCTTGTTCTTGACGACGATGGTCTTGACGAGCTGCATGCCCTGCATCTGGCGCTGGATCTTCTCGTCGGCGCAGGCCGCCTTGACGACCGTCTCCTCGTCGGCATCGGCGGGGACGATGATGGTGGAGCGGAGCTTGCCGTTGACCTGCACGGCCATCTCGCGCTCGGCGTCGACGGTCTTGGCCTCGTCGAACTTCGGCCAGGGCATCTGCATGGCCATCCTGCCGTGCTTTGCGGCGAAGCCGAGCTGCTCCCACATCTCCTCGGCAATGTGCGGGGCGAACGGGGAGAGCAGCATGCACAGGTACTCGAGGTCGCCCTTGGTGCAGCCGTTTGCGTAGAACTCGTTGACCATGGTCATGAGCTGGGCGATGGCGGTGTTCATCTTGAGGGTGTCGATATCCTCGCCGACCTTCTTGATGGTCTTGTGGATGATCGCCTCGTTCTTGTGGGTGACGGCGAAATCGTCCTTTGCCAGGTCCATCAGGTTCCAGCAGCGGTCCAGGAAGCGCTTGGAGCCCTTGACGGCCTCGTCGGACCAGGTGGCGGTCTTCTCAAAGTCGCCGATGAACATGATATA
>JAUNNC010000125.1 GCA_030531585.1 Eubacteriales bacterium | reverse complement strand
CTCGGCGCTGTCGCTGGGCCTCGTGTCAAAGCATGTGAGCTCCTATACCGTCGGCGGCTTCAGCTCGGGCGCGGTCTACCCGCTGGTCGTCGCGGCGCTGGGCATCGCGGCCTCCATCGTTGCCACCTTCTTCGTCCGCGGCAAGGACGATTCCAATCCCCACGCTGCGCTGAAAATGGGCTCCTATGTCTCGGCCGTGATCGTCGCGGTCGGCTCGCTTGTGCTGAGCGTGGTGTTCTTCAGCTCCGTATACTATGCCCTGGCCATCATCGCCGGCCTCATCGTCGGTCTCGTGATCGGCAAGGTGACCGAGGTCTACACCTCCGAGGATTACTCCTCCGTCAAGCGCATCGCCGACCAGTCCGAGACCGGCTCGGCCACGACCATCATCAGCGGCATCGCCGTCGGCATGAAGAGCACCTGGGTGCCGATCGTGCTGATCTGCGTCGGCATTTACATCTCCTACGCCGTCACCGGCGACCTCTACGGCATCGCGCTGGCGGCGGTGGGCATGCTCTCCACCACCGGCATCACGGTCGCGGTGGACGCCTACGGCCCCATCGCCGACAACTCCGGCGGCATCGCGGAGATGAGCGGTCTGGACCCCCATGTGCGCGAGATCACCGATAAGCTCGACGCGGTCGGCAACACCACCGCCGCCATGGGCAAGGGCTTTGCGATCGGCTCGGCGGCGCTGACCGCGCTGGCGCTCTTCGTCTCCTACGCCGAGAAGGTCCATCTGCAGGAGCTCGGCATCAACCTGCTCGAGCCGAACGTGGTCATCGGCCTGCTGGTCGGCGGCATGCTGCCCTTCGCCTTCTCCGCCATGACGATGGATTCGGTCTCCAAGGCCGCCTACCGCATGATCGAGGAGGTCCGCCGTCAGTTCCGCGAGATCCCCGGCATCCTCGAGGGCACGGGCAAGCCCGATTACGGCTCCTGCGTGGGCATCTCCACCCGCGCCGCCCTGCATGAGATGATCATCCCCGGCGTCATGGCCGTGGCCGTGCCGCTGATCGTGGGCCTGCTGCTCGGTCCCGCCGCGCTGGGCGGCCTGCTCGCGGGCGCGCTGGTGACGGGCGTGCTGCTCGCCATCTACATGTCCAACTCCGGCGGCGCCTGGGACAACGCCAAGAAATACATCGAGGAGGGCCACCACGGCGGCAAGGGCTCGCTCGCGCACAAGGCCGCCGTCGTGGGCGACACCGTGGGCGACCCCTTCAAGGACACCTCCGGTCCCTCCATCAACATCCTCATCAAACTGATGACCGTCGTCTCCCTGGTCTTTGCGGAGATCTTCGCGCAGATCGGCGGTCTGCTCTGATTCTTTCCTCCCACCTCTCCACGCAGAAACGCCGCGGGCTTCCGCGGCGTTTTCTTTTTTCGGAAGAGGCGGAGACCTAGCCGCTCTTGCAAAAGCGTCCCCCGCATGATAAGATGCAGAGAGAGTTTCGGGCTCCGTGAACGTCCGTACGGACGGAGCGGAAGAAAGAGGGCAGAGGAAATGGCTTCGGATACATCGAAGGCGCGGCGGAAACGGGGCATCGCCCGCGTTTGGGACAGGCGGCTGCTCCCGGCGGCGGCGCTGTCTCTGGCGTTGTGCTTCCTGCTTCTGTTCTACGCGCCGCTCGAGATCTACTGCAACAATTACGGTGAATTCTGGTTCTCCTTTTCCCTGCTGCTGAAGACCATGCTGCCCGTCTTCGTGATCGCTTTTCTGCTCCTGACCGCGCTGTCCGCCCTCGTCCTCCGTCTGGGGACAAAGGCATACACGGTTTTTCTCGCGCTCTTCTCGGCGGCTCTTTTGAGCGTCTATGTTCAGGGCACCTTTTTTGTCGGCAGGCTGCCGCCTCTGGACGGCAACCCGGTGGACTGGTCCCTGTACGCAGGCCAGCGGGTCGTCTCCTGTGTGATCCTTGCGCTGTGCCTGGCGGCGGTGTTTCTCGCCCTGCGCCTTCTCGGGCGGAGGCGCTGGGAGAGCGCGCTTTGCTGGCTCGGCGGCGGGATGACGCTCATGCTGGCGGTCACGCTGGCCGTGGTCTGCATCATCACTGGCGCCTACAAGACGCGGACCTATGAGCTGAGCATCGACGACCAGATGGCGCTCTCGGACGACAAGAACTACATCATTTTGATGGTGGACGCGGTGGACGCGGAGGTCTTTTCCGGTCTGCTGGCCGATCATCCGGAATACGAGACCGGCGTTTTGCGGGATTTCACCCGCTACACCAATGTTCTGAGCGGATACCACATCACACAGTACTCCATCCCGATGTTCCTCTCGGGGGAATGGTACGAGCGCGCCGAGCCCTATGAGGAATACTTCTCCCGCGCCTTCCGCGACTCCGCGTTTCTCCGGGAGCTGCGGCGGCAGAAATACGCGCTCGATTTCTATACCGACACCGTCCCTTACGATTTCTATCCGGAGCTGTCCAACGTGTACGAATCCACGGGGGAGCTGACGGACCCCCTCGGTCTGGTCAAAAAGGAGCTGCGTCTGGTCGGCTTCCGCTATGCGCCGTACAGTCTGAAGCCGATCTTCCGTTTTGATGCGCTCGATTTCGATTCTCTGCGCAGCCGGGAGCATCTGCCCTACATCCCCGTGACCGCGAACATCGATTTCGACGAGTCGATGGACACCCGCCCGGCGGAGCTCTCGGGGACGAAGCGCTTCAAGTTTATCCATCTGGACGGCGCCCACAACGGATCCTTCAACCAGGTCCTGCAGGACGGGAAGATCGTGCTGGAGGAGCGCTTCAGCAGCGCCGCTGACAAGACGGCGGTCTGTCTGTTCCTGCTGGAAAAGTATACCGCGATCCTCCGGGAGCAGGGCGTTTATGACGACACGGTGCTCGTGGTGATGTCCGACCACGGCCAGCACACTCCCGGCGACTCGCTGGAGGACGAGACGTGGATGCTCCGGCGCGCGGACCCCGTCTTTCTTGTCAAGGGCTTTGGCGAGCATCACGAGCGCATGGCGGAGGACAGCCGTCCGATCAGCTATATTGAGCTGTCCGGTGCCTTCCGGAAGCTGCTGGACGGCTCCGGCGGGGGCGAGCTGTTCGAGGCCAGACCGGCGGACAGCGTCCGGCGCTTCTTCACCACCGACACCTACAACTGGGATGTCCTGCACGAGTATGAGCAGTGCGGCTCCCCCAGCGATATCGGCAGCTTCACCGCGACCGGACGGGTTTTCTCCTGACGGGGCAGCTCTCTCCGGCCGCAAAAAATGAAAGACGACGTTTCTTCATGGAAAAACGCCGCGGGTTATCCCCGCGGCGTCTTTTTGTTCTGTTATGCGCTTTTCTCCTGCCGCAGCAGCTCGACCAGAAAGGTCTTGAGCGCCGAGAGCCCGGCCATGGCCGCCCCGAGCAGGGCGGACTTCCAGGCCGCGCCGTCCATGCCGGCGCCGAACGTGGCGGGCAGCGCCACCAGGAAGCCCTCCAGGAAGGTCCAGGCCGCCCGTTCGAGGATGTTTTTCCAGTTCATACGTTTCTCCTCTCGTTTTCCAGGTCTTGGATCCTGTGATTCATGACCTTGATCTGCTCCTCCACGACGGGCATCCGCCGTGCGAAGCCGTTGTGCTCGCGCACCTCACGCGTCAGCTCCTCGAGCCGGGTCTCCGTCACGGCCTGCGCCCGGGAGTTGCTCAGCAGCACGCCCACGAGGGTCAGCACCCCCGTCACGAGCGCCGCAAGCACCGATTCCCACATGCTAACACGCCTCCATATCCTCGGTGAATTCCCGGAGCTTTGCGAAGAAGGCCGCGCTTTTTCTTCCGTCGGTCTCGACCGCGTAGCCGTTGCCGAGCAGCACCGCCTGCAGCACCAGCACCGACAGATCCGGCGGGGGCAGAGGCCGCTCCGCGGCGCCCTGCAGTTGGCGAAGCAGGCTCTGTGCGAAAGCGTGGCGCGCGTCAATGTTGTTCACGGCCGGGCGCTCGTACTGAATGCAGACGATGCGCGCACACTCGTACAGATCGTGCGAGCTTGCCAGCACGCGCCACACGTTCGGGAAGTCCCGCTTCATTTCCCCGATGCAGAACTGTACCTGCATCTTCTCGTCCCCGACGGAGACGCCGCGCGCTCCGGCAAAGGCGAGCAGCGCGGCCTTGCGGGCGGGATGGGTCCACTGGCACAGGCCGTACCCGACGGCGTCATGGGCGAAGTCGATCGTCCCCGCGTCCGCCGCCGCGGTGTACTGTCCGTCCGTGAGCGCGGTCATGCCCCGCTGTGCGATATCTGGCTTCATGGAGGACTCGGCCATCATGTTGCCCATCAGGCCGCACGCGCCCTCCGAAGTCAGCCCGGCGGCGCAGAGGGCGTCATAGATTGTCCTGCTGCTCATCGTCGTCTCTCCCGTTCGCCGCCAGTATGGCTGCGAGGTGCATCCCCACAAGCAGTCCCAGGTCGAAAATGCCCAGTCCGACAGCGATTTGTGCGATCATAAGCCACACCTCCGGTCCATGGATGATGCTGTACAGCGTCACGCCGCATACGCTTCCCGGATCAGCAGCTCCAGCTCCGCGTACTGACCGTCCGTGAGCCTGCCGACGGCGAAGAACACGTCGATCTTCTCCTGGGCTTCCTCGGCGGTCTTATAGAACTTTTTCCGGATCAGCTTCTTCATGGTGTTAAACATCGTCGATCATCTCCATATCTTCGTTGTAGATTTCTTCGATCAAAGCGCCCAACTCCTCCAGATGGGCGGCTTCATCCCGCTCATGCTGCGCCTGCGCCTTTTCCAGGGCGCGGCTGTCCTCGGCCGGGGAGACCATCTCGCCGTGAAAGGCGACGCCTTCCCCGTTCGTCCAGCTCTCGCCGGAGGGGACGAAGCGGTAGCCCTCGACAAAGGCTTCGCACTTCCCGTCGAAAAAGCCGGTCTCGACCTCGCGCAGTCCTGCCGCCGCCTCGGTATGGCAGCGGAAATCAGAATCAAGATACACCTTCATGTCGGCACCACCCTTGAAAAATACAGATCGGTGATCTTCAGCCAGTAGGAGCTCAACTCAAGCCCCAGCGCCGCGTAACGGTCCGTGCTGAACGAAACACCCGAGACATCAACATGCCAGCTGAGCGCCCCTTCCTGATTGTGCACACCGAACGTCTGGTGGGCGAGCCACGCATTCTGTGAATAAGCAGACGTACTGGTGATCCCGAATTTCGCGGTGCTGTTGTTTATTTTTTCGTCGCTGGCTTTCACGATCAGATACGGATATGTGATGCCCGAGACCGGGCCGACCGAGCAGAAAACGACCGTACCGCTGCCGCCTTTTGCCAGCACATGATCGCTCTCCTGAGAAATCGTGTTGTTGCCGTAAAGGCTGTACCCGCTTTGGAGCTGTCCGTTGCGGATCAGGTACAGTCCGAAACTCAGGCTGAGATCGTACACCTTGTTGCTGTCGACTGTGACCGTCCCGCTCGCCGTTTCGCCGTCCCTGGCCGCCGTAGCCGTCCAGCTCCCGTAGTTTGTGGATACGATCGCATAGTACCAGTCGGCGAGCGTGGTGTCGCTCGCGTTGGTATGCCCCCTGGCTGCGGCAAGCGTGGCAACTGTTACATCGCCCTTTTTCAGCGTGATCGTGCTGCCGGCCGGCGCCGTGATATGCAGCACCGCACCGCCCGCCGACAGACCGCCGGAGCCGCCGCGTCTCACAATAAAAGCTTCACTCATTTGTCTGTTACCTCACACACATGATTTGGACGGGGAGGTCCACGCCCGGCTTCTCCTCCGCGTAGAACGTGACGGTGTTTGCCGACGTCACCGCTCTGTACACGGCAGCCCATGCTTCTTTACGGCTCATATCGCTGGCATAGGTACCGCTCATAACGACGTCGACGACCGGCTTGTCCGACGCCAGGATGCCATTCACCGTCAGCGTGCAGGAATACGGTGCGGCGCTGCCGCTCCAGCCTGCCGCAGTCAGCGTCCCTGTGTATACAGCCGGGATGCGGGCCTCGATCAGATCCAGCAGGGCAGGGAGCTTCGTCCAGTGCGCCTCCGTCCACGCTTCCGCCGCGGTGATCGCCGTTCTGCACTCCCAGACGTTGTAGCCGTAGCGCACACGGTCGCCGACGGCATAGGCGGACGAGGCGGAATAGACCGGATAATTTGAAATCAGATTCAGCCAAAAGCTGTTGAGTGACGACGGCGTGAGCGCATAAGCACCGGATGCACTGCTTGCCGATGTCACCAGCCTTGTCAAGCCATAATAGGTCGTGGTGGCAAGCCCGCCGTCAACGATCACCCAACACGTCCCGTCAAAGACCAGATCGAGGACTTCGCCGGCTTGCCACTCATAGCGGGCGGCGTTTGTCCCGGCAAGCCTTTTGATGTCCTTTGCGCCAAGACTGTTGACGTTCAGCTTCGGCACGCCGTTGTAGTTCTGCCGGTTCTGAAAAAGCACCCGGACGCACAGACCCGTCTCCAGAGAGGTGATCCCCGAAACGGAAACGGACTTTATCTGCATCGTGTCGGCGGTGGAGCACACACCATAAAACAGGCCCGGGTCGCCCTTCGGGCCTTGCGGACCCGTGCCGCCGGCCGGTCCTGTCGGGCCGACCGCTCCGGTGTCGCCCTTTGGACCTTTGATGTTCACAGACGTCGGATTGCTTCGACCGCCGTCGTTCGTCCACGAGATCACACCCGAGCTGCTGACAC
>JAUNNC010000124.1 GCA_030531585.1 Eubacteriales bacterium | reverse complement strand
AGCCAGTCCTCAGACTGGCGTGGGAATCCGTCTTCTTTTCAAAGGGAAACGGATTACCACGGCCCCTTACGGGGCCTCGCAATGACAAGGCGGTGCATTTTGCAACGCGCCCTTTCTACACCGGAAACTGGAAAACGGTGCGTGAAAACATATAAACCGGAGAGCCTTGCGGACTCCCCGGTTTATATGGATAGAGGACAAAAATGAAAAAGAAGAAAACTCACTTGCAAGCATAAGATACCAAGAAGATGTTTCATAGATCACCCAGATTTTGTTTCACAATTGTAAAATACAGTTTTTCTTTTTGAAGCGTCGGCTCCGACGCCTCGTCACACGCTGCGAAACGCCGCTGCCGGCTTTACGACCGCAAAAAATGTCTTGACATTTTAAGGCATTTGTGAAAAAATCAAATCACGCCCACGGGAGGCTTCCGCGCGGCGCAATCACGGCACAGGAGGACTTCCGCAATGGCATCGTCAACGAAGAAAGCGCTCGCGGACGCGCTGAAAAAAATGATGGCCGTCAAGCCCATCGACAAGATCACGGTCAACGATCTGGTAGAGACCTGCGGCGTCAGCCGCCAGACCTTCTACTACCACTTCAACGACGTGTACGACCTGCTCGAGTGGGTGTTTGAGGAGGACGCCAACGCCAATCTCCCGCGCGAGGTCGTCTATGACAACTGGAAGCGCGACGTGACGCTGTGGTTCAAATACCTGCACGATAATTCCGCCTTCGCCCTCAACGTCTACAACTCCAACAGCAGGCTGTATATGCTGCGCTACATCAAGGACAGGCTTTACGCCTGCATCCGCAGCTTTTCGGAAATCGTGGCCGAGGGGCGGGAGATCGACCGCGCGGATTTCGAGTTCATCGTGGAATTCTATTCCAACATCGTGGTCGGGCTGATCTCCCAGTGGATGGATCAGGGGATGCAGCTGCCGAAGGAGATCACGACGGACAAGGTGCTGCGCGTGCTGGACAACAGCATCGAGAACATCATGGAGCGTTTCCAGAAGAACTGATACAGACTTTTTTCCGGGGCCTTCGGGCCCCGGTGTTTTTTTGCCTGAGGAAAACGCTTCTTGTTCTTGAAAGCGACATAAAAATGCGGTATAATCAAACAGTTAACGCAAATCGGATCGGGCGGCAGACGGACGGCTTCGGGCCGGAAAAGGGGAGCATCGATGCAGGAGAGCATTTTTATCAAGGGCGCGCGGGAGAACAATCTGAAGAACATCGACGTGGAGATCCCGCGCGACAGGCTCGTGGTGATCACGGGCCTGTCGGGCAGCGGCAAGTCCTCGCTCGCCTTCGACACGATCTACGCGGAGGGCCAGCGCCGCTATGTCGAGAGCCTGAGCTCCTACGCCCGGATGTTTCTGGGTCAGATGGACAAGCCGGACGTGGACTACATCGACGGCCTGTCCCCGGCCATCTCCATCGACCAGAAGACCACCTCGCGCAATCCGCGCTCCACGGTGGGCACGGTGACGGAGATCTACGACTACATGCGTCTGCTGTGGGCGCGCGTCGGCGTGCCGCACTGTCCCAAGTGCGGGCGGGAGATCCGGCAGCAGTCGATCGACCAGATCGTCGACCGCATCATGGAGCTGCCCGCGGGCACGAAGATCCAGCTCATGAGTCCGGTGATCCGCGGCAAGAAGGGCGAGCACGCGAAGGTGCTCGAGGACGCGCGGCGCTCCGGCTACGTCCGCGCGCGCATCGACGGTATCTCCTACGATCTGACCGAGGAGATCCAGCTTGAGAAGAACAAGAAGCACGACATCGAGATCGTGGTCGACCGCCTGGTCGTCAAGCCCGAGATCGTGCGCCGCCTGACGGACTCGGCCGAGACGGCGCTGGGGCTGTCCGGCGGTCTGCTCGACGTCGACGTATCCGGGCGGGACGAGCTGCTGCGCTTTTCGCAGAACTACGCCTGCGAGCACTGCGGCATCTCCATCGAGGAGCTGGAGCCGCGCCTGTTCTCCTTCAACAACCCGCACGGCGCCTGCCCGACCTGTACGGGCCTCGGCGTGCAGCTTCTGGTCGACCCGGAGCTCATCATGCCCAACCCCAATCTCTCGATCATGGACGGCGGCATCGTGGCCTCGGGCTGGAACAACATCCGCGGGGACACGATCTCCCGCATGTATTTTGAGGCGCTGTCCAAGCGCTACCATTTCAAGCTGACCGATCCGCTCAGGGAGCTGCCGAAGGAGGCCATGGACGCCATCCTCTACGGCACGAAGGGCGAGCCGCTGCAGCTTCGCTACGAGCGCAACGAGGGCTACGGCGTCATCAAGCGCGAGTTCGAGGGCATCATCAACAACCTCGAGCGGCGGTACAAGGAGACGCAGAGCCCCGCCATGCGCGCCGATATCGAGGAGTGCATGTCCGAGGTGGACTGCCCCGCCTGCCACGGCAGACGCCTGAAAAAGACGGCGCTGGCCGTGACGGTCGGCGGCATGAGCATCGCGGATTTCTCGGACCTGTCCGTCGTCAAGGCGCTGGAATTCATCGACGGCCTCACGCTCAGCGAGAAGGACAGCCTGATCGCCGAGCGCATCCTCAAGGAGATCCGCGCCCGCCTGGGCTTTCTGACGAGCGTAGGCCTCGGGTATCTGACGCTCTCGCGCTCGGCCGCGACGCTCTCCGGCGGCGAGACCCAGCGCATCCGCCTGGCCACGCAGATTGGCTCGAGCCTGATGGGGGTGCTGTACATCCTCGACGAGCCGAGCATCGGCCTGCACCAGCGCGACAACGAAAAGCTGCTGCACACGCTCAAGCAGCTGCGCGACCTCGGCAACACGCTCATCGTCGTCGAGCATGACGAGGAGACCATGCGCGCGGCCGATCACATCATCGACATCGGCCCCGGCGCGGGGGTCAACGGCGGCCGGGTCGTGGCCCAGGGCAGCGTGGAGGACCTCTGCGCCTGTCCCGAATCCGTGACCGGCCAGTATCTGAGCGGGAAGAAGTCGATCCCGGTCCCGGAGCGCCGGCGCACGGGAAACGGCAAGCGCCTGCTCATCCGCGGCGCCTGCGAGAACAACCTCAAGAACATCGACGTGGAGATCCCGCTCGGACAGTTCGTGTGCGTGACGGGCGTATCCGGCAGCGGCAAGTCCTCGCTCATCAACGAGGTGCTGTACAAGACGCTGGCGGCGGTCAAGAACCGCGTCAAGGTCCGCCCCGGCAAGTGCGCCGGGATCGACGGGCTCGAGCATGTGGACAAGGTCATCGCTCTGGACCAGAGCCCGATCGGCCGCACCCCGCGCTCGAATCCCGCGACCTACACCGGCGTGTTCAACGACATCCGCGACCTCTTCGCCTCCACGCAGGACGCGAAGCTCCGCGGCTACAGCCAGGGGCGCTTTTCCTTCAACGTCAAGGGCGGACGCTGCGAGGCCTGCGCGGGCGACGGTCTGGTCAAGGTGGAGATGCATTTCCTGCCCGACGTCTACGTCCCCTGCGAGGTCTGCGGCGGCAAGCGCTACAACCGCGAAACGCTCGAGGTCCGCTACAAAAACAAAAACATCGCCGACGTGCTGGACATGACGGTGGAGGAGGCCTGCGCCTTCTTTGCCAACCAGCCGCGCATTCTCCACAAGATCGAAACGCTGTACGAGGTCGGCCTCGGCTATGTCAAGCTCGGCCAGTCCAGCACGACGCTCTCCGGCGGCGAGGCGCAGCGCGTCAAGCTCGCGACCGAGCTGTCCAAGCGCTCCACCGGCTCGACCGTCTACGTGCTCGACGAGCCGACGACCGGTCTGCACGTCGCGGACGTGCACCGGCTGATCTCCATTCTCGACAGGCTCGTGGACGCGGGGAACACCGTCGTCGTTATCGAGCACAATCTGGACGTCATCAAGGTGGCCGACACGGTCATCGACCTCGGCCCCGAGGGCGGTGATCTCGGCGGCAATCTGGTTTTCTCCGGCACCCCCGAGGACTGCGCTGCCTGCGAGGCGAGCTATACGGGCCAGTTCCTCCGCCCGCTGCTGAGGGAGGGGAGATAATGGACCAGGAACAGAGCCTTCAGGAGCTGTCCGGGACCGTCGAGACGGTCATCTACAAGAACGAGGCCAACGGCTACACGGTGCTCCGCCTGCGCGACGGCAGCGGAGAGACCGTGACGGTCGTCGGCTGCTTCCCCTTTGCCGCGCCGGGCGAGTCCATGATCGTCAGCGGGGCCTGGACCAGCCACAGCGTCCACGGCCGCCAGTTCAAGGCCGAGTTTGCCCAGCGCCTGCTCCCGACCTCCGCCAACGCGATCTACGCCTTCCTCGCGGGCGGCTCGGTCAAGGGCGTGGGGCCTGCGACGGCGTCTCTGCTGGTCGACCGCTTCGGCGACAAGACGCTCGACACGATCCTCAATCACCCGGAGAAGCTCGCCTCGGTCAAGGGGATCAGCCTCAACCGGGCGCAGCAGATCTCCGCGGGCTTCAAGCAGCAGGCCGGACTGCGGATGCTGATGGAGTTTGTGTGCTCCTTCGGCCTGCGTCCCGTGCTCGCCATGCGCATGTACAAGTATTACGGCGACAAGGCGCTCGAGCTGCTGCGGGAAAACCCCTATCTGCTGTGCAGCGCCCTGATCGGCGGCAGCTTCCGCGAGGCCGACGCCATGGCTCTGGAGCTCGGCATCGGCGGCAGCAGCCGCAACCGCATCGCCGCGGCGGTCTTGTTCGAGCTCGTGCACAACACCGGCAACGGCCACTGCTTCATCCCGCGCGAGAAGCTCGCGGCGGTCACCGCCGAGCTCATCGGCGTGGAGGCGGAGGAGGCCGACGCCTGCATCGGCGAGATGATTGAGGACAGACAGCTCCGCTTCGAGGAGATCGCCGGCGTGCGCGCCTGCTACCTGCCCGAGCTCTATGAGGCCGAGACCCACGCCGCCGCCTGCTTTGCCGCCATGAGCCGCCGCCTGTACGCCGACAGGCTCGACACCGAAAAGCTCCTGCAGAGGCTGGAGGCCCAACAGGGGATCACCTACGCGCCGCGGCAGCGGCAGACGCTGGAGCTCGCGCTGACCCATCAGCTGCTGGTCCTCACCGGCGGGCCCGGCACGGGCAAGACCACCTCCATCCGCGCCATCCTCGCCATGTTCGACCAGCTCGGTCTCAAGACCCTGCTGTGCGCGCCGACCGGGCGCGCCGCCAAGCGCATGACCGAGGTGACGGGGCGGGAGGCCGCGACGGTCCACCGCCTGCTGGGCGCAAGGTTTGATGAGCAGGGCGAGCGCGTCGTGTTTACGAAGAACGAAAAGGACCGGCTCGACTGCGACGCCGTGATCCTCGACGAGAGTTCGATGGTCGATATCCTGCTCATGGACGCGCTGCTGCGCGCCCTGCCGCCGGACGCGCGGCTCGTGATGGTGGGCGACGCTGACCAGCTCCCCTCGGTCGGCCCCGGGAACGTGTTTTCCGCGCTGATCCGAAGCGGCGTGGTCGCCTGCGTGCGCCTGACGGAGATCTTCCGCCAGAACGAGGGCAGCCGCATCGTCCGCAACGCCCACATGATCAACCGGGGCGAGCACCCCGACCTCTCGGAAAACGCCGGAGACTTCTTCCGGCTCAGGCGTCTGCAGGCCGCGACCTCGGTCGAGACCATCACGGAGCTCGTCACCGTGCGCCTGCCGCAGAAGATGCACATCCCCGCGGCGGAGATCCAGGTCCTGTCCCCGACCCGAAAGGGGGAGACCGGGACCGTGCTGCTCAACAAAAAGCTGCAGGAGGCCGTCAATCCGCCGACTCCCGACAAAAAGGAGAAGGCCTTCGGCGACGCCGTCTTCCGCGAGGGCGACCGCGTCATGCAGATCCGAAACGACTACGATATCCTCTGGCAAAGCGCCGACGGGCGCGAGGCCGGGACCGGCATCTATAACGGGGACATCGGGACCCTGCTCCGCGTCGACCCCGAGAACGAGACGCTGACCGTCGACTTCGACGGGCGGCTTGTGACCTACGGCTTCGACGCGCTCATCGAGCTTGAGCACGCCTGGGCCGTCACGGTCCACAAGGCACAGGGGAGCGAGTACCGCGCGGTGATCCTCGCCCTCGGCGGCGGCTCGCCGATGCTGATGACGCGGGGCGTGCTCTACACCGCCGTCACGCGGGCGAGAGAGCTTCTGATCCTCGTCGGCGACGACGGCGTCGCCTATCAGATGATCGACAACTTCCGACAGTCGCGGCGCTATACCGCGCTGCGCGTGCGGCTTCGCAGTCTGTGCGGTGCGGAATGATCACGAAGCTCCTGGATTTCTTTTACCCGCCGCGCTGCGCGTTCTGCCGCCGTCTGCTGCGGACGGGGAGCGGCCTCTGGGTCTGCCCGGCCTGTCTGGAGACGCTGCCGCGCCTGACAAGGGACGAGCAGCGCCGGGACGTGCCGCACACCGAGCTCGTGCTCGCGCCGCTTCGCTACGAGGGCGTCGTGCGCGAGTCGCTGCTGCGCTACAAGTTCGGCGGGCTGACGGCCTACGCGGCGGTCTACGCGGAATTTCTCGCAAAATGTATTGACGAAAACGGGATTTCCTGCGATAGTATCACTTGGGTGCCCCTGAGCAGACGGCGCCTGCGTCAGCGCGGCTACGATCAGGCGCGCCTGATCGCGGAGGAGCTGGCGAAGCGGCTCGGCCTGCCCTGCGAATGCCTTCTGGTCAAG
>JAUNNC010000123.1 GCA_030531585.1 Eubacteriales bacterium | reverse complement strand
TCCGTATTCTTCTTGCATAATCCCTGCGGATTTGCATTTAGAAACACACTCTAAAGGCATATATAGGAAAAAGGCCTTTGAGAAGTTTTCGATGTAGCTGCTGCGGTTCTCCTTGCCGTCGAAGAATTTCGGCTGCAATTCGATTTACAGCGAGCCGCCCTGATACTCGCGGAACGGCACCTTCAGCAGGGACTTGGCCGTGGCAGTGACGCCGTTGGTGTTTCGGCCATGCATGGGGTTGCAGCCGTGGGCGATGGGCTCCTCTGCAAAGCGGCCGTCCGGTGTGGCGCCGATGATGGGGCGGCGTATCTGGACAATTCCGTTTATGCGCAGGGCATGGAAACATCGGATGTACTCAGCGCTGAACGCGGCCTGAGCCGTCACCCTTTGCAAGTTTCTCCACCTCAGCCACGGCAATCCGATTGTAGTCGCCCTCCACCGAATGCTTGAGCGCAGATGCAGCTACTGCGAATTCGATTGCATCTTTGCTGCTCTTGCCAGAAAGCAGGGAATAGATCAAGCCGGCGCCAAAGCTGTCGCCGCCGCCCACACGATCCACGATGTGCAGGTGATAATCCTTGGAGAAGCAATATTCCTGACCATCATAGAGCAGGCCGGCCCAATCGTTGTCACTTGCTGAGGAGGAAACACGCAGCGTGATCGCCACCTTTTTAAAACCGAAGCGATTCATCAGCTGCTTAGCGACAGATTTATAGCCTTCGCGATCCAGCTTTCCGCCATAGATGTCCGAATTTGCAGCCTCGATTCCAAATACATCCTTTGCATCTTCTTCGTTGGAGATACACACATCCACATATTGACATAGTGTGGTCATTGCTTCTCGGGCCTGCTCACGTGTCCAGAGTTTGCTGCGGTAATTCAAATCACAGCTGATGCGCACGCCCTTTGCCTTGGCCGTCTCGCATGCGCGGCGGCAGATTTCCACCAGTTCTCCGCCCAGGGCGGGGGTAATCCCAGTGAAGTGGAACCAATCGACGCCCTCGAAGATGGCGTCCCAGTCAAAATCTGCGACACTCGCCTCTGCAATGGCAGAATGCGCGCGGTCATAGATGCACACGCTGCCGCGCTGAGACGCACCCTTTTCCAGATAGTAAATGCCAATGCGGTCGCCGCCCCGAACCACCTTTGAGGTGTCTACGCCGAAGTAGCGCAGAGAATTGATGGCTGCCTGTCCGATGGCGTGCTTGGGCAGCTTCGTCACATAGACGCTGTCCACGCCATAGTTGGCGAGGGAAACCGCGACGTTGGCTTCACCACCGCCGAAGGTTGCCTGCATCTGATCATTCTGGAAAAAACGATAGTAGCCATTGGGGGCCAGGCGAAGCATGATTTCGCCAAATGTTACAACTTTTGCCATTGCCGCAAGTCTCCTTTACAGTTCAAACAGATTCTCTCGGCGGGCCGAAGGTCGGTTTCGGGGAAATGCCTGCCGGCACGCCTACGCTGCGGATCAGTTGCCACCCGCAGGCGCTGCGGACAGTCGATCCAGCATGTCCCAGACGCCCAGCATGTACATGACGCCCATCGCGCGGTCGTACAGGCCGTAGCCCGGGCGCACGGTTCCAGGGCCTTCGCCCCAAAGATGGCGTCCGTGGTCGGGACGTATGTAGCCTTCATAACCGCATTCGTGGTAGGCCTTCAGGATTTCCAGTATGCCTGTGTCGCCATCACAATCACGATGACTTGTCTCGGAAAAATCACCGTTCCTAAAGTGCTTCACATTCCGGATGTGTGCGAAGGCAATGCGGTCGCAATGCTTTCGCACAATTTCCGCCACGTTGTTCTTCGGATTGGCGTTCAGACTGCCGGAGCACAGCGTCAGACAATTGCAGGGATGATCCACCATTTTCAGAAAGCGATCGATACTCTCCGCGTCCACAAGGAGGCGAGGAAGTCCGAAGATGTCCCATGGCGGATCGTCCGGGTGTATCGCCATTTTTATGCCGCATTCCTCGCATGTCGGCATAATCGCCTCCAGGAAATACCGGAGATTTTCCCACAGTCTCTCGTGATCGACCCCTCGATAAGCCTTGAACAGCGCGTCCAGCTTGCTCATTCGCTCCGGTTCCCAGCCAGGAAACGACATGTTATACTTCTCTGTGAAGTCCATGATGTACCTGGCCATGGCATTGTAGTCGTCGCGCACCGTGTCCTTTTCGTAGAACATGGCCGTCGAACCGTCGGGCTGAGGACAGAACAAATTGGAACGCGTCCAATCAAATACGGGCATGAAATTGTAGCAGATTACCTTGATACCAAACTGGCTTAAATTGCGTATGGTCTGCCTGTAGTTTTCAATGTAGAAATCGCGGCTGGGCAGACCGATCTTGATGTCGTCGTGCACGTTAACCGATTCGACGACGTCGATCCCAAAGCCATATGTCTCACACTGGTGCTTCACCTCGGCAATCTCCGAAACCTCCCAGACCTCACCCGGATTCTTGTGGTGCAGCGCCCAGACGATGTTTGTCACGCCGGGAATCTGTCGGATATCTGCCAGAGAGATCCGATCGTTCCCCTGGCCGTACCATCTGAAACCCATTTGCATCGGCATAAATTCTCCTCCTCGGAATATGCACGGTGGAGTACATTTTGTCTGAAATCCACTCCACCGCCCGAAAGCTCTACAAATGCCTCCCGGATACGGGAGGCATTGCAACGATGGTAGCAAGGACAGTTGTCAGCGTTCCAGGCATCCCAGGGTTTTCAGAATACCTTCGATGTAGCCGATGGTATAGCCATGGGAGGTGTAACCAAACTGCAATTCCTCATCCACAACATCGACATCCAGCCGGGGCACGTGATCGTCCATGACGTAACCGTGGAAACCGACATCGTTAAGCAGTTTCAGAACATGGGGCGGATCGAAGTTGCCCTCGCCCAGGAAGCACTCCTGGAACTTGGGAACCACGCCCTGTACGTCACGGAAGTGCACGTAGCAGATGCGTCCCTTGGGGCCGAAATACTTGATGAAATTGTCCACGTTCTCCGCGCCGCCCATCTGTGAACAGCAGCCAAGGCAGAGGTCGAGACCCCACATGGGGTTATCACCCGCAATCTCCTCTGCGCGCTTGAAGGCATCGAGGCTGATGAACAGGCGCGCAACGCCGGCGACCATGGGAACTGGCGGATCATCCGGATGCAACGCGAGGCGCACGCCTTCCTCCTTCGCGACCGGAAGCACTGCATCCATGAAATACTTGTAATTGGCCCACATGTCCTCCACGTCCGGGATGGAAACATCGGTACGCGCCCAGTAGTTCACGGTGTTGCCGTTCTTTGCGAGATCCGCATCAAAGGAGGTGACCTTCACGCCGCCGCGCCCCGGAGTGTCCTGCGCGGTGCGCCATACGAAGGTGGGCACAAAGTGGTAGCCCAAGATCGGGATCTCCGCCTTGGCCATGTTGCGGATCAGTTGCTGATAATTCTCGATCTGCTGATCGCGACCTTCCAGGCCCAGCAGCACCTTATCGTAGAACTCAATGGGCACATTTTCGATGGTTTCGCAGCGCAGTCCTGCATCGTCACAGGATTTTTTCAGCGCAACCAAGTCTTCCAGGCGCCAGGTATTGTTCACCACCGGCAGATTCGGCGTGTTGAATTGCACGCTCTTGAGCCCCAACTGCTTTGCATAGGTGACAATCTTCGGAGTCAGCACACGCAGCTGACCTAGACAAATCCTCATTCTGTATCCTCCCTAAACTCACTTTAGTGCCTGAATCAGCGCTTTCAGATAGCCCACAGCGTATGCTGTAGCGATGGCCAGCGCACACTGATCGCCGCCGCCCAGATCATTCATGACGGGCGTATGATCCAGGGTGATGGTTCCGCTGTATCCGGTATCCAGTATGGTTTTCATGATGCTCTTCATATCGCCGTAGCCGTCGTCCAGAAAGGTTTCATTGAACTTCGGCAGCGGGCAGGTAACGTTCCGGAAGTGCACGATGAACACCTTGTTTTTTTCCACGAATTCCCGGAAATTCTCCGTGAGATTTCCAAAATTCGCACCACCCTCCAGCCAGCATCCGCAGCAGAATTCCATGCCAAAAAAGTCGCTGTTGGCAATTTCAAAAGCGCGACGGTAATCCTCGGCGTTCTGAATCAGCGTAGCAATGCCTGCAACGCTGTCCACCGGCGGATCGTTGGGGTGCAGGGAGATGCGCACCTGGTATTCCTCTGCCGCCGGAATCACCTTCTGCACAAAATAGGTGAAGTTGTCCCAGGTTTCCTGCTTGGAGTAGCTCCTGCCGTGGCTGTAAGGCATGCGATTCATCACGTCCATGTCGATGGTACGCGCCTTTGCGCCGCCGCGGGTCGTTGCCTCAGGATCGTAGGTCACCTTTCCGGTCACCGGAGAGGTACTCAACGTACCGTTGGGTTCCCAGGTGATGGTGGTGGTATGGATATCGCATTCAGACAGCGTCTTTAAAAATGCGATGTACTGGCAGATGCGTTCCTCCCGACCGGGAAGGGCGAGGTGGATGTCCGCCGACTTTGCCAGGGTGAGGTTGGCGACGTTGTACAGGGTGATTCCGTGCTCGGCCAGACGTTCCTTATGCCTGCGAATGAATTCCACGGTGCACTGATCGTCCTCCACCCAGGTGTAGCCGTAGTTTACGCCCAGCTGTTCCAGCACGGTCAGGTATTCCTCCGTCACATCCGGTGCGATCATGGCACTGATTTTTAATGCTCCCTGTTGATAATGCATTGCTCGATTCATAACGTTACTTTCCTTCGCTTTTTATCAACCGTAAATCAGATTGGGCAGCCAGGTGGTGAGTGGTTCAATGAAGGCGGTCATCAGCAGGATGATGATGAAGGCGATGTAATACACCCTTACAGCCTTGAACGCGCGCATGAAGCTGATCCCACCGATTTTGGATGTAATGAACAGGCATATGGCCATGGGAGGCGTCAGCAGACCGATCATCAGGGCAAGAACCATCGTCACGCCAAACTGGACAGTGTTGTAACCCATGCTCTGTACGATGGGCAGCAGCAGCGGGATGCAGATCAGAATGGCAGCATTGGTTTCCATGAAGGTGCCTAGGAAGAGCAGGAACGCTAGGATGATCAGCATAACAACGGCAGGATTGCTCGAAATGCTGAACAGCACCTCGCCGACGGCTGCGGGGAGCTTCTGTGCGCCCAACGCGCCTGCAAATACGGTGCCGCCGCCAATCAGCAGCATGATCATGCCGCTCATCTCAACGATGCGCTCGAAGATGGCCTTCATCTTGTTCCACTTCAACTCTCGATACACCACGATGCCCAGGAACAGGGCGTACATGATGGACAGCGCACCGACCTCCGTGGTGGAAACAACACCGGTGGTCAGGCTCCAGATCATCAGAACCGGCAGCAGCAGCGCCCAGAAGCTCTTCAGGAAGGACTTGAAGACCTCCTTGAGGCTCGCACGCGGAGAGACGGGGAATTTGCGCTTCTTGGAAATGATGTAGACCGTTGCCATCAGGAAGGCGGTGATCAGCACGCCGATGGTCACGCCGCCCATGAACAGGGAGCCGACGGAGATGGAGGCCAGCGTACCGAACATGATCATGGGGCCGCTGGGCGGGAAGATGGGACCGATGATGGACGAGGCCGCCGTGATACCCACGGAGAAGTCAATGTCATAGCCCTTTTCACGCATGGCGGTGATCTCGATGTTGCCGAGGCCCGCACAGTCCGCGTTCGCCGAGCCAGACACGCCCGCAAAGAACAGGCTGGCCAGGATGTTTACATGGCCCAGACCGCCCGGGATGTGGCCGACCAGCTTGTTTGCAAAATCAAACAATCGTCGTGTTATACCCGATGAGTTCATTAACTCGCCGACTGTCATGAACAATGGCACGGCCAGAATTGTAAACTTGGCGATGCCTGAGGTCATGGTCTGTGCAGTGTAGCTCACAGGCAGCTTGCTGGACATGAGCGAATAGGCAAAGGTCGTAAGCAGCATACTCATGGCGACCGGCACGCGCAGCATAACCAGCACAAGGAAGCCTACGATCAGGAAGATATTAAAGAAAGTGTTCATATCAATGGATTCAAAGATTGCACTCACTTTTCCACCTCCTCACTTTTCATCGTCTTCAGAAGCTCTTCGTCAATCGTTGCATTTTTCAGCTCCTGCTCCGTTGTCTCCGTAGAGGTGCGGATGGAGCGGTCGCGCTTCAGGATCAGCGTCTCAACCAGGTCTGCGAACAGGAAAAACACCGTAAAGATGCCGCCCAGGGGAAGGCCATAGTAGATCACGCCTCTCGGTATGCGGCTCTGCGTAAGCGGGATTTTCATTTGCATCTTCGCAAAACCGAAGGAGGAATTCACGATGTAGATCATGAAGATAAGCATTCCCACGTAGGTGACGGTATACAGCACATACTTGAGCTTTCGGGGGAACTTGGCGTACAGTGCGTCCACGGATACGTGGGCGCGACGGCGCACCGCATAGCCGCAGCTGAAGGCTGCGATCCATGCAAGCATAATCATGGAAAGCTCCTCCACGATTACGAAGGAGTGATTGAACAGGTTTCTGGCAATGATTTCGGCGCACACGATGGCCGAAATGGTGACAATCAGTACCGATACAAAGTAAAACAGGAATTTCGGCTCTATAATAAAAGTTGGGGTGAGCCCAAAAGGGAAGACAAAGTAAGC
>JAUNNC010000122.1 GCA_030531585.1 Eubacteriales bacterium | reverse complement strand
CTCGAGGCCGACCGCATCGACTACGCGAAGGATATGATCGCCAAGGCCGAGGCCAAGGGCGTCAAGTTCCTGCTCCCAGTCGACAACCTCTGCGCGGCCGAGTTCTCCGCCGACGCCGAGCCCGTGCTCGTCGAGGGCAACATCCCCGCCGACCTCATGGGCATGGACATCGGCCCCAAGACCGTGGAGCTGTTCAGCGACGCCGTCAAGGGCGCCGGCACCATCGTGTGGAACGGACCCATGGGCGTGTTTGAGTTCGACAAGTTCGCAGGCGGCACCAAGGCCATGGCCAAGGCTCTGGCCGAGTCCGGCGCGATCACCATCGTCGGCGGCGGCGACAGCGCGGCCGCGGTCGAGAAGCTCGGCTTCGCCGACAAGATCACCCACATCTCCACCGGCGGCGGCGCCTCTCTGGAGTTCCTCGAAGGCAAGGAGCTGCCGGGCGTGGCCTGCCTGCTGGACGCGTAAGGAAACCCCTCAGGCGCTTTGCGCCAGCTCCCCCTGCAGGGGAGCCAATACGGAAAGGAATTGGATAGCTATGAACAGAAAGTATCGCAAGACCGTTATCGCGGGCAATTGGAAGATGAACATGCTCGCCTCCGAGATCAAGCCCTTCATGGAGACCCTGAAGGACAATCTCCCCAAGACCCGCACCTGCGAGATGGTGCTCTGCACCCCCGCCGTCATGATCCCCGGCATGATCAAGGCCGGCAAGGACTGCAAGGTCGCCGCCGGCGGCCAGGACGTCTCCTGCTTCGAGAAGGGCGCCTACACCGGTGAGATCTCCGCCAGCCAGCTCGCCGACATCGGCGCGAAGTACTGCATCGTCGGCCACTCCGAGCGCCGCCAGTACCACGGCGAGGACGACATGCTCATCAACGCCAAGGCCAAGGCCCTGCTCGACAAGGGCATCATCCCCATCATCTGCGTCGGCGAGAGCCTTGAGCAGCGCGAGATGGACCTGACCATGGAGTACGTGGCCTATCAGGTCAAGGCGGCCCTCAGCGGCATCGACGCCACCAAGCTCCGCCGCTGCATCATCGCCTATGAGCCCATCTGGGCCATCGGCACCGGCAAGACCGCGACCGCCGAGCAGGCGCAGGAGGTCTGCCAGGGCATCCGTGCCGTCATCCGCGGCATCTACGGCGCCCGCCCGGCCCGTGCCGTCAGCATCCTCTACGGCGGCAGCATGAACGCCAAGAACGCCGAAGAGCTGCTGGCCCAGCCCGACATCGACGGCGGCCTCATCGGCGGCGCGTCCCTCAAGCCTGTTGACTTCGCCGCGATCATCAAGGCGACCGATCAGGAGTAATCTCACACCCAAGCCGACACCCCCGCGCCATGACGCGGGGGTGTCGCCAAAATGAATCGTAAGGAGCTTTTTATGAGCAAAAAGGCAGTTCTTATCATCATGGACGGCTTCGGACTGGCGGCTCCCTCCGAGGGCAACGCCATCTACGTCGCCAATACCCCGAATCTGGACAGGCTCTTTGACCGCTGGCCCCATACGACCCTGCAGGCCTCCGGGCTGGACGTCGGCCTGCCCGCCGGGCAGATGGGCAACTCCGAGGTCGGTCACACCAACATCGGCGCGGGCCGCGTCGTGTTCCAGATCCTGCCCAAGATGACCCGCGAGATCGAGAACGGCAAGTTCTTCCAGAACAAGGTCTACATCAAGTCCATGGAGGACGCGAAGGCAAACGGCAAAGCCCTGCACATCATGGGCCTCATGTCCGACGGCGGCGTGCACAGCCACCTCGTCCACATCTTCGGCATCCTCGATATGGCCAAACAGCGCGGCGTGGAGCAGGTCTTCGTCCACTGCTTCCTCGACGGACGCGACGTGCCGCCCACCAGCGGTGCGGGCTTCATCCGTCAGCTGAAGGAGAAGTGCGATTCTCTCGGCAACGCGAAGATCGCCACCGTCCAGGGCCGCTTCTGGGGCATGGACCGCGACAAGCGCTGGGACCGTGTGGAGAAGGGCTACAACGCCATCGTCTGCGGCGAGGGCGTGCAGGACCCCGACCCCGTCCACGCCGTTGAAGCGAGCTACGCAAAAGAGGTCACCGACGAGTTTGTCGAGCCCGTCGTCTGCTGCCCCGAGGGCGTTATCAATCCCGGCGACAGCGTGATCTTCATGAACTTCCGCCCCGACCGCGCCCGCGAAATGACCTGGGCGTTGAACCTTCCGGACTTCGACGGCTTTGAGAGAAAGAAGACCGTCTATCCGCTCAGCTACGTCTGCACCGCGCAGTACGACGAGAACCTGACCCTGCCCATCGCCTACCCGCCCGAGGTCATCGAGCAGACGCTCGGCGACTATATCAGCGAGCTGGGGATGAAGCAGTTCCGCGTGGCCGAGACCGAGAAGTACGCGCACGTCACCTTCTTCTTCAACGGCGGCGTCGAGAAGGAGACCGCGGGGGAGGAGCGCTGCCTGGTGCCCTCGCCCAAGGAGTACGCGACCTATGACCTCATCCCCGAGATGAGCGCGTACAAGGTCTGCGACAAGGTCGTCGAGGCCATCGCCTCCGATCGCTACGGCCTGATCGTCTGCAACTTCGCCAACTGCGACATGGTCGGCCACACCGGCGTCATGCCCGCCGCGGTCAAGGCCGTCGAGACCGTCGACGCCTGCATGGGCAAAATCGTCGCCGAGATCGAAAAGCACCCCGACACCGTGCTGCTCGTCACCGCCGACCATGGCAACGCCGACTGCATGTTTGACGCCAGCGGCAAGGTCAACACCGCCCACACCACCAACCCCGTGCCCTTCTGCGTGACCATGGACGGCATCACCCTCAAGCCCGGCAGACTGGCCGACATCGCCCCGACCATCCTCAAGGTCATGGGCCTGAAGCAGCCCGAGCAGATGACCGGCGAGGCACTGTTCTGATCCGTATTTCATAACGAAAAGCTCCATCCGGGAGGATGGAGCTTTTCGTTGGGGCGGTTTATTCCGCCGTGTTGTAGCCCATGGGGTTCTTCGATTGCCAGGCCCAGGTGTCGCGGCACATGTCGTCGAGCGTGTACTCCGCCTTCCAGCCGAGCAGCTGCGCGCTCTTGTCGGGGCTGGAGTACACCGTCGCCAGATCGCCGGGGCGCCGGTCGACGATCTCATAGGGGATCTTCACGCCGGTGACGCGCTCGAAGGCGTGGACCATATCCAGCACGCTGTAGCCGGTGCCGGTGCCGAGGTTGAAAACGTTCTCGCCGCGGTGCTTCATCATGTACTCGATGGCGCAGACATGGCCGCGGGCCAAGTCGACGACGTGGATGTAGTCGCGCACGCCCGTGCCGTCCGGGGTGTTGTAGTCGCCGCCGTAGACGCTCAGGTGGTCGCGGCGGCCGACCGCGACCTGCGCGATGAAGGGCATGAGGTTGTTCGGGATGCCGCGCGGGTCCTCGCCGATCAGGCCGCTCGAATGTGCGCCGATGGGGTTGAAGTAGCGCAGCAGGGAGACCGAAAAGTCGTTCACCGCCTTGGCCGTGTCGCGCAGGATTTGCTCGGACATGTATTTGGTCCAGCCGTAGGGGTTGGTGCACATGCCGGTCTTCGAGCTCTCACGCAGAGGCATGTCATTGTCGCCGGAGTAGACCGTGGCCGAAGAGGAGAACACGATGTCGTGCACCCCGTGGTCCCGCATGGCCTCGCAGAGGCGGACGGTGGAGAACAGGTTGTTGTCGTAGTACTCCAGCGGCATCGCCACGGACTCGCCCACGGCCTTGAGCCCGGCAAAGTGGATGGCGCAGTCGATGTCGTGCTTTTCAAAAATGCGGTCGAGCGCCGCACGGTCGCGCACGTCGTTTTCGTAGAAGGCCACCTTCTTGCCGGTGATCTCCTCCACGCGCTCAATGGCTTTGGGGCTGGAGTTGACGAGGTTGTCGATGACGACCACGCCGTAGCCGCGGTTCAGAAGCTCTACGCAGGTGTGGCTGCCGATATAGCCGGCGCCGCCCGTTACCAGTACGTTCATGTTGATTCCTCTCAATCCAGAAGTTTTTCGGGGTAGATCCCGTTTTCACGCATGCTTTTCAGCGCCGCTGCGACGCCGGGCAGATCCTCCTTGTAGGTCATGCCGTACCACTGCTCATGGCAGGGGAGGACCCGGACCGTGCCGAGCCCCTCTTCGATGACGGCGTTTGCGACGGAGGGGAGGAAATACTCGCCCTTGAGCGGGTTCGTCTTCAGGTTCGCGTCGAGCCAGGCGGGGAAGCGCCTGTCCAGCTCCCGCAGCATGGCGGGGGAGAAGCCCCAGAAGTTCATCGAGACCGGAGCGTCGCCCGGCAGGGAATGCCAGGTCTCGCCGTCCTCGGTGTAGGCGGCGTCCTCACCGCGCTTTTCGATGTGCGTGCGCTCCGTCACGCCGGTCAGCAGGCCGTCCTCAACCTGACACACGCCGCGGGCGACATAGCCGTTTTCGGTGACGGTGTTGCGCAGCAGGTAGGCGACCATGGCGTGCTCGCTCTCCGGCCGGTCCTGCGCGAGAAAGTCATAGATCGCCTGATAGGCGCCGGGGCCGTAGAAGTCGTCGGCGTTGATGACGGCGAAGGGCCCGTCCACCGCGTCTTTGCAGCAGAGCACCGCGTGCCCCGTGCCCCAGGGCTTGACGCGCCCCTCGGGCACCGCGTAGCCCTCGGGCAGCATATCGAGCTGCTGGAAAACATACTTCACGTCGAAGTACTTCTCCATGCGCGTTCCGACGGCGGCCTTGAAGTCCGCCTCGATCTCGTGCTTGATGATGAACACGACGCGGCGGAAGCCCGCGCGGAAAGCGTCGAAAAGAGAATAGTCGATGATGGCGTGGCCGCGCTCGTCCACGGGGCGGATCTGCTTGAGCCCGCCGAAGCGGCTGCCCATCCCGGCGGCCAGAATGACAAGGGTCGGCGATCGCATAGGGAACACCTCGTTTTTTTTCAGATTCCCAGACAGTATATCAGCTTTCCGCGGATTTGTATAGAGACAATGCCGCGTTTCCGTCAAAGAATGCAAGTGGGGCATGCCCGGTATGAAAACAGGACCGAAGAGAGGGAAAAGGCTTACAGATTGCCCCGTTTTGTTCAAATTGGGGGAAAAGGGATTGACTCGGCGGGGCGAAATCAGTATAATATTCACAGCAAATTGCGCATACTCATTTACAAAAATCTTAGCAGGAGGGATAATCTTACATGAAGAAACTGAGGAAATTCCTGGTTCTCGTATGTCTCGGCTGTCTGGGCTACGGCATTGCCAAGGTGCTGGAGACCGACGAGGCGAAGGAGACGCTTTTCGGCCTTCTCGGAGAAGATCTGTACCTTGCCATCCAGGACAAGGTCTATCTGCTCGGGGATCTGCTGATGTGGCCGATCGACTTCGTCAGAGCTCTGCTTCCGTAAGAAAACGGGAAATCTATTTTAGTAAAGGAGTTTTTCAATGAATCCGAAATATGAGCCTCTATTTACTCCGTTCAAGATCGGTGAAGTAGAGATCCCGAACCGCATCGTGCAGTGTTCCATGGGCGGCACCACCCTGTTCGGCTGGCTGGAGCCCTCTCACTTCGACCTTGAAGGCGCCGACTTCCTGCTCAAGAGAGCCAAGGACGGCGTGGGCCTCGTTCTCCCCGGCATGCAGGTCATCCGCGACACCATGGGCAGAAAGTGGCTCGACTCCAACCGCCAGATGTACCGTGTGCTCAAGCCCTATATGGACGAGTACCACAAGACCGGCGGCAAGCTCTTCATCCAGCTGGCGGGCGGCTTCGGCCGTTCCATGGCCGTCACCCCGTGGATGGCCGCGCTGGCGAGAAACGACCTGCTCAACAAGCTGGCCAGCCCCGTCGTCGACGTGCAGTACGCCTGCGCCTCCGCCTCCGCAACCCCCAACCGCTGGGCCGACAACCTCAACTCCCGTCCCTTCACCATTGAGGAGATCCAGGAGATGGTGTGGCACTTCGGCGCCACCGCCAAGAAGCTGCGCGAGGCCGGTATCGACGGCGTTGAGATCCACGCCGTCCACGAGGGCTACAACCTCGACCAGTTCGCCATTGCGAACATGAACTTCCGCACCGACCAGTACGGCGGCAGCCTGGAGAACCGTCTGCGCTTCGCCACCGAGATCGTTCAGGAGATCCACAAGCAGGCCGGCGACGACTTCCCCGTCTCCCTGCGTTACTCCGTCCGCTCCTGCACCAAGGGCTGGCGCAAGGGCGCCATGCCTTACGAGGAGTTCGAGGAGTTCGGCCGCGATATGGCCGAGTCCGAGAAGGCCGTCAAGATCCTGCAGGATGCCGGCTACGCCTTCCTCAACTGCGACAACGGCACCTACGACGCCTGGTACTGGGCTCACCCGCCTCAGTACATGCCTGACAACTGCAACCTCGCCGACGTCGAGCATATCCGTCAGTTCATCGATATCCCCGTCGCCTGCGCCGGCCGTATGGAGCCGCTCAAGGCCGCCGAGGAGATCGGCGCCGGCCGTCTGGACGCCGTCGCCATCGCCCGTCAGAACCTGGTCGACGAGCACTGGGTCACCAAGATCAAAGAGGGCCGCGAGGATGAGATCCGTCCCTGCATCCGCTGCCACAACGGCTGCTTCAACTTCTCCAAGGCCAACGGCACCGAGAACATGCAGGCTCTGGGCGACTCCCTGCATCTGGGCCGCTGCGCGCTCAACCCGCCCACCATGCAGCACAACCGCTACAAGATCGTCCCCACCAAGAAGCCCA
>JAUNNC010000121.1 GCA_030531585.1 Eubacteriales bacterium | reverse complement strand
CGAGGAGCTGGCCGAGATCGAAGAGCTCGGCGAGATCCTGACGGAAAGCGAGAAGCAGGATGAATAAGAAGACCAGCTCGCTCGTCCAGCGCCTGACGCTGACGCCGTACTCGGTGTGGGCGGTGCTGTTCATCGTGGTGCCGCTCGTCTTCGTGGCCTACTATGCCTTCACCGACTCGTCCTTTGCCTTCACCACCGACAACATCACCCGCTTTTTCACCGCCACCTCCGTCGTGGACGACGGCGTGACGGTCAAAGAGGTGCACACCTACCTCGTCATCTTCATGCGCTCTCTGAAGCTGGCGGTGATCTCCACGATCCTCTGCCTGCTGATGGGCTACCCGCTGGCCTACATCATGGCCCGCGCCCCGGAGAAGACGCAGAAGATCCTGCTGACGCTCATTATGATCCCGATGTGGATGAACTTCCTGATCCGCACCTACGCCTGGATGACCATCCTGCAGGACAAGGGCCTCCTCAACAGCTTTCTGACCGCCCTGCATCTGCGCCCGGTGCACATCATCGGCACCGAGTCCGCGGTCATCATCGGCATGGTCTACGACTACTTCCCGTATATGGTGCTGCCGATCTACTCGGTCATGGCCAAGCTCGACGTGAGACTGCTCGAGGCCGCAAGCGACCTGGGCTGCCCGGGGCCGAGCGTCCTGCGCCGCGTGATCTGGCCGCTGAGCATCCCCGGCGTCCTCTCGGGCGTGACCATGGTGCTCATCCCCTCCATCAGCACCTTCTATATCTCCCAGAAGCTCGGCAACGGCAAGTTCTTCCTCATCGGCGACGCCATCGAGGGCCAGTATGTGGCCAACAACCTGCACTTCGCGGCGGCCATCGCCTTCATCCTCATGGTCATCCTGCTCGTGTGCATGGCCCTGATGCAGAAGCTCGCCAACCGGAAGCTCATCGTGGCGTAAGGGAGGCGGAGACATGAAACGTGCATCGAAAATCTACACGACGCTCGTGATGATCTTCCTCTTCGCGCCGATCGCCATCCTGCTGGTCTTCTCCTTCAACGACGCCAAGAGCCTGTCGGTCTTCTCCGGCTTCTCGCTCCACTGGTACCGCGAGCTCTTCCGCGACGCCGAGACGCTCAAGGCCGTGCGCAACACCCTGGTGCTCGCGGTCTCGGCCGCGCTGATCTCCACCGCCATGGGCACGGCCGCCGCCGTCGGCATCAACCGCCTGCGCAATAAGGTCCTGCGCCAGACCATGGACAGCGTCACCAACATCCCGATGATCAACCCCGACATCATCACCGGCATCTCCCTGATGCTGATGTTCGTCTTTGTCGGCAGACTCTTCGGCGCGGCGACGAGCCTGAACTTCGGCACCATGCTCATCGCGCACATCACCTTCTGCCTGCCCTATGTCATCCTGCAGGTGCTGCCCAAGCTCCAGCAGATGGACAAGGCCCTGCCCGAGGCCGCCATGGACCTCGGCTGCACGCCCTTCCGGGCTTTCCTCAAGGCCGTGCTGCCGGAGATCATGCCCGGCGTCATCACCGGCCTCATCATGGCCTTCACGCTCTCGCTCGACGACTTTGTCATCAGCTACTTCACCTCGGGCAACGGCTTCCAGACCCTGCCCATCCGCATCTACAACATGACCAAAAAGACCGTCACCCCGAAGATGTATGCGCTGGCGACCATCATCTTCTTCGTTATCCTCACACTGCTGCTGGTCTCCAACCTCTACGACGAGGACGAGGTCCAGCGGCGCAGAGCCGCCAGACAAATCCGAAAAGCATCCAAGGAGGCAAAACCATGAAAAAGACCATCGCGCTGCTCGTGTCCGTGCTCATGCTCGCCGCCCTGCTCGCGGGCTGCGGCGGGGAAGGAAAGACCCTGACCCTGAACGTCTACAACTGGGGCGAGTATATCTCCGACGGCTCGGAGGACTCCTTCAACACGATCCGCGAGTTTGAGAAGTGGTATCAGGAGACCTACGGCCAGAAGGTCAAGGTCAACTACACCACCTTCGCCAGCAACGAGGACATGTACGCCAAGCTCTCCAGCGGCGCCGTCAGCTATGACGTGATCTTCCCCTCGGACTATATGATCGCCCGCATGCGCGAAAACGGCATGCTGCTCGAGCTGGACTTCAACAACATCCCCAACTACGCAAACATCGACGAGGGCTTCCGCGGCCTTTTCTATGACCCGGACAACAAGTACACCGTGCCCTACGCCTACGGCGTCATCGGCGTCATCTACAACGCCGCGGTCGTCGACGAGGCCGACGTGGGCGGCTGGGATCTGCTCTGGAACGAGAAGTACAAGGGCGAGATCCTGCAGATCAACAACTCGCGCGACGCCTTCGGCATCGCCCAGTACAAGCTGGGACTCGATGTCAACAGCACAGACCGGGCTGAGTGGGATCTTGCCCTGGCCGAGCTCAAGAAACAGGCCCCGCTGGTCAAGAGCTACGTCATGGACGAGATCTACAACATGATGGAATCCGGCGAGGCCGCCATCGGTGCCTACTACGCGGGCGACTACTTCACGATGATCGACGCGCAGGCCGAAGGGATCGATCTGCAGTTCTACTACCCCGAGCGCACCAACTACTTCATCGACGCCATGTGCGTGCCCTCCTGCTGCCAGAACAAGGAGCTGGCCGAGAGGTTCATCAACTACATGCTCTCGCCCGAGCCCGCCATCGCCAACGCGGAGATCATCTACTACGCCTGCCCCAACAAAGCCGTGTTCACCAATGAGGACTATATCGACGAGATGGGCGAGGAGGCCATGGAGATCCTCTACCCCGAGATCGGGGACTTCAGCGCGCTTTACAACGAGTACGCCTACCGCAACCTCGACGAGGAGACGCTGGATTATGTAAACTCCCTGTGGGAGAGCCTGAAGATCAACTGAGGCAAAGAGAATAGCAAAACAGGACGGAGCGATCCGTCCTGTTTTTTATACCGGAAAACACCGGAGCGGAGAGGGGTAAGATGACGCTGCCATCCCACAGCCCTGTCATCTCGAGCGAGCAGAGCGAGTCGAGAGAACCGAAAAGCACGGTTCTACGACGCTTTCAGATCTCTCGACTCCGGCTTCGCCTCCGCTCGAGATGACAGATAACGGACAATATGCAAGAATCTCCGCTTTCTTTCCGGAAGCGGAGATTCTTGTATACAGGATGATTTACATAATATAAGCTACATAATTTAGTTAACAAATTTTAGAAAACATAATCTAAATTACATAACATATTTTACATAATCAATTGAAGCTGTCGCTGCCGGCTTTCAGCATGCGCTCGACGCTCTCGCGCAGGGCGGCGTGCTCGGGCAGGGCCAGCTCCGGATCGGCGGCGAGAAGCTCCGTCGCCTCCTGCTGGGCCTTTTGCAGCACGTTCACGTCCGCGCCGAGGTCGGCGACGTGCATCTCGGGCAGGCCGTGCTGGCGCGAGCCGAAGAAGTCGCCCGGGCCGCGCAGGCGCAGGTCCTCCTCGGCGATCTTGAAACCGTCGTTGGTCTTGGTCATGATCGAAAGCCGCGCGCGGTTTTCCTCCCCGTCGTTGTCGGACACGAGGATGCACCAGCTCTTGTGCTGCCCGCGCCCGACGCGGCCGCGGAGCTGGTGGAGCTGGCTGAGGCCGAAGCGCTCGGCGTTCTCCACGATCATCAGCGCCGCGTTCGGCACGTCGACCCCGACCTCGATGACGGTCGTGGCGACGAGGATGTCGACCTCCCCGGCGACCATAGCGGCCATGACCGCGTCCTTCTCCTTCGCCTTCATGCGGCCGTGGATGCAGGCCACGCGGAGATCGGGGAAGGTCCGGGCAAGCTCGGCAGCGTGCTCCTGCGCGTTCTTGAGCGGCACGGCCAGCTCCTCGTTTTCCTCCACCATCGGACAGACGACGAAGACCTGACGGCCCTCGGAGACCAGCCTGCGTATAAAGCCGTTGAGGCGCTCGCGGTAGCTCTCGTCAACGGCGAAGGTGTCCACCTTCTGCCGCCCGGGCGGGAGCTCGTCGATCACGGACACGTCGAGATCGCCGTAGATGATGAGGGCCAGCGTGCGCGGGATCGGCGTCGCGGACATGACCAGCACGTGGGGCCGCTGCCCCTTGCCGATCAGGGCCGAGCGCTGCCCCACGCCGAAGCGGTGCTGCTCGTCCGTCACCACGAGGGCGAGGCGCTCATACTCCACGTCCTGGCTGAACAGGGCGTGCGTGCCGATGATGAGGTCGAGCTCGCCCGCCTTGAGCGCGGCCTTGACCTCACGCTTCTCCTTTGCGCTCATCGAGCCTGTGAGCTTGCCGATGCGAAGCCCCAGCGGACCCAAGAGCTCCGTGAGCGTGCGGCAGTGCTGCTCGGCGAGGATCTCGGTCGGGGCCATGAAGGCGGAGCAGTAGCCGTTCTCCGCACAGTGCCAGATCAGCGCCGCCGCGACCAGCGTCTTGCCGCTGCCGACGTCGCCCTGCACGAGACGGTTCATCACAGTGCCGGAGTCCATGTCCGAGAGGGCCTGCTCCACCGCGCGCTTCTGCGCCCCGGTGGGGGAGAAGGGGAGCGCCGCCCAGAAGCGGTCCATGCTCTGCGGACGCATGGGAATGCCGCGCTCGCGCGTGCGCTCGCCCCGCATACGGCCCAGCGCACAGGCCAGGACAAAGAGCTCCTCGAAGATCAGGCGGCGACGTGCCAGCTCCAGCGCCGTGAAGTCCGTGGGGAAGTGGATGTTCTCGTAGGCGTAGCCCGTCTGGGCGAGTTGGCAGCGCTCGCGCACGTCGTGGGGCAGCACGTCCGGCAGCTGGTCCAGACAGGCGTCCAGCCCCTGCCGCACGGCGGAGAGCATGCTGCGCTGGTTGAGCCCCGCCGCGGTCCGGTAGACGGGCAGGATGCGCCCGGTCACCGCGCGCGGACCCTCGGCGCGCTCGTACACGGGGTTGACCATGCTGCGGCGCGCGCCGCTGACCTCGATCCTGCCGTAAAAGATGTAGGTCTCGCCGCGGCGCAGATTGTCCTTCGCGTAGGGCTGGTTGAAGAAGGTGAGGTCCAGCGAGCCGCTGTCGTCCACGGCGCGCAGCTTCACCAGATCCAGTCCCCGGCGCACGCGTGCCAGCCGCGGCGTGTCCGCGACCATGGCCTCGACGCACACGCTCTCCCCCTCGACCGTGAGGGCGATGGGCTTGACGGCGCTGCGGTCCTCATAGCGGCGGGGGAAAAAAGAAACAAGGTCACGCAGAGAAAAGACGCCGAGCTTGTTCAGCGCCTGCGCCTTTTTCTCTCCTATGCCCTTGAGGTAGCGTACTTCGGTGTTCAGGTCTGCCATGGCTTACTCGACGTATCGCAGGGTGTACGCGTTGTTCGACAGCGTGAATCTTTCGATCAGGCCTTTGG
Source organism: Eubacteriales bacterium (assembly GCA_030531585.1). Lineage (GTDB taxonomy): Bacteria > Bacillota > Clostridia > Oscillospirales > Oscillospiraceae > Limivicinus. The sequence continues at coordinate 1,397 of JAUNNC010000121.1, read as the reverse complement.
TGCAGATGACCTCGTTCTCGTTGTTGATGAGGATCATGTCAAAGCCGCCGTACACGCGCCAGTAGTTGATCGCCTTGCTCTGCCCGAGAACGAACATCGCGGTCGACAGGCAGTCGGCCAGAGTCCCGTCCTCGCAGACGATGGTCGCGGATTTGAGCGTATTGTTGATCGGACGCCCCGACTCGGGGTTGATGAGGTGATGATAGGTCTTGCCGTCCTGCGTGAAATAGCGCTGGTAGGTGCCGGAGGTGACGATCGCCGCCTCGCCGATCGAGAGGACGCCGACATAGCTCGTCGGGTTGTTGGGGTCCGCCACGGCGACGGCCCAGTTGGAGCCGTCGGGCTTGAGGCCGAGCGTCTGCACGTTCCCGCCGAGCGAGATGATGCCGCTCGTGACGCCGGCGTTGCGCATGGCGCTGATCGCGTTCTCGGCGGCGCAGCCCTTGGCGACCGACGCAAAGCTGAGTTGCGTGCCGACCGGGAAGGACACTGCGTAGGAGCCGGAGCTCGGGAAGCTCGTCAGCACCATCTTGTCAAAGCCCTTGTGCGACAGGTCGACCCACAGCTCCTCGTCTGTGGGGACGTAGTAGCGGCCGCTGTCGAAGCCCCAGCGCACAATGACCGGGTAGATCGTCAGATCGAGCGCGCCGCCCGACTGCTTGTAGACCGTGTAGGCGGTCGAGAGCATCTTGTTGACCTGACCCGAGATCGAGACGTTGCCGCCCTGGGCGTGGTTGATGGCGTAGGTCGTGCTGGTCTCGAGGTCCGGGTCGAGCGCGTCGTTCATGGACTGGATGACGCTCTGTGCGGCGTTGAGTCCGTACTCCGCCCGCTTGCCGTAGGCGGTCAGCGTCATGATGGTGTCCATGGCGAAAACCTGACGCTGACTCATCTGCGTCTCCCCGCAGGCGGCGAGCGGCAGGAGCAGCATCAGGCACAGGGTAATGATCAGGATTCGTTTGCTGTTGTTCATGGGCTTGGCGTCCCTTCCTGTGCGGTTCAAAAAAAGAAAAATCGTCCTTTACTTTGGGAGGAAAGTTTGCTATAATACGCCTTGCTCCGCAGAACAGAGGGCGCGCGGCGGCTTTCCGACTTGTTCAGTATAGCAGATTTCGCGCCCCTTGTAAATACGGACAGATACGCGGCCGTAGCTCAGCTGGATAGAGTGCCAGACTCCGACTCTGGAGGTCGTGGGTTCGAATCCCGTCGGCCGTACCACAATACGGGCGCCCCGAAAGGGGCGTCCGTATTGTGGTATAGATGGAGAGATTATGTAAACCCACGACCTCCAGGTGCGAAGCACGTTCAATCCGCCGGAGGCGTCCCGCGCGGAGCGCGGAACAGGTCGTGGGTTCGAATCCCGTCGGCCGTACCACAATACGGGCGCCCCGAAAGGG
>JAUNNC010000120.1 GCA_030531585.1 Eubacteriales bacterium | reverse complement strand
CTGGCCCAGCAGCACTACCAGACCGCGCTGCAGCGCTTCTTCGGCTTCCCGGTGAACATCGCCGTGCTGAGCCGCATGGGGACGAACGCCCAGGCCTCGCGCGTGCTGCGCGAGCTCGCGAGCGGGGAGTGCGACCTCGTGATCGGCACGCACCGGCTTTTGAGCAGGGACGTGAGGTTCAAAAACCTCGGCCTTCTGGTCGTGGACGAGGAGCAGCGCTTCGGCGTGACGCACAAGGAGCACATCAAGGAGCTCTCGCGCGGCGTGGACGTGCTGACGCTCACCGCCACGCCCATCCCGCGCACGCTGAACATGGCCATGTCCGGCATCCGCGACATGTCCACCATCGAGGAGCCGCCCGAGGACCGCCAGCCCGTGCAGACCTTCGTGCTCGAGCACGACTGGGGCGTCGTCTCGGACGCGATCCGGCGCGAGCTCCAGCGCGGCGGGCAGGTCTACTACCTGCACAACCGCATCGAGGACATCGAGCGCACCGCCCGCCGCCTGCGGGAGCTTCTGGACGACGACGTGACGATCGCCGTCGCCCACGGGCAGGTGGACAAACAGCAGCTCGCCGCGGTCATGGATGCGGTCGTCTCCGGCGAGACGCAGATCCTGGTCTGCACCACCATCATCGAGACCGGCATCGACATCCCCAACGTCAACACCCTCATCATCGAGGACGCCGACCGCCTGGGCCTTGCACAGCTGCACCAGATCCGCGGCCGCGTCGGGCGCTCGACGAGGCGGGCCTCCGCCTACCTCACGTTCCGGCGCGACAAGGTCCTGACCGAGGACGCCGAGAAGCGCCTCAACGCGATCCGGGACTTCGCCGCCTTCGGCTCGGGCATGAAGATCGCCATGCGCGACCTTGAGATCCGCGGCGCGGGGAGCCTGCTGGGCGCGGAGCAGTCCGGCCACATGGTCGACGTGGGCTACGATATGTATATGAAGCTTCTCAGCGAGGCCGTGTTCGAGGCCCGCGGGATCACGCCGCCGCAGCGCGCCGACTGCTCGGCGGACCTCGCCGTGGCCGCGAACATCCCCGAGCGCTATATCGAGTCGAGCGAGCAGCGCATGGACATCTACCGCCGCATCGCCCTGATCCGCACCGAGGAGGAGGCCGACGACCTCACCGACGAGCTCATCGACCGCTTCGGCGAGACCCCGCCCGGCGTCAACGCCCTGATCCACGTCGCCCTGCTCCGCGGCGAGGCCGGGCGCGCCGGCATCACCGACATCGCCCAGAAAAACGGCTGCCTGCGCTACACCGTCGCCGACTTCGACATGGAGAAGGTCTCGGCCCTGTACGCGAGGCCCGCGTACAACAGGCGCCTGCGCGTCGAGGCGGGCTCCAAGCCCTGCCTGAGCGTGAAGATCCTCAACAAGGCCCGCGTCATCGACGAGGCGCGGCAGTTCGTCCGGGACTGGAGCGGCCCCGCGGGCGGATGATGCGCGGAAGTTCACATTATCTTCTTGATTTGCCCGGCGAACGATGGTATAAAAGAAAAGCACGACATCCCTGCAAAGGAGTACTCCGACTATGAAACGCTTACTGCTCATCCTTCTGGCGGTCCTGGTCGTCTTCTCGGCCGCGGCCACCGTCATCTATCTCAGACAGCAGCAGGAGACGGCGGAGCCCGCCGCGGCGGACACGGCGCCCGCAGCCTCCGACGCCCAGCCGGCGGCCACGCCCGCGCCGGTCGAGATCCGCAGCCCGGACGAGGACGCGATCCGCGCCCTGCGCGCCGAAAATGAGACCGTCCTTTCGCTCGGCGACGATACGGTGAGCTGGAAGGAATACTGTGAGTGGCTCTTCTCGTATTGCCGCGAGATCCGGGACTACTTCCAGCAGATGGCCAGCTTTTACGGCATGGCCGCGGACTGGGAGGGCTCGGTCGGCGACGGCAGCGGCATGACCTACGCGCAGTACGCCGTGTACGAGACCAACCGGAACCTGGCCAGCAGCCTGGCCTGCCGCCGCTTCGCCGTGCAGGAGCAGGTCAGCCTGAGCGAGGAGCAGAAGGCGCAGCTCACCGACGAAGGGCTCGCCAGAGCGCTGCTCGGCGAGGGCGCGACGGTCGAACAGCTCCGGGCCCGCTTCGAGAGCGAGGGCTTCGGCATCGAGACCTATCGCCGCATCCGCGAGACGAGCCTCCTGCTCGACGCCTTCTTCGACGAGACCTACGGCCACGACGGCGAGAAGGTCACCGAGGAGCAGGCCGTGGACTATCTGGAAAAGCAGGGCTACGTGTCCGCCGTCCATATCCTGCTGATGACCATCGACCCCAACACCGGCGATAAGCTGGAGGAGGCCGCCGTGGCCGAGAAACGCATCCAGGCCGAGGAGTTCGCCGCAGAGCTGCGCGCCGTCGAGGACCCGGAACAGCGCGAGAAGCGCTTCCTCGAGCTGATGGAGCAGTTCAGCGAGGACGGCGGCAAGAGGACCTACTCCATGGGCTATACCTATATCCCCGGCGTCATGGTCAAGGAGTTTGAGGCCGCGGTCGCTTCGCTCGCGCCCTTCGAGGTCTCCGACCCGGTGGAGAGCGCGTACGGCTACCATGTGATCATGCGGCTCCCGCTGCGGGCGGACAACCTGCTCTACAGCGCCCAGGGTACGCCCGTGACCGCGCGGTACGAGGTCGCCGTCACCGGCATGAACGAGAGGCTCGACGCGTTCATCGAGGCCAATCCCGTCACCTACGCCGAGGGCATCGAGAACTTCGATCTGGTGCAGTATCTGAAATAAATACAATATGTAGGGGCGGAGCCGCTTGAGCGGCTCCGCCGTTATTTTTCCCCTTTCTTCTCCCGCCATTTTGCGAGAGCATAGACCGCGGGCAGCAGCACGAAGCAGAACAGCAGGTTGCAGGCCGGGATCAGCGCCTGCGACCAGCGCTCGAGCCGCCGCGCATCGGGCGCGAGGATCAGCGCGAGCACCACCGCCGCCGGCGCGCCGAGCCAGAGCAGCGGTCCTGCCGTTTTCAGCCCGGCGCGGGCCGCAAGGCTCCCCTCCTCCCCGCCGCCGAGCAGACGGTACAGGCACTGCGAGAACGCCCAGAGAAAGAGCGAGGCCGTCAGGAAGTCCGGGAAGATCCACAGCATCACGACCAGCGCCTCCACACGCTCGACCGTGCGGAAGAAGGTCAGCGTGCGCACCAGCACGAAGAAGGGGCGGGAGAGCTCACCCGTGAGCTCGTGGCCGAGGCTGCCCGTGACCGCGAGGGCCAGCAGGGTCAGCAGCGCGCACAGCCCCGCCATCCAGAGCGCCAGCGCGCGCCGCGCGTCCGGCCCCGGCTGTCCCGCGCGCGCCGGAAAGCACAGCGCGGCCGCCGCGCCCGCGGCCACGTCCAGCGGCGTCAGGACCCCGCGCGCGAGGCCGGACAGCTCCCGGGGCTGCAGCGGCCACAAATTGTCCGCGCGCACGGAGCCGAGGGCGATCGCCAGCAGCACCAGCAGCACGCCCAGCACGAAGGGCAGCAGCATCCGCCCCACCCGCGCCAGCGCCCGCGGCCCGGCGAGGGCTCCGGCCAGAGCCAGCGCGCCCATGACCTCCGCGAACACGGCGTACGACGCGCGCGGATAGACGGTGCCGACGAAGCGGTCCGCCCCGGCGCGCAGGACGAAGGCCGCGTACAGCAGCAGCCACAGCGCCGTCAGCGCGAGCACGGGCCTGCCCGCCGCGCGGCCGATGAGCTCCGGCAGGGCCTCGCCCTCGCGCCGCAGGGACAGGAGCTTCGTGAGAAACGCCGCGTAGAAAACCAGCAGCGGCAGCGCGGCGAGCGGCGTCAGCCAGGCGGCGCGCCCGGCGGCCGAGGCCGCCTCCGCCGGGAACAGACGCAGCGCGGGCGCGAGGAACAGCACCACGCCGAGACTCAGAAGCTGCCGCCGCTCGATGTTCCGTTCCATTTAGACCTCCTTCCGGTCGGGGGCGTGATCCAGCCGCGCGCGCACCGTGACCTCGAGCTGCAGCTCCGGCAGCAGGTCGGGGAAAGCCTGCGTCAGCGCCCGGAAGCGCACGGGGTCGGCGCGCTCCACATGGGCGGCCAGGCCCAGATAGTCCGCGCGCAGCTCGCGGCTGGCCTGCAGGGCGGCGCTGACCGCGGAGGCGAGCTTCTCCTCCAGCCGCGCCGTGAGCTCGTCCGTGTCCGGCGGCGAAGAGCCCGCGCTCAGCTCCGCGACGCTTCCGCGCAGCTGCACCTCCACCTGCAGGCCCCGGAGCGCCCCGCCCTCCCAGACCGGGCGGATGCGGCTGCTCCCGCCGCTCAGCTCGATCACCGCGGGACGCCCGAAGCGGTCGCAGACCGTGATCTCGCTCAGGCCGGGCTCGTTCTTTAAAAGCCCCGCGGCGATGGCCTGCTCGGCGTTGAGGAAGCGCACCAGCTTCCCGCCCCGCAGCACCGCGTAGCCAGAGGGCGCGGCGGTCAGCGCGCCCTCCGCCTTTTCGTCCTGCTCGGCCGCGGGGCGCAGGGAGAGCGCGCAGATCAGGGCGCTGCCGAAGCGCGCGCTGTCGCGCAGGATGTCGGCGGCCGTGGTCAGACCGCAGTCGCCGCGCCGCCGCGCCGCCCGGTCGGCGGTGTCCATCGCGTCGCAGATGCCGCGCTGCTCGTCCCCGACCTCGAGCATCGCGCGCTCGGCCGTGTCGCCGCGCACCACGTACAGCGGCAGGTCCAGCCGCATCTCCGGCGAGCGCTCGAGCCAGGCGAGAACGCCGTCCAGCCCGGCCTCGGCGGTCTTCTCCCCGACGACGAGGCGCTCGGCGTGGGCGCAGAACAGCTCCTCCTCGTAGATTGAGGCGCGGATGCGGTCCATGGCCGCCGTGACCGAGCTGCCCGGCGCCTTCATCCGCCGCACGCCCTGCTCGCTGTCGCCCTTGGCCGCGAGCGTCAGCGTCACGCCGCCCTCCTTCCCGTCAAGACCCAGGGTCTGCACGACCAGCAGCTGCTCGACCTCGCGGTAGTTCGTGCGCACGCCGCCGCGCCCGGTCAGCAGCAGGAGCTGGAGCGCGGCCAGCCCCAGCGCCGCGAGGCGCCTCACGGCTGCGTCCTCCGCGCCGCGGCGCCCTCCCGGGGCGTGGGCGGCAGCAGACGCTTGAGCGGCCGGGGCCGTCCGTCGCTGAGCGGGGCGGTGTAGTTGAGGCCCAGACTGTCGATCTGCGCCAGATGCAGCAGCAGCAGGCACAGCGCCGCGCCGATCCCGAAGAAGCCGGCGGCGATCGCCGCGAGCACCAGACCCAGCCGCGACAGACGGATGGCCGCGCCGAGGTCCTGGCTCGGCAGCGTGTAGCCCGCGATGCCCGCGAAGGCCACCACGATGATGGCGATCGGCGAGACGATGCGCGCCTCCACCGCCGACTGGCCCACGATCAGCGCGCCGATGATCGAGACCGTGTCGCCGATGGGGTTGGGCAGGTGCAGGCCGGCCTCCTGCAGCAGCTCGAAGGAGACGAGCATCCCCAGCACCTCCAGCGCCGTCGAGAAGGGCACCGAGCGTTTGGCCTCGATCACGCTCAGCAGCAGGCGGGTCGGGATCATCTCCTGATGGTACAGCGCCACCGCCACATACAGCGCGGGCAGCAGCAGGCTAAGACCCAGCGCGAGCCAGCGCAGCAGCGTCAGGGCCCCGGCGATCAGCCGGTGGTCGTTGAGGTCGGAGGCCACGCGCAGGAAATCCGAAAAGCGCACCGGCGCGGCAAAGGCGACCGGCAGCCCGTCGACCAGAATGCCCACGCGCCCCTCGAGCAGATAGCGGGCGAGGCGGTCGGGCCGCTCGGTGTGCAGAAGCTGCGGGAAGGGGGAGTCCGGCGCGTCGATCAGCGCCGCCTCCAGCGGCCCCGCGGCGGCCAGCGCGTCGATATCAAGCGCGTCGAGCCGCGCGCACAGCGTCTCGGCGAGCGCCGGATCCGCCGCGCCCTCGAGGAAGAGCAGCGCGACGCGCGTGTGCGACACGCGCCCGACGCCGGACTCCACGATCTTGAGCGCGGGCGTGGCGAGTCTGCGCCGCACCAGCGCGGTGTTCACGCGCAGGGTCTCCACGAAGGAGTCGCGCGCGCCCTTGATGGACTTCTCGAGCGTCGGCTCCGAGACGGGCCGGGCGCACGCGCTGCGCACCTCGAAGCTCACCGCGCGGCACACGCCGTCGAACAGCAGCAGGCAGCAGCCGTGGGTGAGATCGTCCACGGCCTCGTCCAGGGTCTCGCGGCGCTGAGCGGAATAGCTGTAGACCGCCCCGGCCATCGCGCGCTCGAGACTGCGCTGGGGCGTGTCGCCGCCGTCGGCGCGCAGGGCGCTGGTCAGCGGGCGGATGATGGTCTCGGACACCAGCGCGCCGTCCACCAGCCCGTCCAGCCAGCAGACCCGGGCCGTTCGCCCGTCCCGCAGGCCGAGGCTGAGCGTGCGCATCTGGAAATCGGCGCAGGAGACGAAGACGGCGCGCAGCGCGTCCGCCGTCAGGAGCATCGGATATTCGCAGCGGCGTCCGGCCTTTCCGGCGCCGGGAGCTGCAACAGTCGGTTTCGTGTTCATACCGCTTAGGATTTCCAACAAAAAGCCCCTTATGCAGGGGCAGAAAAAAACGGATAATTGTGTAAATTTTCCTGTTGACTTTTTGCTTTGACGGTGCTATATTATGCGGGCGCCCAAAAAGAGGGACGGATCGCCGGATCGGGGCTTTGAAAAAAATCGAAAGATTTCTAAAAAAGTTCTTGACATGGCAAACAGCTTGTGTTATATTAAACAAGCTGCCGCTCCGAAAGGACGGCGCGCGGAGTACCTTGAAAATTGAACAATGTAAGAACAGCTTATGCAAAATAAGCACCAAGAAAAGGGTTCTTGAAGTCAGAAATGACTATAAAAATTCTTTT
>JAUNNC010000119.1 GCA_030531585.1 Eubacteriales bacterium | reverse complement strand
ACGCCAAGCGCCAGGAGCTCGATGCCAAGTGCAGAGAGATTGACGCCAAGCTCTGAGGAATGTGCTTCTTTGGGCAGTCTGCCGGAGTTCAGACTGCCCTTTTTGAATCTTTGAAGGAACGGGCAGGAAAAAGATGAGAAAACTGTTTACGTTCGATGATATTATGGTCGCTTTCATCTCGGCGCTGGGTTATGGCTTCGGTGAAACGATCGCCAGGCTTTTTGGCTGGCCTGAGCTCGTCTGCATGGGGGCGAGCTTCGGTCTCGGACTTCTGCTCGGAGGGATCATAAGCAAGATCTGCTTCAGTAAAGCAGTCCAGAAAAAACCGATCAATCGGGTCATCACCTATACTTCGATCTTTCTCATTTTCCTGATCGCCCAGTATATCTCCGTTCGGTGGATGGGCGTGTCCATGCTTGATTATGTGTCGAACGAGATCGTATCGGTTATCGGCATGCCCATTCTCGGTTTTGCGGTGAATCTGCTCATCCGCTGGTATCGCACCCGGAAGATTCGCAAGCTCTATGGAGACGGGAGCAAAGGCTTTGTCTTCGATGTGAAAGAAAAAGACATCGAGGAAATAAACCGGCAGAATCAGGAGATCCACGGTAAATACAACGCCAAGAGAGCGGTCAAAACAAGAACCGGCGTCTATGTCGGGGGGAAATACGAGAAAACCCTCTGCTATCTGGGGATTCCCTACGCGCTGCCGCCTGTGGGTGAACGCAGATGGAAAGCGCCCGAAGCGCTTCCCTCCTCGGATAGGGTCTTTGATGCGATCAGCTTTGGCGCTTCGGCCATACAGGTCGAGCATAAGGGCTCGATCTTAAAGCACCACAGGCAGAGCGAGGACTGCCTCACCCTGAATATCTGCGTCAGCGCGAAAAAGACAGATACGAAAAAACCGGTCCTCGTATTGTTTCATCCGGGTGATTTTGCTTCCGGGGGAACTGCCGATCCCCTGCTGTACGGCTCCAATTTCGTAAACGGGCATCCGGACACGGTGTTCGTAAGCTTCAATTATCGCCTTGGTATTTTTGGCTTTATCGATTTTTCGGAGCTTCCCGGCGGGGAGGCATATCCGGACGCTATAAACCTCGGGCTGCTCGACCAGATTGCGGCTCTGGAATGGGTCAAAGAAAACATCGCTGCCTTCGGAGGCGACCCCGACCGGATCACCGTGCTCGGCTTTGAATCCGGCGCGGCCTCCATCTGTCTGCTTGCAGCCTGTGCGCGGGCGAAGGGCCTGTTCCGAAAGGCTTATGTATTCAACGGCAGCCCGGTATCGGCCTATGACTCGCCGGCGGCATCCAGGGCTCTGGCAAAGAGTCTGCTGCAAGAGACGCAGACCGCAACCATGGAGGAACTTCTGCAGCTGAGTACGGAGGAATTGAAGGCAGCGGCGCAGAAGCTCTGGCGGAATATGTGCGCACCGACCTGTGACGGCGCATTGATTCCTGCCGACGTGTATCAGGCTTTTCGGGACGGAGCCGCTTCAGGCGTCGATTTTATCTTCGGCATTCCCGGCAACGAAACGCAGGTATACCGGTCTTTGTTCGGCGCTCAGAATTATATGGATGCGGTTTTCGGGGCTGTGGCCGATTTGCAGAAATACATGGACGCTTCCACTGCCCGGGCCGTACAGGCGTATTTGGACGCGCAGACGGCGGTGTCGTCCGAACTCGAAGCAAAATCCAGTCTTGTGGAGCAATGGCTTGCTCTGTGCCTTTACCGCGCCGCAGCAAAGCTGTCCGAGGGCGGAAACAATGTGCATCTGCTGTACTGGAACGTAAAGCCCCTGATTGAGAACCTGGGCTCGGGCACGATCGACGCTGCGGCGGCCTTGCTCGGTAACGAGGAAGCCCTGCAGATGTACGGCAGCGTTATGAATAAGGACCTGGCCGAGACACTGCAGACCCTCTCGCTGAAATTCATGAACGGGGAAGCCCTGCAGCTGTACCGCAACGAGATCAGCGGCGTCGACGCTGTTGACTGGACGCCGTTCCCCAGGGCGCTCATCCTTTCGGAAGGCAAGCTTCAGTGCGAGTCGATAGAAGATCGGATAACAGCGATAAAAGGCTTACTGGACTTTGTGGTACAATAAGCGCACAGAGCCTTTTTTTACCCGGGTTATGTCGTTTTCCTCGCCGCTTGCGCGGCAAGCGAAAAAAGTGTGAAACCTGAGTAAGACGGTCTACGCCGCCACACTCCTGTCCCAATAATGGTAAACAGCGGAAGCCGTTCTGGTTTCCGCTGTTTTTCTATACCAAGAACACAAGACAGCAAGCTGCCAAGCACCATCTGCAAAACCTGTCATATAAGGATTGCATTTTTGTTTTGCCGACAAAAGAACAATCGGGAAAACACTCCGAACCCCGTGATTCAGCAGGTTTGGAGTATGTCTTTCTTTTCTGTTTTACCGGGGCGCTTTGGCGATCCTTTTCCTGCCGGAGCCGATTGCCCGTTCCGGGCAGACCAGCACGCACAGATGACAGCCGACGCAGCGGCTCCCGTCCAGCACAGGCCTGCGGTCCTTTCCGAGGCGGATCGCCTGATGGCCGCCGTCCGCGCAGGAGATCGCGCAGCGCCCGCAGCCGATGCACCTCTCCCGATGAAACTTCGGGAATACGACCGTGTCGCGTCTGAGCACATCCGTCGTCTCGCTTACGGAATCGAGCGCCAGTCCCCTCGCCTGACTGATGCTCGTCAGTCCCTTTTCCGCCAGATAAAGATTGAGGCCGGCCTTGAGATCGTCGATGATGCGGTAGCCGTACTGCATGACAGCCGTGGTGATCTGAATGCTGCCTGCGCCCAGCAGGATGAACTCGAGCGCGTCCCGCCAGGTCTCCACGCCGCCCATGGCGCTCAGGTGCATCCCCGCTAGTGTCGGATTCTGCGCCAGCTCTGCGATAAAGCGCAGCGCGATGGGCTTTACGGCGTTCCCGCTGTAGCCGCCGACCGCCGACATGCCGTGTACCGCGGGCGAGGAGACATAGGTATGCGGATTGACCCCGATGATGCTCTTGATGGTGTTGATGGCCGAGAGCCCGTCTGCGCCGCCGCGTTTCGCGGCCTCCGCCGCAGGGCTCATCCTCGCCACATTCGGCGTAAGCTTCGCGAGAATGGGGAGCTTCGTCCCGCGCCTGGCGGCGGCAGTGAAGCGCTCCACCAGCTCCGGCACCTGCCCGATGTCCGAGCCGAGACCTCCCTCCGCCATGTTCGGGCAGGAGAAGTTCAGCTCGATCGCGTTCGCGCCGTTTTCCTCGCACAGGCGTGCCAGTTCCTCCCACTCTGCGTCGTTCTGCCCCATGATGGAGGCCAGAATAAACTTTGTCGGGTATTTCTCCTTCAGCCGCCGGAAGATCTCCATGTTCTCCGCCACACTGTGGTCGGAGAGCTGCTCGATGTTCTTGAAGCCGATGATGCTGCCGCCCTCGCCGTTGATAGCGGAATAGCGCGGCGAGGCCTCGTGGATCTCAAAGGAGCAGATCGTCTTGAAGGCAACGCCCGCCCAGCCGGCCTCAAAGGCCCGGGCGCACATCTCGTAGCTGCTCCCGACCACCGAGGACGAAAGCAGGAACGGGTTCTCCAGCGGTACGCCGCACAGCTGTGTGCGGAGACGTTCCTCGTCCTCCGGCACATCGTGCTCCAGCTCCGGCTTTACCTCATCGTGCAGCCGTGTCAACAGTTTCCGGATCGGGACCTCATGGGCACGGACGCATGCCGCCTCGCAGGGCGCGGCACATCCGACACAGGGGTTTTCTGTCGGGAAACGGGAGGCCGCGGTCTTTTCATCGTCAAACCAGACGCTGCGCAGCAGCGAGGCGGCGTCGAGCTTCCCGCAGGCCGAGGTGCACGGCGCGTCGGCGCAAAGCGCGCAGCGGAGCATGTCGGAGCGGTACAGTTTTCTTTCAAACATTTTGATCTCCCCTGTCTTTTCGAGTTTACAGACTGTTTATCTGATGATACGTCCAAAGCGGTTCATGCTTGCCTTTCAGCGATTCCACGGGCTTCGCGTATCTCTCGCGAGAGCTTGTCCAGCCGTGCATCTTGATCAAATTGTCCGCGCTGCCCCACGTCTTTTATCGTCTTTTATTATATATAGCCGACCCGTTTTCCGCAAGCCGTTTTTATTTTTGGTGCAATGACTCAATAAACCGCTCCGTTAAACCTGTCGGAGCGTTTTTTGCGCCGGGAGAAATCAGCCTTCAGCTTCCGTCTCGCCCCCGTACTTGGCTTCGTACTCTCTGATCGCATCCATCGTATCATGATCCGGATTGCGTTTCGGCGCCTGAGGGGTTATAATTGTGGCGTGACCTGTCATAAGGCGGCCCATCGCCGAAAAATCTGCAAGACGGAGGATGCCTATGAAAAACATGCGGAAACTGCTGGCACTGCTTGTCTCTCTGGCGCTTGTTTTCACCCTCGCGGTCACGGCTTACGCGGACTACGACTATGCGGCCAACGCCAGAATCATTCGCAGCGATTACACAGGCAAGACCGTCATTCTGCACTCCAACGATGTACACGGCCATATCGACGGGTACGCGGCCATGGCCGCGCTGAAAACCCGCTTTACCGAAGCCGGCGCAAACGTGATCGTCGTTGACGCCGGCGATTTCAGCCAGGGTACCACCTATGTCAGAAGCAGCAAAGGCGCCAGCGCGATCAGGATGATGAACGCCGTCGGCTACGACGTCGCCACGCTGGGCAACCATGAGTTCGACTACGGCTATGCGCAGCTGATGGAGAATCTGAAAGAAGCCAGGTTCTCCGTGATCTGCGCCGACGTCTACCTGGATGAGAGCGGCGAGACGATCCTTCCCGCGACCACCGTGATCGAGGTCGATGTCCCCGCGGCCGGGGGTGAAGAGGACGCGCGTCCCCTGCGGATCGGCTTTTTCGGCATGGAGACCCCTGAGACCGCCACAAAGGCCAACCCCGGTCTGATCCAGGAGATCAGTTTTGCCACCTTCGACGATCTCTATGCCAGCGCCCAGCTCGCCATCGACAGCCTGAAGGAGCAGGACGCTGACCTCATCATCGGTCTGACGCATCTCGGCGTTGGTCGGGAATCCGCCCAGAACGGCTACCGCTCCATCGATCTCTACGAGAAAGTGACCGACGTGGACTTTCTGATCGACGGCCACTCCCACACGGTGATGACCTCCGGCGAAAAGGGCGAACCCATCCAGTCCACCGGCAGTTCCTTTGAAAACATCGGCGTCGTGGTCATCGACAACGAGGCCCGGACCATCGAGGACAATTTCCTGATGGCCGTCGCGGGTCTGGAGAAGGATAGAAACGTCGCGGCCGCGGCCAAGAAGATCATGGATAAGGTGGATGCGGAATACAATTCGGTCTTTGCCAGGAGCAAGGTCTTTCTCAACGGCGAGCGGGAGTCGGGCAACCGCACCGAGCAGACCAATCTCGGCACTCTGGTCACCGACGCCATGGTCTGGAGCGTGGTCTCCGCCGGCGGCCTGGAGGCCTACTATTCCGCGCCTGTCGTCGGGGTCACCAACAGCGGCGGGATCCGCGCTTCCGTTGCGGCTGGCAACGTGACCAAGAACGACATTATTACCGTGCTCCCCTTCGGCAACACGGTCACGGTCGTCTATGTGAAGGGGTCGGAGCTTCTCGAGGCGCTTGAGGCGTCTACATTCAGCACGCCCCAGGCCGTCGGAGGCTTCCCGCAGACCAGCGGGATCGAATGGGTGCTGGACACCACCAAGGCCTAGGAGCGGGGCGAGCTCTACACGCTGGACGGCAAGGAGAGCAGCTACTACGGTCCCGCTTCCATCCGGCGCGTCACCATCCGTTCCATAAACGGCGAGCCCTTTGATGAGAACGCCGTCTATGCTGTTGTCACCAACAACTTCTGCGCGGCCGGCGGCGACACCTACAACGTATTCCACCGCGCGACGAGTCAGGGCTTTGGCTTTGACACGGGCATCCCGATGGACGAGGCCGTGGTCGCCTATATCACCGAGGTCCTCAACGGCGTGATCGACGATCGGTACGCGTCTCCCACGGATGACGCCGTGCAGATCCGGTAAGCCGCCGATCCATCCGGGCAGCAAAAAGCAGGGTACCGATTTCGGTATCCTGCTTTGTGTTTGTTCACCCGGGAAGCAGCCGATCTCCTTCCGATCTGACTCCCTTCCTTTTTCTTCTTTTCTCAGTCAGTCGTTGCTCGAAACAGAGTCATGGACATTAAAGGGAAGAACGGTCGCACAGGTAATCATGACCGACTCCTGATGGAAAGAAGAACACACATTCCTGGCGATCGCGTAGGCCGTCTTTCGGGAAACGCCGATCAGCGTGATGAGCAGCGAGTTTTCCTCCACCCAGGTTCCGTCGTCATGAAAGTACCCGCCATCGATCACCTGCAGGGAAAAAGGCGCGTGATAGGCTTTACAGATTTCCTTCAGTTCTGCCTTGTATTTCTCCGTCTCAAAAATCTGTTCATGGCTGTCTTTATCCCGAAGTCCAACGTAGATCCTTGCTTCCAGCATTGTTTTGCCCTCCTATGGTTTTCCGTCACCACAGCTTGTGCCGGCTTTGCATCAGCCGCAGCTTTCACGTTCCCGTCACTTGTCTCCGACGTCTCTTCGAGGGGTGGGACCGGCCTCCGAAGCTTCTCCGGCCTGCATCACTTCCAGCCTGAAAGACAAGAACGGATCCAGCAGCTTCTTCAACTGCTTGACATCGTGATTGACAGTTGTCTGAATGGTAAGGGCGTTGCCGATCGCCGTAGTACCGAGGAAAGAAATCAACGCCAGAAGAACTTGATCCTTCCAGAGTGAAAGTGCAACGCCGAGGACGCTGAGGAGAATACCGACAATACATTCCCACAAAACTCTAC
>JAUNNC010000118.1 GCA_030531585.1 Eubacteriales bacterium | reverse complement strand
GGACAGAAAAGCTGGCAGAAGAAAGTGCTGACAAAAGACGAATAAAGATGTTTTGACCTGAAATAAGCAGCACCCTATTTGTTTGACAGTATGGTATACTGAATAACATGTGGGGTGCTGTTCATAATTGGAGCTGCAGTATTGTTTTCTTTTCTTTCTTCTGTTACGATACTCTTTGATCTGCAGGATTCCAACATGACCTATTGTGATTGAAACGGAGGCCTCTTATGAATCTTGTCATTCACGATCTGAACCCGGCGGAATGGAAGCTCGTCGAACACGACTACGAGGGCTGGACGGTCATCTCGGACAACGGGCTGATCCGTCCCTGCGTCGGCTGCTTTCATTGCTGGAACAAGACGCCCGGCGTCTGTGTGATGAAAGACGGGTTTGAGAATATGGGGCAGATGATTCACCGGGCCGGTGAGGTCGTTGTCATCAGCCGCTATACCTACGGCGGCTTTTCCGGCTTCGTCAAGAACGTCATCGACCGCTGTCTCGGCTATGTGCTCCCGCAGTTTGAGCTCGTCGGCTGTGAGACGCATCACAAGAAGCGCTATGAGGAAACCAAAGCGTTTACGTTCATCTTCCGCGGACCGCCTCTCACGAGAGAGGAGAAAGCCGGTGCAAGTCGCTACGTTCGGGCTCTGTGCGCGAATTTCCGCGGGTATGTGAAAGCTGTCATTTTCCGGGAGGACATGCAGGAGCGTCTTCTGCCAGACGCCAGACCGGCATGCTCGTCCGGCCGCACCGTTCTGCTTGTTGGCAGCATGAGAGGCATGAAGGGAAACTCCGGAAAGCTGGCCGGGAAGCTGGCAGGATCTCTCACGAAAGAGCCTGAGATCGTCACGATACAACGCTATATCAGGGACCTGAACAGTCTCGTGAGCTTCCTGGAGGATGTTGAGACGCTGGTTCTCTGTATGCCCCTGTATGTGGACGGCGTACCGTCCCAGATGATCCGCCTGATGGAGCTGTTTGAGCAGGCGTACCAGGGCGGTTCCAAGAAGATTTATCTGCTCGCCAATATGGGTCTGTATGAGAGCTGTCAGCTGCAAAGCCTGTTCAGCGCCGTAAAACAGTGGTGTGTGAAGATGGGCTTTGCCTATTGCGGCGGGCTGGGGATCAGCGCCGGCGAGCTGCTCGGCGAGCTGATGGTGCATCTCCCCTTCCGCTTCGGTGCCACAAAAAAGGCAGCCGAGGGAATGGAGCGGCTGGCAGATGCCATAAACAGCGGAAGCATGCTTGCGGACATCTTTGCCGAGCCCTATGCATTTCCCCGCGCGCTCTATATCGCCATCGCCAATTTGAGTTGGAACAGGACCGCAAGAGCGAACGGACTGCGCCCGGGCGATCTGGTCCGCAGGCTGTGAGCGGGCGTCCTGCGCACTGAAAAAACGTCCGCAGCATTTCGGGCCGCCAAGCGGAGAAACACGAAAAACGCTTTTGATCATGCTCATAATGATTATCGGATAGCGAAATCAATCGAAAAGTCGATTGTTTTCTCCAGACGATGATCATTATCTCAAGCGCTGGGGAGAGCGCGTGAACAACCGAAGAAGACCAAAATCGTTCAGAGGTGACCGACTATGAAAGAGAAATCCGTATCCGTTCGCTGGGCGTATCTGGCACTCGGCGTCCTCGCCCTGCTGTTTGCCGGCGTCGTCTACGCCTGGTCCATTCTCAAGACGCCTCTGGCGGAGACCTTCGGCTGGACCGCATCGGAGCTGACCCTGAATTTCACGCTGACCATGTGCTTTTTCTGCCTGGGCGGTTTTGCCGCCGGTCTGTTCGGCAAACGCCTCGGCGGACGGTTGTGCCTGCTTCTGTCCGCCATGCTGAGCGGACTCGGCTTCTTTCTGGCTTCCCGCCTCAGCGGGGCGGTGCTCATGCTCTATGTCAGCTACGGCGTCCTGGCCGGATTTGGGATCGGGATCGCCTATAACGTCATCATCTCGACCGTCAGCGCGTGGTTCCCGGACAAGAAGGGCCTGTGCTCGGGAGCGCTGATGATGGGCTTCGGCGCCTCGGCGCTCGTTGTCGGGAAGCTCGCCTCCGCCCTGATCGACGGTCCCGGCTGGCGGACCGCCTATCTGGCGGTGGGCCTTGCCCTGACCGCGGTGCTGGCGCTTACGGCGCTGGTGCTTCGTCTGCCCGGTGCGGACGTAAGCCTTCCCGCCGCACAGAAAAAAAGCGCCTCCGGGGAGGAGGCCTTCGAGCACCAGAATTTCACGACCGCCCGGATGCTGCGCAGAACGTCTTTCTGGTTTGCGTTTCTGGGCCTTGTGTGCCTTGCCGCCGTGGGCAACACCGTGATCTCCTTTGCCCGGGACCTGGCGCTCTCGGTCGGCGCGCAGGCCGCACTGGCGACGACGCTCGTCGGCGTGCTGTCCGTCTGCAACGGCCTGGGACGCATCATCATCGGCGCGCTCTTTGACAGACTGGGGCGGAAAAAGACGATGCTGCTGGCCAACCTCCTGACGATCCTGGCGGCCGGGATCACGCTGCTCGCGGTGCTGACAAAGTCTCTGCCGCTCTGTGTCGTCGGTCTCTGTCTGACGGGCTTTTCGTACGGTTCCTGCCCGACCATCTCTTCGGCTTTTATCTCGTCGTTCTACGGCGCCAGATACTTCCCGCTCAACTTCTCCGTCATGAACTTCAACCTGATGGGCGCCTCTTTTATGGCCACGGCCGCCAGCAGGCTGCTGGAATCCTCCGGCGGTTTCATCGCGCCGTTTCTGCTGCTGCTCTGCCTCGCCGTGATCTCGCTGGCGCTCAATCTCAGCATCAAAAAGCCCTGAGCTGAAAAGAAGCCGAATCCTGTTGAAATCAAAACGACAGCAACTCCGAAAGCGGATATGGCAGCGGTATTTGATGTCCCGAACGATAACGGGGGACAGAAGAAAACCGGCAGCAAGAAATCACAAAACAGTACGGACGGAGGTACGGCATGAACGGGAAAAGAACGCTGAAAAACGGCATTGCGGGGATCTGCGCCCTGATCCTTTGCCTGTTTCTGCTCGCTGACGCCGCCTTTGCTGACGGCCCTGACGGCGTGGACGCGCTGCATGTCGAGGACGGGAGGCTTGCGGACGCGGACGGACAGACCGTTCAGCTGCGCGGCGTCAGTACGCACGGCCTTACCTGGTATCCCGGCTTCGTGAGCGGGGATCGCTTCCGCCAGCTGGCTGAGGACTGGGACGCCAACCTGATCCGCCTCGCGATGTATTCCGAAACCTACTGCAGCGGCGAGCGGGAAGCGAGCAAAGCCCTGATGAAAAAGGGCATCGACGCGGCGATTGCCAACGATTTGTACGTTCTGGTGGACTGGCATATTCTCGAGGACGGCAATCCAAACCTGCATCTCGATGAGGCGATGGCCTTCTTTGAGCGGATCTCGGCGGAATACGCCGGCGTGCCGAACCTGCTGTATGAAATCTGCAACGAGCCGAACGGAGAAACGAGCTGGAGCGAAATTGCCGCCTATGCCGAACAGGTGATTCCTGTGATCCGGGCGAACAGCCCGGACGCTGTCGTCGTGGTCGGGACCCCGGAATATGACCACAATCTCGGCAGCCCTGTGCTGCGCCCGCTTGACTTCAACAACGTGATGTACTCCTTCCATTTCTATGCGGCGTCCCATGATACCGGGCTGATGGACGAACTGAGCACCGCGCTGGACGCCGGTCTGCCGGTGTTCGTCACCGAGTGCGGGCTCAGCGAGGCGAGCGGCGACGGGACGGTGGACTTTGAATCCGCCGCGCGCTGGTTCGGCTATATCAATGACAGGAAGCTCAGCTATACCGTATGGAGCTTTTCGAATAAGAATGAAAGCTCCGCCGTGTTCAGGCCGGACTACGACCCCCAAAACCCGTTCACGGACGAGGACCTGACGCAGACGGGGCTCTGGGTGCGGCAGCTCCTGACCGGAACCGATCCGGAGAAGATCGCCGTCCCCGCCGCCGCGCTTGAAAAGAGCTTTCTCGCGAGGCAGCGCTCTCTGATCGGGGAGTCGGTCGGTCCAAGCGGCTATGCCGCGCTCCGCGCTTGGGGGGAGATGGCCCTCGGCGCCTCGGCGCTGATCCTCCTCTCGGCGTTTCAGCGCTCCGTGCGGCGCAAAAAGAGGAAGGGACAGATCCTCAGCTATGACGATCTGATCATGAGCGACGGGCCGGAGCCCCCGGCGAAGGGCCGCGTCGGCGCTGTGCTTACGCTGGTGCTGAGCTGCTTCTTCACGCTGGTGTATCTTGCCTGGCGCGTCTGCTTTTCCGTACCGACGGGGTCCGGCGTGCCGGCCGTCGCGGCCAATGTGCTGCTTCTCGGCGTGGAGGTTCTCGGCTTTGCGGAGGCCCTCATCCTCTTCCACGGACTGTTCCGGATGCGCCCGCATCCGCTGCCGGAGATCCCGGAGGACGCCTGGCCCGAGGTGGATGTGTTTATCGCGACCTATAATGAGCCGGTCGAGCTTCTGCGGCGTACCGTGAACGGATGCACGCACATGCGGTATCCGGAGCCCGCAAAGATCCACATCTGGGTCTGCGACGACAAGCGGCGCCCCGAGATGCGACGCCTGGCGGAGGAGATGGGGGTCGGGTACTTCGACAGGCCGGACAACAAGGGCGCCAAAGCCGGGAACCTGAACCACGCCCTGGCGCGCACGTCCGCGCCGTATGTCGTGACCCTGGACGCGGACATGATCCCGAGGAGCGACTTCCTGCTGAAGACGATCCCGTATTTTGTGGATGCCCGGCGGCGCGACGAAACGCACCCGCTCGGCCTTCTGCAGACGCCGCAGTGTTTCTACCAGCCGGACGTTTTCCAGTACGCGCTCTATTCGGAAAAGCGTGCTCCGAACGAACAGGATTTCTTTTATCGGACGATCGAACCGGCAAAAACCTCGAGCAACAGCGTGATTTACGGGGGCTCGAACACGGTCCTCTCGCGGAAGGCGCTCGAGGAGATCGGCGGCTTTTATACCGAGTCCATCACCGAGGATTTCGCGACCGGTCTGCTCATCGAATCCGCGGGCTGGCTCAGCCTGGCACTGCCCGAACCGCTGGCTTCCGGACAGACACCCCACAGCTTCCGCGAGCATATCAAGCAGCGCATCCGCTGGGGCCGGGGCGTGATCTCCACCGCAAAAAAGCTGAAAATCCGGAGCCGCCGCGGCCTTACCCGGGAACAGAGGCTCAGCTACTGGAGCTCAGTGATCTACTGGTATTCTCCGATCAAAAACCTGATTTATGTTCTGTCTCCGCTTATGTTCGCCGTCTTCGGCCTGCCCGTGTTTCGCTGCAGCTGGCTGGATCTGGCGGTTTTCTGGCTGCCGATGTTCGTGATGCAGGATGTCAACCTCCGCGTCAACAGCCACGGGACCATCTCGCAGAGGTGGTCGGGGATCTACGAGACGAGCGTGATGCCTTCGCTTCTGATCCCGATCCTGAAGGAAAGCCTCGGCATTTCGCTCTCGACTTTCCAGGTGACGGACAAATCCGGAAAAACCAAAGGTCATGCTATTGACCGGCGCTCGATGCTCCCGTTCCTGATCCTGATCCTTCTGTCCGTGTTCGGCATCGTCCGCGTGCTCGTGCTTTTCGACCGGATGCAGCTCGTGAGTATGCTGATCCTGCTCTTCTGGCTGCTGCGCAACCTGTATATCCTCATCCTGTGCGTGTTCCTCGCGGACGGCCGTGACGGCGATACGGAACCGGTGTATGTGCTTGACGCCGAACCGGTATCGGTCGCGGTCGGGAGCGGCGAGGGCGAGACGCGCTGCGGGGTGACCACGCAGATGACCGAACACAGACTGACGGTCTTCCTCGACGAGGGCGAGCGGCTCGGCGTCGGGGAGTGTGTTTCCGTATCTGTCGAAGCCGGCGGTCATTGCGCGGGACTGAAGGGCGTGGTCACGGAGGTCCGGGAGGCCCGCTCCGGTAAGGCGCGCACCCAGAGAATCGAGATCCTCGACTTCGGAGAGGACCGGTACGAATACTGGGAGATTCTGTACGACCGGCTCCCGACGCTTCCACAGTCGTATCAGAGGGACTTTGGCAGCCTCTCCCACCTGTGGCAGAATATTGCCTGTCGGGTAGCCCGCACCATAAAATGAAGAATAACGTAATGCAGCGGAGACCGAAACGGCCTCCGCTGCCTGTTGATGATACGTATATGCGCCGTAGGGGCTGGATCGAGGTGAGCTCCCGCGACGCTTTCGATTCAGCAGTTCCTGTTGTGAAGCACACGCAGAACGGTGGCGACGCCGAAGGTGAGCGGCATAAAGGACAGCAGGGAAACCCAGGAGGGAATCCGGGTGAAGAAGCCGTAAAAATCGTCCCATCCGCCGTTATCCGGCCCGAGGATCTCAACCATGAAATAATAAACCATCGCATAGAGCAGCACCGGGATGAGGGCGTACAGCGATTCCCGCAGGGGAATGATATGTTTTGTAATAAAGAAGCAGAACGCGATCATTGCCAGGATCGGGCACAGGCCGTGCAGAAAGAAGCGAGAGCCCGTGAAAATCAGAACGAAGCCCTTTACCGGCGCCAGAATGCACAGCGACACCAGAAAGGTCAGCCCGACAGCGGTAACGCCGGCAAACAGCAGATCCACCATCCAGTCCGGAAGATAGAAATTCTTCGTCCGCAGACCGTCGATCGTATACGGCAGCGTCATGAGCATCCCAATGCCGCACAGAATATTCGAGTTGACCGTGAACATGCAGAAGGTGCGCAGTCCCATGTGATCAAAATTGACGTCATACAGCGTGGTCAGATTCATGGTCACGCCGATACAGACGCAGACCGCCACCACGGCTGAACTGACCATCGCGCCGACGCACCGTTTCATGGATGTTTCGTGTGTAAGGTCCATTTTCC
>JAUNNC010000117.1 GCA_030531585.1 Eubacteriales bacterium | reverse complement strand
GCGACAGGAACTGTCGGTTGCGCAGTGCCGCCAGGATGAAGGTGGAAATGACACCCACGGTGCCCTCCACCATGGCCTTGTCCTTGGGAGAACGCACGCGGCAAGGAATGACGGCGGCGTTGTAGTGCTCCGCCAACTCCTGGTAGGACTTGTTCAGCGTCACCTCGCTGCGGCTGTGCTTTTCCACACCGGTCTTCAGGTTGTCGCACTGCAATATCCTGGTCACGCCGCCGAAGTAGCGGAACGCATTGACGTGCGCAGCAGTCCAGCACTCCTGGTTCATGGAGAAGAAACCCTCCACATAGCCATATCCGCTGTACGGCAGCACTGCCACGAACACGTAAACGTCCAGAATCTCGCCCGTGATGTTATCGATGACTTCAGCGGTATCCCCGGCCCAGTCCACCTGCATGATCTCTCCAGGCTTGTGGTTCAGATGCATGGTGGCATTGTGCTTGGCAACGTATTCGCCGTAGTACTTGTTGAACTGCGTGGACTGGTATGGCACATCCCCTGACAACCGGCACTTCTCTACGTATTCCAGCCAGAGCAGGTTCAGTGTGACACCCTTTCGCTGCATCTCCCGGTAAACGTATTCGTAGTCCGGCATCCTGTATACCGGCTTGCCCGCGACGCTCGGATACAGAATCCTCGCCAACTGCTGATCCGACATGTCCGCTGGAAGCGGCCAGCTCAGCCCGCACTCCGCTGCTCGCCTCAGCGCACCGACAACCGTGTTTCTGGAGCAGCCACAGCTCGCGGCAATCTCCGTCCTGTTCAACCCGATACTGTCCAGTCGCAGTATCTCCCTGTAGTTGGTCATACACATGACCTCCTTAATGAATATTGCACCTGCTTCGCAGATGCTGATATTCATTATACAGGGTGCTCAACGGCAGCGGAATCGCTGCTCAACGCCGCCGGTCTCACCGCTCAATTCGTCCGGTCGCGGTGCTCGTTCTGGGGCGGAATACTCATAGCTGATGCTGGAGTGAATGTCATGAGGACAGATCAGCTCAGCACCATCGTATGTAGTAGTGACGGAACCGAGCTGACTTTTTCATGTGTAAATAACGCGGGAAACATTCCTTAATTACTCCCTTGTATTAGTTCTTCGACTTCATTGCTGGATCGATGCGCCATCCACCTATATTATCTACCAGCTCTTTTATTCGATTGAAGGGAATAACTAATCGGAATGCTTCGCATCGTTCCGGCATGGTGTTATACGCCATAGCATTTTCAATTGCCTTGATTAGTATGTTCTGCCCTTCTCCGAGGGCCTCGGCCAACCACAAAAGGCATAGTAGGTTCTGCTTTTCGTTATATGCTTCACGTCCACTTGTCTTCTTCCTTTTGATCAACCCTTGCAACCATTTGACCGCACCAACCTTTTGCGATGGATAGCGGGCAAGTCCGAGCTCAAACTCAGGATGCGCTCGACTGGTATCAACAGTAGTGGGAGGAAATGGATCAAGGCTGAGAATTGCATCCAGCAAACTTTGAACCGGCATATCTACAGCAGGCTTCGGAGGTTCAGGCTTTTCTTCTGGTGCGATCACAGATCCGTAAATTCCGCCAATATGAGTATCTATGTTGGGACGGTACATTATCGGCTCCAGGTATTGTTTGGCATAGGCTTTTCTGAACTCATTTGCCTTCTGCCAGGATGGGTATGCTCCGAGGTCTCCTCCTTCGATATAGTGAATCTGCGCGTCGTCCACGTCGAACAAAAACAATCTACCTCTTACAGGGATGGGGCGAATGAGTCTCGGAGCACCAAGCATCCACTCATACCCTCTTTGGTCGTCATCCCAGCCATCCTCGAGTCGTATGTCCAAAAGGGAAACAACGAAATAGGCATATCCGTTGACGAAGCCGGGTTCCTTCTTTGAACCGGCACAGATCAACAAATCGCCACGATAGTCGGTCTGCCAGGTCCGATACTCTATCGTTTTATCCCCCATGAAGATTTCCATTACTGGCTCTGGGTAAATAGAGAGCGCTTTCATAATCTATGATTCCTTTCAACAGAGGTCAATCATCAAATGTCCATTCCTGCCCCGGCAGTTCAGCTGCAAGCTGAGCACGTGCCCGCTCCTGCCCTTCTATCGCGGCCCGCAGGCTCTTTTTGTACATGTAATCGCCGTCTTTTACCATCCTGAACAGATCGATCTCAGCAATGCTGTAGCAGACAAGAGCGGCCTCTGGGTTTTTCTTCGTACCGATTCCATTCACGTACATATCGCCCAGTCTGAGCCGGACAGGGCCGGAAATGAGATAGTCATCCTCACCGCCATGCAATACGTCAATACAGTGTTTGTAGATCAGGAACGCCTCTTTCTCGTTCTTCTTCACATAATACCCGTTCCGGTACATATCGCCGATCTTGTACAGGGAAATGAGATGCCCGTCAAAAGCGCCCAGGGCAAAATAGTGGAATGCCTTCTCATAGTCCACTTCTGTGTCCCGGCCATAATAGTAACAATACCCCAGATTCTCCTGCGCCTGACGGTTTCCATTCTCCGCCGCCATGTTGTAAAGCTCCATGGCCTTGCTAAAGTTCTGTTCAAAGCCTCGTCCGCCGCCATAATAATGCGCTCCGAGATTATTCATGGCGTGATGGTTCCCCTCAGAAATCTCGATCTCATACAGCGCTGTGATGTATTCGATCACAAATGGAGGTAAATCCTTCGGCTTATCGCATTCCATCAGATTGGACGCGATGATAAAGGGCGTTTCATCGCCAATGAAAACATCCGACAGTGCAGCGTAGGTTTCCGGATACTGTGTCCTGTCCAGCAAACCGCGAACCTTCTTCGTTTCTTCAAGCAATGCGCTTTTCTCAAACACTTTGATCCACTCCTGTGATGGTATTCTTCTATCCGTAATCATATCGCCAGCAGCTTGGCCTCAATGACCTTTTCTCTAGTCAGGTACTCCAAGACCGCCTGATAAGTCGAAAGTTGATTCCCGTACTCCCGATTCAGCCTGCACCGGAACGCCTGTACATCGCCATGGTCGCAGGGAAGCATTCTGTCCGTCTTGTAATCCACAATGCGCCATGTGCCATCAGGATAGCGCAGCGCGAGGTCGATCTTGCCGGAAATGTCGATCCGGGACTCACCGCTGACCTTGGCCAGCGGAACCAGCTTCTTGAAAAGCGCCTTCTCCTCGGCTCCTATTGAGACGACAAACGGCATCTCCGGGTAGCATACTGCGCCTTTCAGCATCTTTCTGAAGCCTGAATTATCATCCAGCATAAACCTCAGGCTGTCGACAATCTCACCTGCCAGGTGCCTGCGGATCTGCCCAAGGGTCTTCACATCTTCTGGGAGCAGCAGCGCCGCACGCTCCCGTTCGCTCAGAAGTTCACTATCAAAAACTTCCGTCACAGCCTGCATTGCGGCAGCTTCGAGGGCATCTGCCGTAAAGCACCCATCGGAGACGATCAGCTCTGCCGCCCGGTGGACAGCAGTGCCCCAAGAAGTTCCTCCGGGCCTTGTCTGGGTCGTTGCAATCTGCCCCTGCCCAACCTGTTCTTCGACCTTCACGGGCTCCTGCTTAAGCCTTGTGGCATCCACTTCGCTGGGTGTGACACGCTTAACGGCTGCCTGTGCTATCATCGGAAGCCTGCACTCAAGGCTGCGCTGTTCGGCCCGGGCGTTTCTTTCCAATTCATCTGAGGGTGCGGCCTGTTCTTCAACCGCTTCCACGTCGATGGGAGCCGCCTCAGCGCCGGTCGCATCAAAGCCGCTCCATATCTTCTGCGTCTTTGCCTTGCCGTCATCCGATTCAATGCGAAGGGTGAACACGTGCGCTTCATCCTCTGCCCGGGTAAGCGCGACATACTTCAGGCGAACCTTCTCTGCCTTGAGGTACTCGGCCTCCTCTTTTTTGTGATCTTCCCATTCCGGCGGCGCGTATTGTACCGATTTCTCGTTGTCCTTTTCTTTGAGGACAAACCATCCACGGGAGATGTTTTCATCCCTCCGTACATTGGAGTCCGGGCCCTTCGTCGAGGGCTTTCCTGGTAAATAGATCACAATTTTCCCCTGAAGACCTTTTGCCTTGTGGAGGTTCATCAACCGCACGAAGTTGCTGTCGGCGCGGATCGACGGCATGCGGTCCATTTCACTTTCCGCATATACGGACAGGATATCGGCCATGTCGACGAACTGCTTGGGGTTCTTTGCGCGGATCGAGTCGATCACCCACAGCAGCGCGGCATACTGATTCTGGAATTCCTCTGCGTTATAAGGGTCGGCAAACAGTCCATCGCTCTTTTCGACCAATTCCTCCAGGAAGGCGCAGGGCGTCCTCTGCTGGCTCAACAGTCGGTCCCGGTTGAGCATCGCCAGTGCCTTCAGGATTTGCCGATTCATCTCTGTATCCGGCAGGAGCTTCGTCAGTTCATCCACATGCGCCATCAGGCTGCGCGTATCCCTGTAGCGCGTCAGCTGCGTTTCCTCCGGCAGCTCCTTGACGCACATGCGGAACAGATCCCATTCCTCCGGCATAACATCACCGCATTCACAGAGCACCCGGAAGGAGAGCGTCTCGTCCAGGGGGTGACACACAGCCTGCACCCGCAGGTTGAGCCGGTAGATCGGCTGATAATCGTCCATGGGCAGCTTGCCGTCGAACTTGACGGGGATCTTTCTCTTCCGGAACTCGTCCGCATAGGCCATGTGCTTTTCCCGATAAAAGCTCAGCAGCAGGAAGTCCTCATACCTGTTCTGGCCGCTTTGAACACGGTCCTGGATATACTGGGCAATCTGTTGAGCCGCCAGTTTATGTCCTTCACCTTCACTTTCACATGTCAGTTCATGGTGGAATACGGCCTCCGGGCCATGGCCGCGATGCGCCACCATCTCGCGGTACTCGGCCTGATAGGCGTCGCCCTGCATGCGCAGCGGGCCGAGATCGCCGAACACACTCGTGACAGCGTCGCAGATCTCGCTCGTGCTTCTGTAATTCATGTAAAGGGGGACGACTTCGCCTCCGGTCTCCCGCATCACAGTTTCGGCTTCCTGCCACATGGAGATGTCCGCGCCACGGAAGCGATAAATGCCCTGCTTTGCATCGCCGACCAGGAACAGACTGCCGGGATGCGGTATACACTTATGCCAATCGGGATCATATTGATCCGCAGCAATGCCGAATATGATATCCGTCTGAATCGGGTCCGTGTCCTGGAACTCATCTACAAAGAACACCTTGTACTGCTTATGGAGCTTTTCCCGAACGGAAGGGTACTCCCGAACCAGCCTGGCTGTCAGCGTGAGCATGTCGTCCAGGGTCACGATATGATTCTGTTTGCGGTAGTCGGCATAAGCCTGACGCAGCTGCAGGGCCTCCCGCATGACAATGCCGTGGAGCAAAAGGTCGATATCCTGGGACAGCTTATCCAAAGCATCATTGTCCGGCAGTCCCTCAACCGCCTCCGCGCATATCCGGTACTCGGCGGGCAGCATGTGAACGCGCTCCAGCATATAATCATGGCGATTGATCTTCTTCGCACCCTTTGCGGACGCGAACATCTGCTCAATGGCTTCAAGCGCTGTATCCGCGTCACCGCCGGAGAGGAACGCGCTCAAATCCGCCACAGCTTTTACTGCCGTCTTGCTGCTGTTCTTGCCCATCCAGTTCCTGGCATCCTTGCCCTTCCGGGCAATTGTGCGCGCTGCGGCCAGGATGACATCCGTTGTCGGTTCATTGCCGCTTCGGATGGCGTTTTCGAGCGTATAGTGGAATTTCGATGGATCGACGCTTTCTACCGCGCCGGTGAACAGTGCAATCAATCGTTTGCACATATCCAGGGTTTCATCGGCAAAAGCCCGTCCTGTCTCAGTGCGCGTATCCACAAACTGGGGCTGCACGTTGCTTTTATTATTGAGCATCATGAACGCGCCCAGCATCATCTCCTGGCGGATTCCAGCGTTCACCGAGTCTGGGCACATCCCGGTGTTCCAGGCTTCGTTGAAGAATATCTCGCTCCGGCTGTCCGGTCCGCCTTCCTCGGAATCGAATTCCGGGGCAAAGCCGACGCCGGACTCCAGCGGATAGTCGTTGAGCACCCTCTGACAGAAGGAGTGTATCGTGCTGATCTGCATCTCCGGCAGGCTGTCCAGCAGTCCCTGAAGGAACAGGCGATTCTCATCGGTCTCAGCCTTCGCCAGCGCACCTCTGATCCACTGATTCAGCCTGGTCTTCATTTCAGTTGCCGCTTTCCGCGTAAATGTGATCAGCACAATATCCTGCGGACGAATACCGAGTTTCCTGTCGCAGAGCATATTGAACGCCCTTTGAACGGTCAGATAGGTTTTTCCGGCCCCGGCACCGGCGGACACCAGGAAGTTTTTATTGAAATCGCTCGTGCTCAGCCTCTCACGATTGATGCGATCCTGTTCCAATAGCGTAGACATGTGCACTGCTCCTTATTCAAAATCGATCTCTTCAGGGGCGCTGTCGTACTCACCGGGTGCATCCTGTTCTGGGAAACCTATCCTGTCGCAAATAGCAATGAAGGGGCAGTAATCGGGACAAGTGAAGTCATCTCCCCACATCTCCTGCCGGGTCATGACGGCGGATACGGGATCGGCCAGCAGATCCAGTAGTTCAGTGACCTTCCGGTTCATGTCCTCCCGAACGGCATCTGTCATTTCAACCGTCTTCTTTTCAACGCCGCCTATGCCATCCACCAGATCATACGTCGCCCGGCGAATCGGTTGATCCGGATGCAGCTTCTCCCATGCCAGTGTGTACAGGTAGTATTGGAGCTTGATGTCAAAGTCCCTTCGGAATCTTCTCGGCCTGCCGGATTTGTAGTCGATGACTTCATAGCCGTCTTCTACCTGATCCACACGGTCGATTCGCCCTTTCATATGAATCGTGTACGGGCCAAACGTCAGATCCAGAGGCTCCTCTCCTCCGAACGAAATCTCCGTGCCCATGGTT
>JAUNNC010000116.1 GCA_030531585.1 Eubacteriales bacterium | reverse complement strand
GCCTTTTTCTGAAAAATTTATTTCTGTATTCATTTTCGCCCTGTATATTCACATCTTTCGTGTATATTCGTAGTTTATCAACTGTTTTTCGTTTTCTTATTCATCTTCTGTCAGAAAACGCGCACGGCAAAAGGCGCCCCGTGAGGGGCGCCTTTTGCCGGTCAAGCAATCGTTTATTTCTTTCTGTTCCAGAACAGCTCGTCCATCTCGCGGGAGAGGGCGCTGACCCTCTCCTCCAGGTCGCGGGGCAGTTCCCGCGGGAGCTCGGCCTCGGGCTCCGGATCGTCCGCCGGTTCATCCGGGGCTTCGGAGAACGTCGCTTCCTCCGTGGAGGTGGCCGGAGCTTCCGGCGCGGGCAAATCCTCATCGCCGGGCATCAGGCCGACCAAGAACTTCTGCCACTGGGTATTGAGGACATCCAGGGTCTCCTCCTGCTTGCGACGGATCTCGTCGAAGCAGTCCGACACGCACTGCACCGCATACTCCTGATCGATGCTCCCGGCTCTGACGGGCGCCGCCTGGCTGCGGATCTCCTCGGCGTCGGTGCGGGCCTGCTCCAGAAGCGCGTCGGCCTCCTGCTGCGCCTTCACGCCGGTCTCCTCGGCGTCGGTACGCGCCCGCTCCAGAAGCGCGTCGGCCTCCTGCCGCGCCTTCACGCCGGTCTCCTCGGCATCGGCACGGGCTTGCTCCAGAAGCGCGTCGGCGTCTTTTCGCGCCTGCAGGCTGACTTCCTCGGCGTGGTTCTCCGCGTCGCGCAGGAGCTCGTCCGCCTTCTGCCGCGCTTCGGCCACGATCTCCTCCGCCTGCGCGCTCGCTTCCGTCAGGATCTTTTCCGCCTGGCGGCGGCTCTGCTCCAGAAACTGGTCCGTAAGTTTTTTAGCGGATGCCAGAAAATCGTCCATTCCTGCGCCCGCGTCGATCGCCGGCGCGGCTTCCACGCTGTCGCCCTGATAATCCCGATCCCAATTCCAAGCCATTGTCCAACCCCCCGAACTGATCTTTTTTCATATTATAGCACGGAACGTGCCGTCTGACAACAGGAAAAGCATTACCGGTTCATCAGCAGCGCGCGGACGGTCTGGGCCATCTTCACCGCAAAGATGCGGTGGCCCCGCTCTGAGAAGTGTACGCCGTCCCCCGCGGTCCCGATTCCCCAGGCGGCGGTGTCCGTGAAATCGACACCGAGCTCTTCGGCGAGCTCCGCGTACAGTCCGGCCAGCGCCTCGAAGGCGAACGCATACCCCTCTCCGAAATCCTCGACCGGCGGCGGAGCGACGAGCAGGACCGCGGTCTCCGGCAGCGTCTCTCTCAGCCTTGTGAGAAAGCGCCGCATGCGCTCCGCCGTCTCCTCCGGCTCCGTGTCCATGAGCAGGTCGTTGGTGCCGAGCACCACGATCACGAGCGCGCAGGGCGTACTCCGCCGGAGCAGCGCAAGGTCGGCCTCGACGGTGCGGGGAACGTGCGGAACCGTGCGTCCGTTCAGACCGCAGTTGAGGCACTCGCAGCCGAGCATCCCGCCCAGCAGGTCCACCCAGCGTGCATTGGCCGTGAGCCGTCCGCCGAAGGGGTCGCGGCCGTCATAGCCGTAGGTGTTGGAGTCGCCGTAACAGACGATGCGCGGCGTCATGCCCTCCCCTCCTTCTCGTACTCAGCGGCGGAGATGACGCAGCATCTGGTCGCAGACCTCGTCCATATCGCCGACGATGCCGTAGTCGCAGTATTTGAAGATCGCGGCGTCGGGATCCTTGTTGACCGCGACGATGCAGCCCGAGTCCTGCATGCCGGTGACGTGGTTGACCGCGCCCGAGACGCCGAAGGACAGGCAGAGCTTCGGCTTGACGACCACGCCGCTCTGCCCGATGACCAGCTTGAAGGGCAGCGCGCCCCGGTCGAACACCGGCCGCGTGCAGCCGAGCTTGCCGCCGAGCAGTGCTGCGAGCTCCCGGTACTTCGGCAGCGAGTCCACCTTGACCGCGTTGCCCACACAGACGATCACGTCGGCGTCGGCGATGTTCAGGCTCTCGTCGAAGTCGTCGGCCTTGAAATCCAGCACGCGGGTGCGGATCTGGTCCTCCGGGAAGTCGACGGTCTCCTCGACGACCGTGCAGGGACGTTTCCCGGTCGGCGCGTACTTGAAGGTGCCCGGGCGGATGGTGCCCACCTGCGGGCGCATCAGCGGCACGGTGATGACCGCCATCATCTTGCCGCCGACGGCGGGCTCGATGAATTCGATGTCCGTGGTCTTCGGGTCCCAGACGAGCTCGGTGGCGTCGCTGGTGCAGCCGGTCGGCAGGCGGCAGGCGAAGCGCGGCGCAAAGTCGCGCCCGTTGATCGTGCCGCCGACAAAGACGGCGGTCGGCAGGTACTTCCTGCACAGCACCGTAAAGAGATTGGCATAGGCATCGACACTGAAGTACTTGTAGCCCGTGCCGCTGACGTGCAGGATCACGTCCACGCCGCAGTCCAGAAGCTTCTCCTTCTCCGCCTCCGGCAGGGCGCCGACCACAACGGCGACGAGCTTCTCCCCCGCCGCGTCCGCGATCTTCCGGATCTCGCAGCACAGCTCGAGCGAGACGGGCTGGATGCTCTGTCCGTCATGCTCAATGAAGACCCACATATCCCGATAATCCGTTTTGTTCATGGTGTCTCCCCCTCTCAAAGCACGTCGGCGATCAGCTCAAAGAGCGTGTCAACGTTCTTCTCCGTGCTGCCCTCGTCGATCATGTGTCCGGATTCGCCCACCACGGGCGGATAGGTGCGCGGCACCTTCGTGGGTGAGCCTGGGTCGCCGATCTGCGCGGGGTCGAGCCCCGGGATGCTTGCGGAATCGAGCTTCGTGATGACCGCCGTGCGCGAGGCCTTCCAGCTTTTGAGGTTGGGGATGCGCGGGCGGTAGTTGGTCTTCTCCACGGTGAACAGGCAGGGCATCCGGGCCTCGGCGGTCTCCGTGCCCTTTTCGAGCTCGCGCTCGGCCGTGACGGTGCCGGCCTCTTCGTCCACCGAGAGCAGCAGGGACATGCTGCTCAGCTGACTGGCGTCAAAGCGCTCGGCCAGCTGGGAGCCCATCTGCCCCGTCGCGCCGTCGAGCGACTCCTTGCCGCAGAAGATGAGGTCAAAGCTGCCGAAGAGCTTCGCGGCCGAGACGATGACATAGCTCGTCGCGAGGGTGTCGGCGTTGGCGAAGGCACGGTCCGACAGGAGGATGGCCCGGTCGGCGCCGGCGGCCAGACACTCGCGCAGGGCCTCCATAGCCTGGTCGGGGCCCATGGTGATGCAGGTGACCGTGCCGCCGTATTTCTCCTTGGTGCGGACGGCGGCCTCGAGGGCGTTGGCGTCCAGCGGGTTGAGGATGGCGGGCACGCCCTTGCGGATCAGGCTCCCCGTGACCGGGTCGATCTTGACCAGGTTCACGTCGGGGACCTGCTTGACACAGACAAGTATATTCAGCATTCCGCTCACCTCCTCAGACCGTGTGGCAGACCTTGCCGGGGTTGAGAATATGCCCGGGGTCGAACACGTCCTTGATCGCGCCCATCAGGCCGTAGGCCGTATCGCCCACGGACTCGCGCAGGTATTCCTTCTTGGCGTGGCCGATCGAGTGCTCGCCGCTGACCTGGCCCTCGAACTCCGTGCACTTGGCGTAGCAGGCGTCCATCAGGAGCTTGACGCGGCGCTTGAACTCTGCCTCCTCCAGATCGTTGGAGCAGCAGTAGATGTGCAGGTTGCCGTCGCCCGCGTGGCCGAAGGAGCGCACATACACGCCCTGCTTCTCCGCCTCATCGTGGGTGTAGACCAGAAATTCCGCAATGCGGTCGACCGGGACGACGACGTCCATCTCGTCGAGCAGCCTGGTCTCGGCCTCGATGACCGTGAGGAACGCGCTGCGCGCGGCCCAGACGTCCTTTTTGAGGTTGTCCGTCCACACCACCAGCACGTCGTAGGCGCCGACCTGCTCGGCCACCGCGCCGAGGCGGTCCATCTTCTCGGTGAGCTGGGCCTCGCTGTCGCCCACGAGGGTGACGAGGATATAGGCCCCGGCCTCCTTGCCGTTGACGACCGTCGGGAAGACGGCGTTGCCGGTAAAGGCCGCCGAGGAGTCGACGATGTCGCGCTCCATGAACTCGATGGACTGGGGATCGAGGTTTGCCAGCTTGATCGACGGGACCGAGGCGATGGCGGCGGCGATGTCCGCAAAGGGCAGGATGAGGCTGACATCCATCAGGGGCTTCGGCACGAGCTTGAGCGTCAGCTCCGTGATGATGCCGAGCGTGCCCTCCGAGCCGACCATCAGGTGCAGCAGGCTGTAGCCCGAGCTGGTCTTGCAGACCGTCTTGCCGAGCTTCATGATCCGGCCGTCCGGCAGCACGACCGTCATGGCGAGCACATAGTCGCGCGTGACGCCGTACTTGACCGCGCGCATGCCCCCCGCGTTGGTGCTGACGTTGCCGCCGACGGTGGCGGTCTTCTCGCCGGGATCGGGCGGGTACATCAGGCCGTGGGCCAGCGCGTCCGCCGCGAGGTCGCACAGCAGGACGCCCGGCTGGGTGTGCACGACGAGGTTTTTCATGTCGTAGGAGAGGATCTTGTTCATCTTCTCGGTGGACAGGACGATGCCGCCGTGGATGGGGACGCAGCCGCCGACCAGACCGGTGCCGGCGCCGCGGACCGTGACGGGAATACGCTCCGCCGAGCAGAGCTTCATGATCTCGGACACCTCTTCGGTGCTCTCGACCAGACACAGCGCCTCGGGCATGGCCCTGCCGTAGATGGGCATCTCATCGTGGGAATAGTCCTCCTTGACCGCATCCCCGCAGAAGAAACGCCGCTCGCCGACAATGGCGCGCAGTTTCCCGGCAATTTCCGGTGTGAGCTTGTTGTATTCGGGCATATGGTTCCTCCTCCCTGCAAACGGAAATCCGTTTATTCTCATCAGGTTTCCTGTTCTTATTATATCAGTCCGCCCGGCGCTTGAAAAGCGGTTTACGACAAAAGAAGCGCCCGCGCGGGAGCGCCGAAACGTAAAAAAACACGTCCGGGATTTGTGCAACAATCCCAAAAGCCGCGCAGGCGCAGCTTGCTTTTGACGGCGACCGAAGGATGCGGTATACTGGTGATCAAGAGGATTGGAGGGATCTTCCATGAGCAAAAACAAGCAGGCCGCCTTTCAGCGGCTCTATACCCGCGAGGGACGGGCGCTGCCCGTCGTCCCGTGGGAGCGCTATCCCCGCCCGCAGCTGGTGCGGAAGGAGTGGCTGTGCCTCAACGGGGACTGGGAGCTGCGCTTCGGCGGGCAGGAGACGCGCATCCTCGTGCCCTTTTGTCCCGAGAGTCTGCTGTCCGGCGTGGACCAGCCGCCGGAGCCCGGCGAGGGTATGCGCTACCGCCGCACGTTCGCCGTGCCCGAAAGCTGGCGCGGCAGGCGTGTGCTGCTGCACTTCGGCGCGGTGGGGCGCGAGGCCGCGGTCATGGTCAACGGGAAAGAGCTCTGCCGGAACGATAACGGCTATCTCCCCTTCTCGGCGGATATTACCGACGCGCTGCGCGAGGGGGAAAACGAGCTGACGGTCACAGCCGTCAACGATCTCTCGCCGCGCTGGCCGCTCGGCAAGCAGAGCAAAAAGCGCGGCGGCATGTGGTACACCCCCTGCTCCGGCATCTGGCAGACGGTCTGGCTCGAGCCCGTGCCGGAAACCTACGTCAAAAGCCTGCGTCTGCGCTGCGGCGCGGACTTCTGCGAGATCACAGCCGAGGGCGTGCGCGAGGGCGTCGTCACCCTCGACGGGCAGGCCTTCCCGCTGCGGGACGGCCGGGCGCGGATTACGCTCAAGGAACCGCATCCGTGGAGCCCGGAGGATCCGCATCTCTGCCGCTTCACGCTCAAAAGCGACGAGGACACGGTTGAATCCTATTTCGCACTGCGCACGCTGAGCGTGGAGACCGTCGGCGGCGTCCGGCGGCTGTGCCTCAACGGCAGGCCGTACTTCTTCAACGCCCTGCTGGATCAGGGCTACTGGAGCGACGGACTCTATACCCCCGCCGCGCCGGAGCTGTACGAGAAGGACATCCTCGCCATGAAGTCGCTCGGCTTCAACACGCTGCGCAAGCACATCAAGCTCGAGCCCGAGCAGTTCTATTACGACTGCGACCGCCTCGGGATGATCGTGTTTCAGGACATGGTCAACAACGGCGTCTACCGCTTCCTGCGCGACACGATCCTGCCGACGCTGCGGATGGGAAAGCTGCCCGATACGAGACTCAACCCCGACCCGAAGACACGCGCGGTCTTTCTGGACGCGATGGAGCGGACGGTCCGCGCCCTCTCCAACCACCCCTGCATCTGCCTGTGGACGATCTTCAACGAGGGCTGGGGCCAGTTCTGCGCGGACGACGCCTACCGCCGCCTCAAGGCGCTCGATCCCGACCGCTTCATCGATTCGACCTCCGGCTGGTTCCACCAAACGTTCAGCGACGTGGACAGCCTACACATTTATTTCGGGAAGCTGCGTCTTGGAACGGAGGCCCTGCCCCAGCTTCTCAGCGAGTTCGGCGGCTATGTCTGGAAGGACCCCTCTCACAGCTTCAACCTGCGCAAGACCTACGGCTACCGCATCTACCCGACGCGCGAGCGCCTGGTCACCGCCCTGCGCAGGCTCTATGGCGAGGCGCTGCCCCCGCTGGTGAAGAAGGGCCTGTGCGGCGCGGTGTATACGCAGGTCTCCGACGTGGAGGATGAGACCAACGGACTCTTCACCTTCGACCGCGAGGTGTTGAAGCTCCGACCCGAGGAGCTGCGCGACCTCGCGGACAAGCTGCAGGAGGCCGTTCGGGAGTAATCGCAGCCCTGACAAACAAGAACCCCGCGCCTGTAGGCGCGGGGTTCTTGTTTACATAATTCAGTTTTCGTAATATTCTTTACATAATCGGGATCTTGATTTTCAGATCGCTCAGCGGCCAGGAGGAGCAGGCGTGGAACCAGCCCATCTCCTTGT
>JAUNNC010000115.1 GCA_030531585.1 Eubacteriales bacterium | reverse complement strand
CGGTGGGTTTGGGCGTCGCCGTCGGCTTCGGGGTGCTCAGATCGACGCCGGGCAGGCCCTGCAGCAGGCCGCCGCTGCCGACCGAGGAGCTCGAGCCCGAGGGCTGCGAGCCGGAGTAGCTGCTGCCCGAGGGACCGAAGAGCCCGTAGGAGCCGAAGAGCTCGGACAGGTCGGAGGAGCTGAACAGCATGTTCGCGTCGTCGACCGCCTGCACCTGCTCACTCTGGGGCGGCATCGTGTAGGCGGGGGCCTGTGTGACGACGGGAGCCGAGCTCTGTCCGCCGCCTCCGCCCATAAAGGAGTAAATCAGAAAAGCGACGACCGCGATCAAAACGAGCCCGCGGTATTTCTTGGGAATGAATGCGAACAGCGCCGCCAGGCCGACCGCGCCGACCGCCTTGCCGCCGCCGCGCCTGGGCTCAGATCCGCCCCGCTGCGGCGGGGTTTGGCTGCCGGAGGGTCTGCCGTTCTGGCTGCCGCCGCCGACGGGACGGCCGCCCGTGTCGACCTTGCGGCCCTTGCCGACGCTTGCGGAGCCGGTGCCGACCTTTTTCTCTCTGCCGTGGGGTTTGTTGTCCATACTGTTACCCTCCTTCTGCGGTCATTTCACCACGCTGAATGCGTAGCAGGTCGTGCTGTGGAGCCGCTGCCCCGCACGGAGCACGGGGGAGGGGAAGCCCCAGCAGTTCATGGCGTTGGGATAGAGCTGCGTCTCAAGACAGACGGCGCAGCGGTCCTGCATCTTCCGTCCGCCCTTGCCCTGCTGCTCGCCGAGACAGTTGGCGGAGTAGAGCTGCACGCCGGGCAGATCGGTGAAGGTGTCCATGCGGATGCCCGTCACGGCGCTCTCAAGCGCCGCGGCGTGCCCGCCGCCGAGGCAGAAATTGTGGTCGTAGCCGCCGCCCGCGCGCAGCTGCTTATCGTCGGCGTCGATGTCGCGGCCGACGGGCTTCGGCGTGCGGAAATCAAAGGGCGTGCCTTCGACCGGGAGCTGCACCCCGTCGGGGAGCGTGCCCGCGCCGAGCTCGAGGAAGCGCTCGGCATTGAGCCACAGCGTCTGCTCCATGGCGCGGCCGCAGCCGGAGAGATCAAAGTAGCTGTGGTTCGTGAGGTTGACCAGGGTGTCCGCGTCCGAGACGGCGTCGTACACGATGCGGAGCGCGCAGTCGTCATCCAGCGTGAAGAGCACCGAGACCTGCAGGTTTCCCGGGAAATTCTCCTCCCCGTCGGGGGAGAGGCGGGAGAAGCGGACCGAGTGCGCGTCGACGATCTCCGCCTGCCAGATATGGCGGTCAAAGCCTTTTTTGCCGCCGTGGAGGGTGTTGTCGCCGTCGTTCTTCGCAAGCGCGTAGGTCTTCCCGCCGAGGGAGAAGCAGGCGCCGCCGATGCGGTTGCCGACACGGCCGATGGTCGCGCCGATGAAGGCGCCGCCGTCTTCATACGCCGCGACGCTGTCGTAGCCGAGCACCACGTCGATGAGCTTCCCGTCCCGGTCGGGGATCAGCAGCGACTGCACGGTCGCGCCGTAGTCGAGCAGCACGGCGCTCGCGCCGGCCGCGTTGGTGATGGTATAGGCCCTGACCTCCTCGCCCGCGCGGGTGGAGCCGAAGGGCCGGACAGAAACAAACATGGGTATTCCTCCCAAACATGATAGGATCACTTGATGAATTGTAGCATAGAACGAAAAAAAAGAAAATGCTTTTTCCCGGCTCCTTGACAAAAGTTCACATTCTTTTTATATTGTGATTGTCAAAACATGTCAGAAACAGAGAGACACAGAGAAAACGGGAGGAAGGATATGGCCATCGTAGTTGTCGGGGCGGTGTTCGTGGACGTCAAGGGCTTCCCGCACGACCTGTATCTGCCCACGGGGCGCAATGCCGGCGACGTGGAGATCGTCCACGGCGGCGTCGGCCGAAACGTCGCGGAGGATATCGCCAACGTCGAGCTGCGTCCCACGTTCCTGAGCGTGGTCGACGATACCGCCCAGGGGGAAGAGGTCGTCCGCAGGCTGAAAAAGCACAAGGTCAACACCAAGTACATCCGCGCGGTACCGGACGGGATGGGGATGTGGCTGGCGGTGTTCGACAACACGGGAGACCTTGCGGGCTCGATCTCCAAGCGGCCCGACCTGGACGTTCTCACCGAGGTCCTGGACAGGCAGGGGGACGAGATCTTCCGCAATGCCGACAGCATCGTCGTCGAGGTCGACATCGGCAAAAGAATCGTCAAGCGCGTGCTCGACTACGGCGAGAAATACCATGTACCGGTCTACGGCGTGGTTGCCAACATGGGCATTGCCACCGAGCGGCGGGACCTGCTGCAGCGTATGGACTGCTTCGTCTGCAACCAGGCGGAGGCGGGGCTGCTGTTCGTGACGGACTACGCCGCCGCGACGCCCGAGGAGCTGGTCGAGGATCTGCCGCAGCGCCTCGAGAGCGCGAACATCCCCTCCATCGTGGTCACCATGGGCAGCCGCGGCGCGGTCTATGCGAGCCGGGACGGCGAAAAGGGCTTTTTCCCGGCCGAGCACGTCAAGGTCCGCGACACCACCGGCGCGGGAGACGCTTTCTGCGCGGGCGTCGTGATCGGCCTGACCTACGGCAAGACGATGCGCGACGCGGTGGAGATCGGCACGCGGCTCGCGGCCTCGGTCATCAAGGTCTCGGAGAACGTCTGTCCGCGCTTTCGCCCGCAGGAGCTCGGCCTGGACGAGGAGATCGGGGACAAATGAAAAAACGGCAAGGGCGTCCGGTTTTCCGGACGCCCTTGTCATATTATCGGCGAAACAGTGTGAGTAAAAACCAGACGATCAGCACGGCGGCGACCGCGGTGCCGACGGACTTGATGACCGCGATGAAGCGCGGGGTCCTGTGTTTGGGGTTGGGGATGCACATCTCCGGCTTGAACGCCATAAAAAGCGCGACAAAGATGGCCGCGGCGATGACAAGGTGCTGGGAATCCATTGCTCTCTCTCCCTTCGCCGGAGCGTCCCGGCGTAAAAAACTGCTGCTATTGTAGCGGATTTCGGCGCGCTTGTAAAGAAGGAAATGCGTCACTGCCCCGCGCAGAGACAGAGCTGATAGAAGGCCACGGCGCTGGCGGCGGCCACGTTGAGCGAGTCCACGCCGTGACGCATCGGGATGCGCACGGTGTAATCGCAGCGGGCGATCGTGTCGGAGGCGAGGCCGTCTCCCTCGGTCCCGAGCACGACGGCGAGCTTTTCGATCCCCGGCAGGCGGGGGTCCGCAATGGACAGCGAGTCGTCCCGCAGCGCCATGGCCGCGGTCTGAAAGCCCAGACCGTGCAGCGTCTCCTGCCAGTCGCCCTCCGGCAGATAGGTCCAGGGCACCTGAAAGACCGTGCCCATGCTCACGCGCACGGCGCGGCGGTAGAGCGGGTCGCTGCCGGCGTGGGTCAGCAGCACCACGTCCACGCCGAGGGCCGCGGCGGAGCGGAAGATCGCCCCGAGGTTCGTGGGGTTCATCACGTTCTCCAGCACCGCCACACGCCGCGCGTCCCGGCACAGCGCCTCAACGGAGGGGAGCGCGGGCCGCCGCATGCAGCAGAGCATCCCGCGCGTGAGATGAAAGCCCGTGAGCTGTGTGAGGACCGGCAGCTCGGCCGCGTAGACCGGAATATCCCCGCAGCGCGCGAGGATCGCCGCGCCCTTGCCCTCCACGTGCTTTTTCTCCATGAGCATGGAGACCGGCACGCAGCCCGCGTCCAGCGCGCGGGCGATGACGACGGGGCTCTCGGCGATGAAGACGGCGTTTTCGGGGTCGGCGCGGTTCACCAGCTGGTTTTCGGTCACCCTCGCGTAGACATCCAGCGCCGGGTCGGCAAAATCGGTGATCTCATAAAGCGTAAACATTGCGGCCTCCGTTTCCAAATAGCGGCAAATGCTTGTCAAACAGGAGAAAAGCGGGTATACTGACGAAAAAAAGGAGGGTCGATCATGAAGGTACTTATGCTCAACGGCAGCCCGAAGCCGCGCGGGAACACAGGCCTCGCGCTCGAGGAGATCGGGAAGCAGCTGGAAAAAGATGGGATCGAATACGAGATCTTCCAGCTCGGCGGGGCGCCGGTGCGCGACTGCATCGGCTGCGGACAGTGCACGGACGAGGGCTGCGTATTCACGGACGACGGCGTGAACGAGTTCATCGCCAAAGCGAAGGAGGCCGACGGCTTCGTCTTCGGCACGCCGGTGTACTACGCCCATCCGAGCGGGCGTATCCTCTCGTTTCTGGACCGCGTGTTTTTCAGCTCCAGCGAGATTTTCGCCCACAAGCCCGGGGCGGCGGTGGCGATCGCGCGCCGCGGCGGCACGACGGCGAGCTTCGACGTGCTCAACAAGTATTTCGGCATCTCCGAAATGCCCGTCGCGGGCTCGACCTACTGGAACATCGCCCACGGCCGCAAGCCCGGGGAGGTCGCGCTGGACGGGGAGGGTCTGCGCACGATGCGCAACCTCGCGCGCAATCTCGCATGGATGCTCAAATGCTTTGAGGCCGGGGAGGCGGCGGGCATTCCGAAGCCCGAGACCGAGACCGGCCCCGCGACGAACTTCATACGCTGAAGCAGAGAGTGAAAAAGCCTGTCCGATCGGACAGGCTTTTTCATTTGAAAGCTACTCTGCTTTCCCGATCAGTTCCTTTGCCTGCTTGCCGCTCATGTGCTCGATATCGAGCGCGACGACGCAGAGGGAGGCCGAGCCCGAGACCTTCAACTCGATGCGGAAGGCGTCCTCCGACTCCCGCGGCGAGTACTTGGCAGCAAGGGCGCGCATGGCCGCCATCCGCTCTTCGGCGTTCTCCACGATCCGGGCGCGCCCGAAGACGATGGCGCTGCGGTAATAGGTGGTGAACTCCGCGGGCACGATCTCGTTTTTGTCGATCACACAGAAGCTCGCCCTGTCGCAGGCGCGGATGGCGTCGAGCTTGTGGCCGCTTTTGGCGCAGTGGAAATAGATGCGCCCGCTGTGATACACATAGCTCAGCGGCACGGCGTAGGGCCAGCCCCCGTCGCCCAGTACGGCGAGGGTCCCGGCGCTGCCGCGGCGGAGGATCGCCTCGATCTGCTCTGCATCAAGCGCCTGGCGCGCTCTGCGCATCGGTCGGAAGT
Source organism: Eubacteriales bacterium (assembly GCA_030531585.1). GTDB lineage: Bacteria > Bacillota > Clostridia > Oscillospirales > Oscillospiraceae > Limivicinus. The sequence continues at coordinate 1,871 of JAUNNC010000115.1, read as the reverse complement.
CCATTCTAATCTCCTTCTATTTCCTTGATCGTCAGATCGGTGCCCGTCAGCGGCGTGAGTCTGCGGCTCATACACTTGGGGCAGTACAGTTTTTCCAGATCGGCGCTGAACTCGTGCCCGCAGTCCTCGCACCGCGCCAGACCGTTGATGGTCTCGATCGCGAGCTCCGTCTGCGCGTAGGGCGTGCCGTCGATGACGGCCTGCCAGCAGTCGGCCAGGAAGGCGGGGACGACGCCGGAGAGCATGCCCACCTCCAGCGTGACCCTGCTCACGACCGTGAGCTGCTCCTGCTTTGCGATGCCGTCCACGGTCTTGAGGACGGCGTCGCAGATCCCGAGCTCGTGCATTACTTGTTCAGGTTGTTGCGGATGATCTTGCCGGTGCGCTTGACAAGACCCTCGGCGACCTTGATGGGCATGGTCTCAAAGGCGCCGGCGTGCCAGTCGCGCACCTTTCTGAGCTTGATGGCGTCGAACTTGCACTTGGTGGTGCACAGACCGCAGCCGATGCACAGGTACTCGTCCACCTTGGTCGCGCCGCAGCCGAGGCAGCGGGCGCACTCCTTGCGGACCTGCTCCTCGGTGAAGGTGACGCGCGCGTCGGAGAAGGTCTTGGCCTTGGCCTCGTTGTAGCCGGGCTCCTGACGGCGGTCGGTGTCGAAGCCGCCGAGGGACACAAGCGCGTGCTCCTTGTCGAGCTCGCGGTAGACGCGGCGGTCGCGGCCCATGGTGAGGGTCTGGCCGGGGTGCACGAAGCGGTGCAGGGAGATGGCGGCCTCCTTGCCGGCCGCGATGGCGTCGATGGCGAACTTCGGTCCGGTCAGCACGTCGCCGCCGACGAAGATGTCCGGCTGGGCGCTCTGGTAGGTGAGGGCGTCCGCCTGGGCGAGACCGCGCTTGTCGGTCTTGAGCGCGCCGACGTCGAGCTCGCCCCAGTCGACCGTCTGGCCGATGGCGGAAATCACGCTGTCCACGTCGATGAACTCGTACTTCCCGGTGCCGACGGGCTTGCGGCGGCCCTTGGCGTCGGGCTCGCCGAGCTCCATGAGCTCGACCATGATCTGTTTGACCCGGCCTTCGCTGCCGATGATCTCGGCGGGCGCAACGAGGTAGCGGAACTTCACGCCCTCGCGCACGGCCTCCCTGACCTCGTCGGGATCGGCGGGCAGCTCGGCCTCGGAGCGGCGGTAGAGGACATAGGTCTCCTCCGCGCCCAGACGCACGGCGGTGCGGCAGACGTCCATCGCGACGTTGCCGCCGCCAATGACGGCGCACTTCTTGCCGATGTCGGGCCGCGCGCCGAGGTTGACCTCGCGCAGGAACTCGACGCCGCCCCAGACGCCCTGCAGATCGTCGCCCTTGACGTTCAGCGGGGAGGATTTCTGTGCGCCGATGGCGAGATAGAAGCCCTTGTAGCCCTCGTCGCGCAGCTGCTGGATCGTGACGTCTTTTCCGACCTCTACGCCGCATTTGAACTCCACGCCCATCTCCTTGAGAATGTCGATCTCGGCGTTGAGCACGTCCTTCTCCAGACGAAAGCTCGGGATGCCGAGCACCAGCATGCCCCCGGGGACCGGGTTGCGGTCGAAGACCGTGACGGGGTAGCCCTTGTTGGCAAGGTAGTAGGCGCAGCTCATGCCCGCGGGGCCCGCGCCGATGACGGCGATCTTCTCGGTGTAGGGTCTGCCGATCTGGTTGACCATCTTGGGGATGAAGCTCGTTTCCTCGTTGAGGTCGTGGTCGGCGATGAAGCGCTTGACCTCGTCGATGGCGACGGCCTCGTCGATGCCGCCGCGGGTGCACTCGGCCTCGCAGCGCTTGTTGCAGATGCGGCCGCAGACGGCGGGGAAGGGGTTCTCCTTCTTGATCAGC
>JAUNNC010000009.1:27738-40151 GCA_030531585.1 Eubacteriales bacterium | reverse complement strand
CCTTCTGGACGCCGGACAGCGAGCAAAACGAACACGTTGTCAAGGAGATCGAGCTTCTCGATGAGGAAGAGAGCGAGCGCTCGGTCAAGATCTCCTTTTTGAACACCATCCTATTTCTGGTCACCGCAGGAGCCTTCGCCTTCTGTATCTATGAGACGGGCTTCCTGCAGTACCTGCTGCAGTGAGGAGGCGGCACAATGGAGCTGGAACGGAAACAAATCAAGAAAAACCTCCTCGGCAACTACAGAGCTGAAGAGGTGGACAGCCTGCTCGATGCGGCGGAACAGCTGATGCAGCAGCGGGACGCCGAACGGGCCGAGGCGGCCGAGAGGCTCAGGGCCGAGACCGCGGAGGTCAACAGGCTCTCCGCCGAGCTGAGAGCGCTGCGGGACGATAGCGAGCAGCTTCAGGCCGAGAACCGCCGGCTGGAGGAGCAGAACCGGAAGCTCCGCGAGGACTGCCGGCTCTACGAGGAGAAGGGGCAGCACTTCCGCAGCGAGCTTGACAGCATCCGCGTGGAGCTGGAGGAGCTGCGGACGGATCTGGAGTTTGCCAACTCGCAGACTGCCTTCCTCAACAACCGCGTCGACCGTCAGCGGCGTGAGCTCGAGGAGAAGGACCGGCTTCTGATGGCCGATCCCGTCGGCGAGGCGAACAAGCGCGCCGAGCTGATCGTCCAGAACGCCATGAACACGAGCAAGCAGATCCTCGACGACGCCGAGGGCATCCGCTCGCGCGCCATGGCCTCCGTCCGCGCGGCGTACTTCAACTCCATGGGCTTCCGGCAGGAGCTCGAGGAGCGCTTTGCCACGCTTCAGAGCGATCTGAACCAGTCCATGCGCACGCTCCGCGCGATCGAGTCGGAGGAGGAATTCGCCGACCACGACGTCATTCAGGAGAAGTGGTGATGACTTTGAAGAGATGCGTTGTCTGGCTCCTTCTGCTGTCGCTGCTGCTCTCTCTGGCGGGCTGCGCGTCCTCCGGGACGGACGACGGGCAGCCGAAGGCGGCGCAGTGGGTCCCCACGCCCGAGCCCTCCGTGAACGCGCCTCCGGCCCCGGTGCTCGGCGGCGTAGAGACGGACCGCAAGGTCGTCAGCCTGATCTTTGAGGGCTATACCGACAGCTCCACCGTGACGGCGATTGCAGACGTCCTCAAGCAGCGGGGTGTCTCTGCCACGTTTTTTGTCTCCGGCATCACTGCGAACGAGAACCCCGAGGTCGTGCGGGATCTCGTCCGGCGCGGCTTTGATATCGGCAGCTACGGCATGAGCGGAGGGAAGCATCTGGAAGAGCTCTCCGCATACGAAAACATGCGCCGCTTCGAGCTGGCGCAGCGGGAGATCCAGGCGGCCTGCGGCAAAGCGCCGGAGCTGATCCGCTGCAACGGCACCGTCTATACCGAGGACGTGCTCCGCGCGGTCTCTGCCGCCGGTCTGAAGGCCGCGGTCGAACCGACCGCCTACCTGAACCACAAGAGCTTCCGCACGCAGGAGGACGCCGGGACCTATGCCCTCAACATCCTCCGCGGCAGCATCATCTCCGTCAAGCTCGGGCAGGAGCTGGACAGGGAGGAGTTCGACGACCCCGGCGAGAAGCTCGACGAGCGCCCGGCGATCGATCCGGGCCCCGGGATCCGCTGGGAATGGAGCACGGAGGACGCCCGCTATGTCCTCCTGCCGGATATCGTCGCCTGGCTTGTGGACGCGCTGCTGGAGAGCGGCTATTCCTTTACGGATCCGGTCTCGCTGCAGGCGGAAAGGCATACCGTCATGCCCAGACTGCGGGAGCTGGATCCGGCGGAGCAGAGCCTTCTGGACCCCGCGAACTATGCGCTTCCCGTAACGGATGAGCCCCTGCGCTCGGGTGAGGTGCGTGCGGCTGCTCCGGGCAGCTTTAACGGCGTCGTCTTCGTCGGGGACTCGGTGATGGCCGGTCTGGGGGCCTATGTGGAATGGCAGCGTCAGCAGACCCCGGGCTTTTTGGACAACGCCCGTTTCCTGACCGATGACACGCTGACCGTGGAGACGCTTCTCGACGGAGAGACCGGGATCGGCGACCTCGGGAGCCGGCTGAAGGAGATGAACGCGCAGTCCGTCTGGCTGTGCCTCAGCTTCGCCAACCGGGGGGCGTTCCGCCGGCCGGCCTACCTTGTGAAATACCGCATGCTGATCCGGCAGATCCGGGAGCAGAACCCGGACATCCGCATCGTCGTCCTGTCGGTTCTGCCGAAGCTCGATGCGCACACGGGGATCCCCAACGGCAGCCGTTTTTCGCTGAACCTGATGCTCTGCGGCATGTGCCGGGAGTATGAGCTGCCCTTTGTCGACATCGCAAGCGCGGTGCGCGACGATCAGGGCGCGCTCCGCGAGGACTACTGTCTGGATACGGCAGGCCGCGGCTGCCATCTGAATGACGCGGGCTGCGAGGCGGTCGTGGCGTTTATCATGGAGAATTATCCGGTATGACAAAGAACAGAAAAAAGAAAAAAGAAGTAACGGATCTGCTCCTTCATGAGACCAAGGATCGCCGGCTTTTTCCCAACGTGCCCGATCCCAGCGGCAGGCGCAGCAACAGCAGCCGGCGAAACAACCATGAGGGCGAGCAGCGGCCGGAGTACGCGCAGTTTGCCGGTCAGCGCTACGAGGTCGCCGTCAAGGTGACGGTCACCCAGGGGCGGAGGAGCATGATCGGGATCTCCGAGAACGTCTCCCAGACCGGCATGCTGGTGAAGCTGCCCGAGTCCGCCGAGCTCTCCGCGCTCGAGGGCCAGCCCGTCACGCTCGACTTCCGTCTGCAGGAGGGCGATCTCCAGGAGGGGACCGAGAAGCATTACCGCCGTCTGAAGGCGAAGGTGGTGCGCGTCATTCCCGCCCGGCACTGTGCCGCCATCCAGTTCGATCAGCCGCTCTACGAGGCGCGCAGAAAGACCGACCGTCTTCTGTTCGTGCTCGCAAGCCTGTTCCTCTTCTTCTGCTCGGCGGTCATCATGATGATGCGCGTCGAGAGCATCCGCTACTTTGCCACGAACCCCTGGCTCTACGGCTACAGCATCATGACGGCGCTCTTCCTGCTCTCCCGCTATCTCTTCGGCTCCTTCTACGTGCCGACGCCGATCGACCCGGACTATACGCCGAGCGTCACCATCGTCATCCCCTGCTTCAACGAGGAGAAATGGATCCGCGAGACGATCCTCCGCTGCGCCGACCAGGATTACCCGGTCGACAAGCTGGAGCTCATCATCGTCGACGACGGCTCCTCCGACAACTCCGTCGAGGTCATCAAGCAGACGGTCCGCGATATGTGCGCTGAAGGTGCGCAGTACAACATCGAGGACCGCGTCCGGGTCTTCCTCCAGAACTACAACCAGGGCAAGCGCGAGGCCATGGGCGTCGGCATCCGCAACGCCCGCACGGAGCTGATCGTCTTCGTCGACTCCGACAGCTTCCTGGCCTCCAACGCGATCCGCACCCTGGTCCAGCCTATGAAGGACCCCAAGATGGGCGGCGTCGCCGGACGCACGGACGTCGCCAACGTCTACACCAACTGGCTGACCAAGATGCAGGCCGTGCGCTATTACATCTCCTTCCGCATCATGAAGGCCGCGGAGGCCTATTTCGATTCGGTCATGTGTCTGAGCGGTCCGCTCTCCTGCTACCGTCTGGACGTCGTCCGGGAGGTCTTCGACAAGTGGATCAACCAGCGCTTCCTCGGGCAGAAGGCGACCTTCGGCGACGACCGGAGCCTTACGAACTTCGTCGTGGAGCACTACCGCACGGGCTATCAGGACCACGCGCTGTGCTCGACCATCGTGCCGAACAAGCAGAAGGTGTTCCTGCGCCAGCAGATGCGCTGGAAGCGCTCCTGGCTGCGCGAATCCCTGCGTGCCTGCACCTTCATGTGGAAGAAGCAGCCCTTCATGGCGCTGTCCTTCTATCTCGGGGTGCTGGTCCCGCTCCTCGCGCCGATCATCGTGCTCTACAACCTGGTGTACGTCCCCTTTGTGCTGCATATCTTCCCCGCCGCTTTCCTGATCGGTCTGCTGATGATGTCGCTGATGATGTGCTTCGCCCAGCTGATCCTGAAAAAAAGCAGTCTCTGGATCTACGGCTTTTTCTTCTGTCTGTATTATGAGGTCATCCTGCTCTGGCAGATGATCTGGGCCTGGCTGACCTTGTGGGTCAACGACTGGGGCACTCGCTGCAAGTGCGTCAATCGCTCAGACATTCAGTCACGGAAGGAAAATAAGTAGGAGTAGGAGATGAAAGAGGAGGAGAAGGAGGAGGTGTCGGAGCATGGATGAGCGGAAACTCCGGCGGAAAAACACCCTGAAGATCGTCCGCTCGGTCTTCGAGCTGATCGTCATCATCGCCGTCATCCTCTGGGCCGTCCTCTCCCTGGTCCGCCAACGCTCCACGGAGAGCCTGCTGCGCGAGGAATCCGAGGCGGAATGCGTCATGGTGCCCAGCAGCGAGATCGTCGGCGACTGGCCTTCCACAGGAAAGGCCGACGGGCCGCATTTCATCGCCGTCTCCTACAACGGTCTGACGGACATCGATCGTCCGGACGGAAAGATCGTGACCCAAGACGCCTACGAGGAGCAGCTCCAAACCCTCAAGGCCTCCGGCTATCAGACCATCACCCAGCAGGACGTGCTCAATTACTACCTCAACGACGCTCCGCTGCCCGAGAAGGCCATGCTCCTGATCTTTGAGGACGGCATCATGAACACGACCAAGCTGGCGCATCCCGCCCTCTGGAAGAACAACTACATCGCCACGGTCTGTACCTTCGCCGGCAACCTCTCCGACGAGGAGGGGCTCTATATCACCTCGCAGGAGATGAAGCAGCTCAAAAACACCTCCTTCTGGGAGACGGGCTCCAACGGCTACCGCATCAGCTATATCAATGTTTTCGACCGCTTCGAAAACTACTTCGGCAATCTGAACACCGCGGAATTCCTGGCCGTGCATACCTATCTCCGGCGTGACTACAACCACTACCTGATGGATTTCATCCGGGACGAGAACCGCCTGCGCACGGAGAGCGTCACACAGATGCAGGAGCGCATCGCCTGGGACTACAAGAAGATGGAAGAGCTCTACCGGGACGATCTCGGCTATGTGCCCGCTCTCTACATCCTGATGCACTCCAACACCGGCGCCTTCGGCAACGACCCTCTGGTCAGCCGAAAGAACGCCGAGATGATGGAGTCGGTTTTTGCCATGAACTTCAACCGCCAGGGGACCTGCCTGAATACCCGCGACTCCTCTGTCTATGACCTCAGCCGTCTGCAGTCCCGCCAGTATTTCTCCTCCAACCATCTCATGATGCGCATCTGGGACGACACCGGACATCAGGTGGTCTTCCGTCTCGGCAGCGCGGAGAAGGCGGCAGACTGGGAACGCATCTCCGGCGCGGCGGAGTTCAAAAACCGCAGGATCGTCCTGACCACGATGCCTTACGGCGAAAGTGAGGTCCGCTTTGCACGCTCGCTTCCGAAGGACCTGGACATCTCTCTCCGCCTCAAGGGCAACGTCGTCGGCCAGCAGGCCGTCAAGCTCCGCACCGATGAACACGGGGACGGCGGCATCTGCGTACGGCTGTATGACAATGTCCTGCTGATCGAGGACGGCGACGTGCAGGCGCCCCTGTTCACGCTGGATCTGCTCCGCTTTGACGGCGGCCCCTTCTTCTCCGTGCAGCAGGAGGAGCTCAACGGCAAGATCGCTCTGGCCGCGGCCATCATCGCCTACGATGAGGACGAGGAGCGCATCGCCCAGGCCGAGCGGGATCTGGAGACCCTGCGCGCCATGCGGGTGCCCAGCATTCAGGACGGCGCCGAGCCCTTTATCCCGGAGCTCGATATCGACGAGCAGGACAACCGCGCCCTGCGTATCCGGCTGGAGGGCAACAGCATCTCCGTCTGGCTGGACGGCGTTCTGGTGGCGGACGGTCTGTCCGTCTCCTCCGGCTCCGGAAGCTCGCTCTTCCTGGAGGCCGCTGTGACACAGGGCACCGAGCGTTTCAGCCAGACCAACCTGAGCGACGACGTCTATGACGGCGTGTTCGCCGAGTTGAACATCCGCGGCACCGACGGAAGCGAGCTCTATTCCTACGCTCCTCCGCTGCCGGCCGCGGAGGAGAGCGGCCCCGTCGACCGCGCGGTCGACAAGGTGATCAGCCTGTTCCACTGGCTCTATGCCAAGCCGGAGGAATGAGCGGCAGGAGGGATTTGACATGAGGGGCGTGCTTGCCGTCATTCTGATCGTCCTCCTCCTGCTCGGCGGCTGCGGCAAACGCTCCGTCGAAGCGCTTCCGGAGGAGCTCGACACCGCGTTCGCCTGCTCCGCGTGGCTGACCTATTGGGATGCGGACGCGGCGCTGGAGGAGTCCCGCGCATTCCCGGACGGCTTTGAATCGCTGGTCTGCTTCGAGGCGTTTTTCCACGAAAACGGGGACTGGTTCCTTCCGCCCGAGTCGGAGCAGCTTCTGGCTCAGATGCAAGACGGCGGCGCGCCGGTCTATCTCTCCCTCGTCAACGACGTACAGCGGGAGGACGGGAGCATCGTGCAGAAGTCCCGGGACTTTCTGGAGCAGAATCTGCTGACCCCAGCCGCCCGCAGCGCGCACATCGCCGGGATCATGCAGCTGGTCCGCTCCACGGGCGTGAAGGGCCTGGAGATCGACTACGAAAACTTCAAGAAGGATACCGAGCTCTGGTCGGCTTACACCGCCTTCCTCAGCCAGCTCTACAGCATCCTCAGCCACAACGGCGTCCTCCTGCGTGTGGTGATGGAGTGCGGCGCGCCGGAATACGCCTCCTTCCCCGAGGGGCCCGTGTACATCTGCATGTGCTACAACCTCTACGGGTATCACAGCGGACCCGGGCCGAAGGCGGACAGGGCCTTCCTTGAAAAGCTCGGCGAGCGCTGGAAGGCCGTGCCGGGCGAGGTACACATGGCCTTTGCCAGCGGCGGCTTCCTCTGGGCGGGCGACAAGGTGGAGAAAGCCCTGACCGAGCAGACCGCGGCGCAATGGCTCGCAGAGCAGGGCGCCGAGCCGGTGCGCGATCCGGACAGCGGCGCGCTCAGGGCCGTGGTCCGCAGCGGACAAAAATACACCGTCTGGTACGCGGACGGCGAGACCCTGCGCATCTGGCGGGACACCCTGCGGGCGATGGGCTATACCCACTTCGACCTGTTCCGCCTGGGCGGAAACACATCCGACAGCCTTGCTGTCTTTCTGGGAACGCATTGACGCGCTCTCCCTTCAAGGAAGGTGAAATGGAACCATGGGGGCTGAAAAGAAAAAACAGCTGACTCTGACCGCCGTATTTATCGTCCTGATCTGCCTCTTTACCGGCGCCGGCTTCTGGTTTCGCGGACACCCGCTCTTCACGGGGCAGGGTCCCCGCTGGAAGACGGACGCCGCCGCCCCGGTCAGCACGTACGTGCCCTACGAGGCGAGCTCCGATCATTTCGTGCCGTCGGCTACCGCCGCTCCGGCCGCCCTCTCTGCGGAGGAGATCCCCGCAGCCATGTCCCGCTTCCATACCACCGAACGTGCCAGTGTGTTCACGTTCTCCGGTCTCGGGAACGAGCAGGAGCTCCAGTCCGTTCTGACGGCGCTGAAGAACACGGGCAGCCGCGCGACCTTTTTCGTTACCGCGGAGGAGATGGAGAAGTTCCCCGATCAGGTCGCGGCGATCCGGCGTGCGGAACAGAGCCTCGGCATTTCCGTCATGGCCGCGGAAAACGCCAGCGCCGCGCAGCTCCTCAAAACCCTGCAGACGCAGGCCGACGCGCTCCGCAGCCAATATGACGCGTATTATGAGATCTTCGTCCGTCCCACCTCCGGCTCCGGCAGCACGGCCCTCCTGAAGGCCGCGGCCGCGGGGGGCTTCCGGGTGCTGACACAGGTGAAGGAGGGCGTGCCGGATACGGTCAGCCGCATGACCCGGGTCGACGAGGTGCTCCCCGCCGTCTTTCTGGAGACGGAGGGCAAGCTCCAGCGCGGGGAGATCGTCCACTTCCAGATGGGCATGTTCCAGCACAGCGATACCCTGCTCGGCAATCTGGTCGAGCGCGTCATCGGCGAGAAGTGCATCTTCCCCGTCGTCTCCGCCGACGAGATGGCGGCGAACACGCAGCTGCAGTATACCTACCCGCTGCCGGAGAGTCAGATCCTCCCCTCGGTCAAGGACAAGATCTACCCCGGCCATCTGGCCGGAAAAACGCCGGAGGCCGTCTTTGAGACCATTCGCAGAGGCTATATCGGGAACTACTGGGTCATGCCTCCGCAATACTTCCCGGGCTTCAGCGCCGAAGAGGCCAGACAGCTCGACCGGGACGGTCTTATCAGCAATTCGGGGAACTATGTCTTCCTGACCTTCGACGACTGGGGCACCGACGAGAACGTCGAAAAGCTCCTCGCCGTCCTGGAGAAGCACGGCGCGATCGGCACCTTCTTCGTCCGGACCCAGTATGTCCCCTACAACCCCAACCTCCTGCGCGTCATTGCCGGGGCGGGACATACCATCGGCGCGCATACCGATTCGCACATGCCGCTCTCCACGGAGGTGACGCCCGGACACTTTGTCGAACTGACCGAGGAGGAACGGGCCGCGCTGGAGAAGGATCTCGTGCAGTGCTACAACACCCTGCAGAGTATCATCGGCGATATGGTCGACGGCGACGGGAAGCCGTCGCTCAGCCGGCTCTTCCGTCCGCCCACCCTCGCCGTCGGCAAGAGCGGCCTGAAGACGGTTTTTGACTGCGGCTATACCCATGCGATCGAGGGCTACTATTCGACCGGGGACTACGCGGCCGTGAACGCGAGGGTGCTCGCCAACAAGATCAAGGAGAACGTCAGGTCCGGCTCCGTGCTGGTCATGCACTTCTCGGATTCCTCGATATACACCGCCGAGGCCCTCGATCTGGCCCTGACGGAGCTCGAAAAAAGCGGACGCAATTATCACTTTGTCGGTCTGAACAAGGTGTTCGGCTGAGGATCACCCAAACATAAGAAGAGCAAAAACGGGAGCTTCCGAAAAAGCTCCCGTTTTTTATGCGGACTGAACGGGGGACTCCCCCTCCGCTGTCAGATCAGTCCCAGGACGATCAGAAGCTCGCCGAGCGAGTAGGTGAGCATGACCGGAAAATGTGTTTTCAGCCGCCCGTTCTTATTGAAGCGGACGAAAAACAGAACGGTGTCCGAGAGGAAGAACAGCGCCGCACCGATGGCCGTGGTGACCGTGGCGGCCGTCGGGCTGCTGATACAGCGGAAGATGGCAAAGCAGTTCATGGCGCCGTTGATGAGCAGGTAGAGAAGCATCGGGTAAAACAGCGCCCCGGGCAGATACGGCCTGAGCCGGGAGAAGATGCAGGCGGCGAGCGCCGCGAAGAAAAGCGCCGGGAATACGATCAGGGGGACGGGGATCCGGGAAAAGACGATATCCGGCAGGTATCCGGCGGTGAAGAAGGCGTGGCTCGCCATAAAGGCGATACCGCCGGCCGTGAACCACTTGATCCCTTTGGGGATGAGCAGAACGTCCCCGATCCAGCTGAAGAGCAGGGCCAGCACGATCGGGACGGATACGGAGCGGGCGGCCAGCAGGTAAAAGCCGAGCAGAGACAGCAGGAGAAAGGGCTTGGAGATGTTCCGCATCCGCGTATCCCTCCGGAGGGAAGCGCGGAGATGGACGGCAACGGACAGCACGAAGGCAGCCAGGAAGACGTATTTCATAAAACCACCCTTAACGGACTCTTCTGATACGACTCTCCTTGATCGGAGAGGCAGCGTGCACGGGATCGGTCTCCGCTGCCTGCAAAACGATGCCCGGCCGGGCTTGATCCCGTCATGATTATATTGGTTTATGCTGTCGCTTTCAACAGAAAACGCATCCATCCCGCAGAAACCGGCGTCGCCTCTTCCCTTCCGCGCGCCGGGCCGACCTCAGTCCCGGATCACGACCACATTGACCCTTCCGCTGTACGCCGTGCAGGCGTCCAGCGCGATCACGCCGGGGGCGCGGTAGGGGCTGAAATCCGCGTCGGGTCCGAACTCCGATCCTCTGTGCTCATAGACGGCGTGACCGTAGGAGCAATGAAAATGCCCGCAGAGGATCGTCTTGTCCTCCCCGCAGCTGCGCGCCGCGTCCATGCCGTTGATCCACCGCGCCTCCCACCAGCTCTCCGAAGAGGCCCGGCGCCAGTCGGGATCGTAGCCGAAGTCGCCGTCCCAGCGCTGAACGCACGGGATCCACCCGTGGACGAAGACGTAATGCTCCGTCTCGAACCAGTCGACGGTCGCCGGGATGATGCGCCGGTAAAACGGCGTCTCGCGCGCCGCCGCGGCGAAGGCCCCGTGCCTGCGTACCGCGGTCGCCGGGTCGCAGCCGGTCAGCTGCAGAGCCGTCGCGTAGGTCCCGTTGCTCACATGGTGCCGGAGCGGCAGGCCCCGGTGGACGGTGGCCAGCTCTTCAAAGAGGTCTTCATGGTTCCCGCGCACGAGGATCACGGCGTCCCGCTCCATGAGCTCGAGCAGGAAGCGCTGCATCTCCACGGCCTCCTGCCCGCGGTCGAACAGATCGCCGAGGATGACCAGCCTGTGCGGCTCGGGATCGGTGAAGTACCCCGCCTCGTCCAGCGCTTTGATCAATTTTGTATAAAAGCCGTGCACATCGGCGGTGACGTAGTACTTCATGTTCCTGCTCTAAACGGTCGTGTTTTTTGATGCATCTTATTCTACCACATCCGGGACAGATCTGCCAGTATCCGGCGGAGCTCAGGCCGGTTTTTTATTTTTTCGACTGTCGGTCGAAAAAATGCTTGACAAGAGGCTCCGGTTCCGCTATGATAATAACCGACCGATAGTCGAAAAAAGGAGGCCGCCATGAAAAAAGGAGAACGGCGCAAGCAGGAGCTTCTGAAAATCGCATACGGCATGTTCGTCTCCCGCGGGTACGAAAACACGAGCGTCGACGACATCATCGAAGAGGCCGGGATCGCAAAGGGGACCTATTACTATTACTTTGAGAGCAAGGAGCAGACGCTGGAGGAAGTGATCGGCATGATGATCGACCGGGAGACCGAGGCCGCCAGGCAGGCGATCCGGGCCGACATCCCCGTGATGCAGAAGATCGTTGCGATCGTCGCCTCCGTCCGCCCCGGGCAGGAGGAGCGCTCCATCGAGGGCGCGCTGATGAAGCCCGAAAACGCCCTCATGCACGCCAAGATCAAACGTCGGCTGCTGGAAACCGTCGTGCCGCTTCTGTCGGAGGTGGTGGAGGAGGGGGTCGCGCAGGGGATTTTTTCCTGCGGCAGCATCCCGGAGCGGGTCCGGATGCTGCTCGTGATCAGCAACGAGATCTTTGACGAGGGGCAGTTTACGGAGCGCGACGTCGAGGTGTTCGTCGATCTGTCGGAAAAGCTGCTCGGCGCAGAGACCGGAGCGATGGACTTCGTAAGAGCGCTGATTTGCCGGGAAGGAGGAAAATGAGATGAAAGCAAGCACCCAGCATGTCGAAACTGTCACGTCATACCGGTACCGGCCGGTGCTGTTCTTTGCTCTGGCGTACCTGTTTACCTGGATCTTCTGGGTCCCGGCCATTTTCGTGCCCCAGGAGCTCGGCGGGATCCTGATGCTGATCGGGCTGCTTGCCCCGGCGGTCGTCTCGACCGTGTTTGTCCTGGCGTCGGGTTCCGAGCTTCTGAAGCAGGATCTGAAGATCAAAATTTTCGGGTTCTACAAGGTCAAGTGGCGGAATGTCCTCTTGGCGATCCTCCAGTTTGTCGGGATCGTGGTGTGCTCCATCCTGCTCTCCCTCGCGTTCGGGCAGTCGCTGGATCAGTTTTCGTTTACCGAGGACTTTTCGTTCACCGGCGTCGGGATCGGCAGCGCGCTGATCACGGTGACGCTGGCCTCGATCATCGAGGAGGTCGGCTGGAAGGGCTACTGCGAGGACTCAATCGGCGCCTACATGAACTGGTTCTGGGAGTCGCTGCTCTTCGGCGCCCTGTGGTCCTTCTGGCACTTCCCTCTGCTCTTCATCAAGGGGACCTATCAGGCCGGCCTCATGGTCAATCCGGTGTATGTGATCAACTTCTTCATCAGCGGCATCCCGCTGGGCTACATCATCACCTGGGTATATCTGGTCAGCGACCGCTCCATCCTGGCGTGCATGGTCTATCATTTGACGGTCAACTTCCTCCAGGAGAAGATCGCCATGACGCCCGAGACGAAATGCGTGGAGACGATCGTCGTGACCGTCGTGGCCGCGATCATCGTGATCACCAACAAAGACATGTTCTTTGAGACCCGCCACGTCGGGAAGCTGCTGGAAACGCGCTACGGACTTGAATGAGTTTTCAGCTGTCTGAATCGAGACAAACGCCATAACAAACAAGGCAC
>JAUNNC010000009.1:0-27638 GCA_030531585.1 Eubacteriales bacterium | reverse complement strand
CCCCGTCTGGGGATGCCTTGTTCGTTGGAGCTGCTACCCAGATTCGAACTGGGGAAGCCCGCTGCGCGGGGCTTCGCTATGATATTGACGCGCTGCGCGCGTGAGGTCCCCAGTTCGAATCGAACCATCAACCATAACAAACAAGGCACCCCCGTCTGGGGATGCCTTGTTCGTTGGAGCTGCTACCCAGATTCGAACTGGGGACCTCATCCTTACCAAGGATGCGCTCTACCTGCTGAGCTATAGCAGCAAAGTATATGCCCCTTGAAAAAGGGGCATATATGTGTGGCGACCGAGAAGGGACTTGAACCCTCGACCTCCGGCGTGACAGGCCGGCGTTCTAACCGACTGAACTACCCGGCCACAGCGTTGATATAATAGCAAAAGCCTCTTTGTTTGTCAAGAGTGATTTTTTATTTTTTTACCCTTCGGGCAAAGCGCGGTCTCCGCTCCGGAGGACGATCCGGTCTATTCCTCCGCCCGCTCCGGGAAAAAGACGTGGAAGGTCAGAATCTCCGCCAGCAGGCAGACCGGCAGCGCGGCCAGCACATCCAGCACCGAGTGCTGCTTGACGAAGCAGACGGCAATGCAGATCATGAACACGACGAAGCTGAGCAGCACCTTGACCCATACCGGCAGCGCCTTGTCCTTCAGTCCCACCGACAGGATGCCAAGCGAGTAGGCCACATGCAGCGAGGGGCACACGCCGGTGCTGGTGTCGAAGGCGTAGATGAACCCCATCAGGGCAGTCAGCGCGTTCTCGCGCGGGAAGACCGCCGGGCGCATGTCCTGGCGGCTGGGCCAGAGGATATAGATCACCATCGCCACGACCTGGGTGATGAAGATATAGGTCTGGAGCTGGGAGAACTGCTTTACGTCGTAAAACAGGTAATAGGCCAGCGAGCCGAACACCAGGAAATACCAGAAAACATAGAAGATCAGGAAGAACTCGTTGAAGGGGATCAGATCATCCAGCGCACAGTGTATGACATGACAGCGCTCGGGCGGGATCAGGTTCTCCGTCAGGAAATACATGATGAAGTAAAAGATCCAGGCCCCGAGCAGCTTGAGGTGACGGAACCGCGGCTCGTTCAGGCGGGAGAGCCTGAACCCGCTGTAATCAATTCTCTGCGCTTTCATTGGCATAGACCTCGATCGGAAGGTTTTTGGGGTACATTCGTTTGGGGATGTTGGGATAGGGGATGACGGTGTGCAGCGGCTGGGCGGCGGCCATGTCGGTGATCGCGTCCATGAGCGCGCCGCACAGGCGGCGGCGCTCGTCAGCGATGGGCGCATTGGGATCAAAGGGCAGCGGCGCGCCGAAGCTCATCGTCCCGAGATTCGGCGCCAGATACAGGGGAACAAAAGAGACCACTTCCCCCGTCTTCTTATAGTAGAAGCGGGCCAGGTCGATGAACTTGTCCTGGAACTTGTGTACGATGTTGTTGTGCTCCTCGTAGCACTCGGGGAAGATGAGGATGCTGCGGCCCTCGCGCAGCAGCTCGATCGAGCGGCGGTAGGCCGTGATCAGGCGCGTGTCATGGTAGACCGGGACGGTGCGGGCGTTGTTGAACACACACACGGACAGCGGCGTGATGAGGTAGCTGAGCAGGCGGTAAAACCAGCGGACCGCCTTCGGCTTGCCCGACCAGAAGTCCCGGTAGGCATAGTCGTGGACCTCCTTCCACACCATCATCTCCCCGGCGCACCAGATGTACGGCTTGCCCGGCATGTGCAGCTCGCCCGCGATGGGGCCGAGCATCTGACTGTGGTTGCCGACGATGACGCAGGGGCCGTCGGGCAGGTTCTCCCCGCCCAGGACCCGGTAGCTTGGGGTGAACAGCCGGACCAGCCAGCAGATGACCTTGTAGATCCAGCTTGTTTTCTTCTCCCGCACGCGCTCTCCCCTCCCCGCCATCCAGGCTCGTTTTCTTTGAACTTTTGCAGTATAGCACGTTTTTTCTTCTGCGGCAAGAGCGGCTTTTCCGCTCCGCACCATTTCCCGGAGCGTTGTTCTTGCAATCGGATTTGGGTCATGCTATACTGATAAAATGCAGAAAAGAATGGTTTTCAAGGAGAATGCTGGCTTGAAAAAGATCTTGTGGCTGTTTCTGGTGCTGCTTGTATTTGCGGCGCTGTTTGTCTTTGTGTACATCAACCCCTTTCCCGCCATGATGGAGGTCTTTTCCCCGATGTTCGGCGGCGGGAACGTCACTCTCGGCGGCACGAAATACCCCGCCTCCTCCAAAAACATCACCGCGGTGATCTCGCGCTGGGACATGGAGGAGCTCGACCGCTTCACGCAGCTGGAGAGCCTCGACCTGCGCGGCAGCAGCTGCTATCAGGAGATCGCCGCGTGGTCCGACGCGCACCCGGATGTCGCCGTCAACTTAATAATCCCGCTGGCCAACGTCAGCATCTTCGTCAGTCAGGCCGAGGAGCTCGATCTGAGCTGGGTCGACGCCGAGCACCTGTCCGAAACGCTGGGGGTCCTCCGCTATGCGAAGGGGCTGCGCGCACTCCGGCTCGGTGAAGTGGGCGGCAGCCGGCTGACGCTGCAGGATCTGATGCGTATCCACGAGCTGTTCCCGGACCTGCGCCTGGAATTTACCGCCGTCATCGGCGGGCAGACGGTGGACAGCTCCTCCACCTCCATCGACCTGTCGGCCCTCGGTCATGAGGATGCGCGGGCCGCCGCCATGGTCCTCGGGCAGATGGACAGTCTGAAGACGGTCGAGCTCGGCTCACAGGGCAGCAGCCAACTGACGTGGGAGGATATCGCCCTGCTCAAGGCCAGCATCCCGGACGCGCGCTTCTCCTACCGCTTTACGCTCTACGGCAGGGAGCTCGATCTGGACGCGGAGAAGCTGGACTTCCGCGGCGTCAAAGTCGACGACGAGGGCGCGGCGCTCTACCCGGTGCTCAGCTGCATGAACCGCTGTACCTATCTCGACATGGACAGCACCGGCGTCTCGGACGAGGCACTGTCCGCGATCCGCGATCTGTTCCCGAAGACCCGGGTCGTCTGGCGCGTCTGGTTCGGAGAGAACTACAGCGTGCGCACCGACGTGGAGAAGATCCTCGCCTCCAAGCCGTCCGTCGGCGGTATGATCACCGACACGAAGCCGCTCACCTACTGCACGAACATAAAATACCTCGATCTCGGCCACAACGAGGAGATGACCGATATCGACTTTGCCATGTACATGCCGAGGCTGGAGGTCCTGATCATCGCCATGACCGGCGTGAGCGACCTGAGTCCGCTGAAAAACTGCATGAATCTCGAATACCTGGAGCTCAACTCCACGCCCGGTATTCACGATCTGAGCCCGCTGGAGGGGCACACGGCCCTGCGCCATCTCAACATCGCCTGCTGTCCCCTGCTCTCCGACATTTCCCCGCTCTACGGCATCACAAAGCTGGAGCGGCTGTGGATTGGAAACGAGACGCCCGTGCCGCAGGCGCAGGTCGCGAAGATGCGCGAGGCCGCGCCCGGCTGCACGATCGACACCACGACCTCGGACCCGCACGGAAACGCCTGGCGTTTCTCCGCCTACGACCCCGAGATCCCCAAGTACTACTGGGTCCCCCGCCATGAGCTTCTGCGTGAGCAGATGGGCTACAACTACCAGGAGTACAGCTTCTACTGGCTCGATCCGCTCTGCGGGCTCGAGGCCCCGGCCGAATACAAGGGCAAATTCGGCAAGGAGGTCTACGGTCTGGAATGACAGACGCTCTCCCTGCCCATCATCCAAGCTGATCCTTTGGAGGCTTTTCCTATGAAACACGATTTGAACCCCGTGCGGACGTTCTGCCTGCTGCTCGTCCTGTTCTGCCTGCTGCTGACCGGCTGCGGGAAGAAAGCGGAGACCGCGGTCGCCCCACCCGAAGCGACGGACGCCGCGCTCGTGATCGGCGGACTGGAGGTCGATCCCGGCGTTTCGAGTCTCACGGCCGTTCTCTCCGACGGTGAGACCGAAAAGCTCTCCGCGCTCGAGAACCTGCGCTTTCTGGATGCGCGCGGCAGCGGGAACGCCGCTGAGATCGCCGCCTGGGCCAAGGCCCATCCGGAGGTCGATGTGAGCTTCAGCGTCACGCTGCCCGACGGCACGGTCCTGGACTCCGACGCCTACACCGCGGATCTGAGCGCCATGAGCAGCGAACAGGTCCTGCAGGCCGTCTCCCAGCTTGCCCTGCTGCCGGAGCTGCGTAGCGTCGATCTCGGACGCGAGCGCGCCGGGCTCGCCCCGGCCGACACGGACGCGATCCGCGCTCAGCTGCCGGAGACCGAGCTCCACCTCCGCTTCCCCCTCTACGGGAAGGAGTTCGATCTGGCCGACACCACGCTCAACCTCCGCTATATCCCCGTAACGGACAACGGCGCGGCCGTGCGCGCGGTCATGGGACACATGCCCAATCTGCGCAAGGTCGATATGGACTCCTGCGGTGTGGACGACGCGACCATGGAGAAGCTGAACCAGGACTTCCCCGACGTCAAGGTCATCTGGCGCATCTGGTTTGCGCGGAAGTACAGCGTGCGCACGGACGTGGAGATGATCCTCGCCTCGAAGGCCTCGGTGGGCGGCGAGATCTGGGACGAGGACGCCGCGAAGCTCTACTACTGCCACGACGTCAAGTATCTGGACATCGGCCACAACGGCGGCATCACGGACATCGGCTTCGTGCGCGGGATGCCCAAGCTCGAGGTCGCCATCCTCGCCATGGGCGGGTGGTCGGACGCCTCGCCTCTGGCGGACTGCCCGAATCTGGAATATCTGGAAATGCAGACCACCCAGTGCGGTGACCTCAGCCCGCTCTCGGGGCTTACGAAGCTGCGGCACCTGAACGTCGCCAAGAACCTCAACATCAAGGACATCACGCCGCTGTACTCGCTGACGGAGCTGGAGCGCTTCTGGCTCGGCTGCTACAACTTTGTGCCCAACGAGCAGGTGGAGGAGATGCACCGCCGCGCCCCGAACTGCGTGATCAATACCTCGGTCTACGACGACCCCACCACCGACCACTGGCGCTACAACGACTGGGAGTTTACCGACCGCTACGCGCTGCTACGCGTGCAGTTCGGAGGCTATACGGATCAGGCGTTTTCCTTCACATGGAACGATCCGCTGTATCCGAAAGAGGGGGAAGGAGTGATTCCGGATGGCCATTAAACGAACTGTTTCGCTCTCGGGCCTGATCTGTCTGCTGCTCGTCGCCGCACTGTGCCCGGGGATGACCGGCTGCGGCCGGCGCGAGAAAGCGCCTGCCTCCGAGACGCCGCAGACCGCTCGGGTTGAGAGCACCCCCACGCCCGTCCCCACCGTCACCATCGGCGGACGGGACTACCCGATCGACACGACCGAGATCACGGCGGTGCTCTCCGAGGGCGAGACGGAGACGCTCGACCGTCTGCCCGCGCTGCGCGCGGCGGATCTCAGCGGCAGCGGGAACCTGCACGAGATCGCCGCCTGGGCCGTGATGCATCCGGGGGTCGACGTGACCTGGACCGTCCCTCTCCCGAACGGCGCCGTGCTCGATTCCCACACCGAGACCGCGGATCTCAGCGCCTGCACCGGCGCGGAGCTCCCGGATCTGGTCGAGCCCCTGTCCCTTCTGCCCGCGCTCAGGCGCGTCGACCTCGGCACGCAGCGCCCGGAGATGGACTGGGACAGCATCGCCGCCTTCCGCGCCGCCTTTCCGACGCTGACCGTCTCCTATCTCTTCAATCTCTACGATACCGAGTGCAATCTCGAGGACAGCACGATCAGCCTCTACCGCGTTCCCGTTGACGACGACGGCGTTCTGCTCGAACGGGTCATGGCCCTCATGCCCCAGCTCAGCTACGTCGATCTGGACAGCTGCGAGCTGCCCATGTGGCGCTGCGAGGAGATCCATCTCGCCCACCCGGACGTCAAGGTCGTCTTCCGCGTCTGGTTCGGCACGAACTACAGCGTGCGCACGGATGTGGAGAGGATCCTCGCCTCCAAGCCCTCGGTCGGCGGCGAGCTGACGCTGGACAACATCGAGGGGCTGTACTACTGTCACGACGTCAAATACCTCGACGTCGGGCACAACACCCTGCTGACCGATCTCAGCTTCGTGAAGGAGATGCCAAAGCTCGAGGTCGCGGTCCTCGCCATGTGCGACTGGTCGGACGCCACGCCTCTCTCCTACTGTCCGGAGCTCGAGTATATCGAGATGCAGACCACGCTGTGCACGGATCTGACGCCGCTGTCGGGGCTCACCAAGCTGCGGCATCTGAACGTGTGCAACATCGGCGCCGATTACGAGGGTTACCCCGCCCCCAGCCTGACCGACATCACACCGCTCTATTCCCTGACCGGGCTGGAGAGGCTCTGGATCGGCGGCTACAACCAGGTCCCGCACGAGCAGATCGAGGAGATGCAGCGCCGCGCCCCGAAGTGCGAGATCAACGACTCGGTCGCGGACCCCCACGGCGGACCGTGGAGATGCATCGACATGGCCAACTTCATCACCACCTACGTCGACACCTACCACCCCCGCTACATCAAGCTGCGCGAGCAGTTCGGCGAGTACGAGAACTCGGCGTATTCCTTCTCCTGGAACGACCCGCTCTGCGGCTGACAGATCGTGAGGGATTCGGGATGGATCTGAACAGAAAGACCGGCCTTTCCCGGCTGCTCTGTCTGACGCTCCTGCTCGCGGCGCTGTGCCTGAGCGCCGCCGGCTGCGGCAGAGGGGAGAGCGCGCCGCCGCTCCCCGCCGCTGACGCGCAGCCGCCCGCCGAGACCGTGAAGCCCGTCTCCGTGGTCATTGACGGGCGGGAGTACGGCCCGGACACGACCGGGATCACGGCGGTACTCTCCGAGGGAGAGACCACGCTGCTCGACCGTCTGCCCGCGCTGCGCACGGCGGATCTCAGCGGCAGCGAAAACGTTCGGGAGATCGCCGCCTGGGCCGCGATGCACCCGGGCGTCGACGTGACCTGGACCGTCCGTCTGCCGGACGGCAGCGTGCTCGACTCCCGCGCCGAGACGGCGGATCTCGGCACATACGGCGGGGAAGCGCTCACGCAGGCGGCGGACGCCCTGTCCCTTCTGCCCGCGCTCAAGCGCGTGGACCTCGGCGAAGAGCGCGCCGGTCTGGACTGGGACAGCATCGCCGCGCTCCGTGCCGCGCTCCCGACGCAGGTTTTCTCCTACCGCTTCGATCTCTACGGTACGGACTGCAGCCTCGAGGACACCCAAATCAATCTCAGCCACGTCCCTGTGGATGACGACGGCGTGCTGCTCGAGCGGGTCATGGACCTGATGCCCCAGCTCAGCTATGCCGATCTGGACAGCTGCGAGCTGCCCATGTGGCGCTGCGAGGAGATCAAGCTCCACCATCCGGGCGTCAAGGTCGTGTTCCGCGTCTGGTTCGGCGACAACTACACCGTGCGCACCGACACGGAGAAGATCCTCGCCTCCAAGCCCTCGGTCGGGGGCGAGCTGACGCCGGACAACACGGAGGGTCTGTACTACTGTCACGACGTCAGATACCTGGACGTCGGGCACAATCTCTGGCTGACCGACATCGGCTTTGTGGCGGAGATGCCGAAGCTCGAGGTCGCGGTCCTCGCCATGTGCAACTGGACGGACGCCACGCCCCTCTCCCACTGTCCGGAGCTCGAGTATCTGGAGATGCAGACCTCGCTGTGCACGGATCTGACGCCGCTGTCCGGCCTCACGAAGCTGCGGCACCTGAACGTGTGCAACATCGGCGCCGACCGGACCGAGGGCCCGATACGCTGTCTGACGGACATCACGCCGCTCTTTTCCCTGACCGGGCTCGAGCGCCTCTGGATCGGCTGCAACAACGAGGTTTCGCGCGAGCAGATCGAGCAGATGCAGCGCTGTGCGCCGAACTGTAAGATCGAAACCACGGTCTCTGACCCCACCGGCGGGGGCTGGCGCTTCATCGATTATGATTATGTAAACTACATGATCCGTTACCCCGCCGACTACCACCCGCGCTATCTGAAGCTGATCGAACAATTCAACGGGGAGCCCGCGTCCGGGATCGGCGATCAGGCCTATGCCTTTCCCTGGAACGACCCGCTCTATGACTGAAAGAAGGCTGTATCATGAGAGATTTCCAGCAGGAATTTGACGCGCGCGTCGCCTACATCCGCGGCAAGCTCAGCGAGGCCCACGCAGACGGCATCGTTTTCGGCAACTCCGGCGGCAAGGACAGCGCGCTGGTCGGCATTCTGTGCAAGGCCGCCTGCGGCAACACCGTCGGCATCATCATGCCCTGCGCCTCGAAGCAGAACTACGGCCGCGACGCCGACGACGGCCACGCGCTGGCCGCCCAGTTCGGCATCGAGACGCGCGTTGTGGATCTGACCGCCGTGCGCGAGCGGGAGCTTCAGGCGCTCGAGGGCGTGTGCACGCTCAACGACATGGCGCTGACGAACATCGCGCCGCGCCTGCGCATGACGACGCTCTATGCGATCGCCGCCGCCGAGAACCGCCTCGTGGCCGGGACCGGCAACCGCAGCGAGACCTACATGGGCTACTTCACCAAGTGGGGCGACGGGGCCTGCGACTTCAACCCCATCAGCGATCTCACGGCAGGCGAGGTCTTCGACTTTCTCCGCTTCCTGAACGCGCCCGCCTCCATTGTGGAGAAGGCGCCCTCCGCCGGGCTTTTCGACGGCCAGACGGACGAGCAGGAGATGGGCGTGACCTACAAGGCCATCGACGACTATCTGCTCCACGGGATCGTGAACGAGGCCGACAAGGCGGTCATCGACCGCTTCCACAGCCGGAGCGGCCACAAGCGCCGCCCGATCAGTACCTTTGAGAATCCGTGAACGACAACGGCCCGGGGAGGCAAGCTCCCCGGGCCGTTGTTCTCTTTTTTGCTCACCCGACATAGACCGGCGCAGGCAGCGGCTTGCCGGGCAGCACGGTGCCGAGGCAGAGGCAGGCGCCGCGCTCTGCGGGGCCGAGCATCAGGTTCTCCCGCTCGCGCTTCGGATTGGCGCAGAGCAGATGGAGATTGCCCGCGCTGTCCTCGCACCACTGGCGCACCCAGATCCGCCCCCGGTACCAGAACACCCCGGCCGCCATCTCCCGCGGCGATTCCCGGCGCGTGACGCAGAGCGTCTCCCCCTTTCGGAAGACCGGCTCCATGCAGTCGCTCTCCAGCGTCAGGCAGAAGTCCGCCCGCTCGTCCCGCCCCTGCCGCGGCAGAAGGCTGTAGTCTTCCGGCATGCCTCGTCCCTCCCCTGTATCGTCTGCTGACAGACTATACCTTTTGTCCGCCGCGGTCAAGGTCGAAAAAGAGCTTGTAAACTTTTCCGCGGCAGGCTATAATACGGGTATCCCTGATCCGGCCGCGGTCCTTGCAAGCCGCGGCGCCTTGTTTTCGGAGGCGGAATCATGCTGACTTTGTTTGTTTTGCTGTTTGTCGTCTTTCTCGCGGCGTCCTTTGCGCTGAACGCTCCCCCCGCCGTCTGGCACGCGGGGCTCTGGGTCTTCGGCGGCTTTGCCGCGCTGAATCTGCTGTATGTGATCTTCTGGGTGTGCGTGGCCTCCACGGTGGACGACTCGAAGCCCCTGACCGAGAAGCCGCGGCGCATCTGCACCTTCGGCTGCTGGAGCATTTCGCACTGGCTGTGCGCCTGGTTCTGGGTGCGCTTGCGCGTGACCGGCGAGGAGCTGCTGCCGCGGGAGGGCCGCTATGTGATGGTGTGCAACCACCGCTCGGGCTTCGATCCGGTCACGGCGGAGGCCGCGTTCGGGAAGAACGGTCTGGCCTTCATCTCCAAGCCCTCGAACCTGAAGCTCCCCTACATCGGGAAGCTCGCCTTCGGCGCGGGCTTTCTGCCCATCGACCGGGAGAACGACCGCAACGCGCTCAAGACCATCCTCACCGCCGCCGATTATATCAAGCGCGATTACTGCTCGATGGGCGTCTACCCCGAGGGCACGCGCAGCAGGACCGGCGAGCTGCTCCCCTTCCACGCGGGCTCCTTCAAGATCGCACAGAAGGCGGGCGTGCCGCTTGTGATCGCCTGCTCCCGCGGCACCGAGCATGTGATGCGCAACTGGCTTTGGCGGCCGACCAAGGTGGACCTGCGCATCCTGGAGGTCCTGCCGGCCGAGCGGGTCAAGGCCATGAGCACACAGGAGCTCGCCGCCTGCAGCCGGGAAAAGATCGAAGCCGCCCTGCGGGAGAAGCCGGAGGGGAGCGTATGAGGAAGGCCGCGCTGATCACCGGCTCGTCCCGCGGCATCGGGGCCGCCTGCGCCGAAGCCCTGTCCGACGCGGGCTGGGGCGTGTGCATCAACTGCATCGAGCGCACCGATCTCGCCGGGGCCCTGTGCGAAAGGCTGCGCGAGAAGGGGCGCGACGCCGTCTGGTTTCAGGCCGACGTGGCGGACGCGGACGCCGTGCGCGCCATGGCCGCATACGCCGCGCGGGAGCTCGGGCCGATCTCGCTGCTGGTCAACAACGCGGGCATCGCCCGGCAGCAGCAGTTTCAGGACATCGACCGCGGGACCTGGGACCGCGTCTTCGCCGTCAACCTCGGCGGCTGCTACAACTGCATCCAGGCCGTGCTGCCGCAGATGCTCCGCGCGCACGCGGGCTGCATCGTCAACATGTCCTCGGTCTGGGGCCGCTACGGCGCCTCCTGCGAGGCGAGCTATTCCTCCTCCAAGCACGCCATCATCGGCCTGACGCGCTCGCTGGCGGCTGAACTCGCGCCCAGCGGCATCCGCGTCAACGCCGTGGCCCCCGGCGTCATCGACACCGACATGGTGCAGGTGCTCGGGCGTGAGACGCTCGACCTGCTCGCGCGGGAGATCCCGCTCGGCCGCCTCGGCAAGGCGCGGGAGATCGCACAGGCGGTGGTCTATCTCTCGGAGGCGGACTACGTCACCGGCCAGATCCTCGCGGTCGACGGCGGCTTCCCCGTCGTGTGATATTGTTGTCCCCTTTCCCCGTATCGGTCCCTCGGACCGGTACGGGGTTTCTTTTGCCATGCGCGACCGCTTGCGCCGCTTTTTCTGCCGCTTGCGCCAAACGGCTTGCCAGCGCCGTTTTTACTCTGGTATGATGGAGGCGGACAAATCGACAAGCTTTGCCGACAGGAGGGCGCCATGGACGAGAGAAAAAGCATCATCCGCAGCGCCTGCCCTCTGTTCGCCTGCCGGGTCTGCCGGACCAAGACCGGCTGGCCGCATCAGCGCTGGTGCTGCGCGGCGGCGGCGACGCAGCCCGGATGCCCGGACTGCCGCTATTACGACCCGGTGAAGCTCGGCTGCGCGCATCCCGCGCGGGGAAAGGGAGGTGCCGTCTGAATGAAGGAGCGATCGGTTCGCCTGGAGCTCGACCCCGCCCTTGACCATGTCGAAGTGCTGGTCCGCGCCCCGGCCGAGGACGCCGAGACGGCGGAGCTGCTGGAACTGCTCGGCGCGCATCCGCCCGACACGCTCACGGTCTTCGACGCCAACGGCCTGATCCGCGCGCTCGCGGCAGAGGAACTCGTATCCGCCTCCGTGGACGGGAAGCTCGTCAACATCGTCACCGAGGACGGGAGCTGGTACACGCGCCGCACGCTGCAGAGTCTGGAGGACACGCTGGACGCCCGGCGCTTCCTGCGCGTGTCGCGGTATGAGATCGTCAATCTTACGAAGGTCCGCCGCTATGACTTCACGGTCGCGGGGACACTGCGCCTTGAGCTCGCGGGCGGGATGGAGACCTGGGCCTCGCGCAGATGCATCCCGGAGATCCGCCGCAGGCTGAAGGGAAAGAGGTGAGGGCGATGAAGAAAAAACTCCTGCTCCGCGCCGCGGTCGGCTTTCTGTTCGGGATTGCGATGATGCTTCTCGTCCCCGTGCTCATCAACGGCGGCCCCATCCTCCGCGTGGTCTACTCCGACGCGCTGCTCGCCCGCACGGGCAGCCCGGCGGCGGCCACGCTGCTGACCCTGCTGGTCATGGGCCTGTTCGGCTCGTTCTGCTTCGTCGGGACGCTGTTCTACGAGATCGAGCGCTGGCCTCTGGCTCTGGCCACCGCCGCGCACTACCTGTCGATGTCGCTGGGCTATCTGATCCCCGCGAAGCTGCTCTGCTGGGGCATGCCGACAAAGCTGCTGCTGCGCATCGAGGGCGTGATGACGCTCGGCTTCTTCCTCGTCTGGCTCATCATGTATCTGCGCTACAAGGCCGAGGTACGGGAGCTCAACGAGCTGCAAAAGAATGTCAACAGTATGGAACACAACACGAATAAGGAGGATTCACCATGAGCGAAGCATTCAACGAAGCAGTCAAAAAGTACCGTGAGGAATCGCGCAGGCTCCGCCCGCTGTCCGACTCCGAGGTTGAGAAGGTCGCCGGCGGCGTCGGCGGGGCCGACGAGGCCACCTGCCCCAAGTGCGGCAAGCCCATGAAGAAGATCGTCTTCGGAGGCGGCGACCCCTTGTGGGAGTGCAGCGCGTGCGGCGTCAATCAGCTCCTCCCCGACGCGGAATTCATCGAGATGGTCAAGTACATGGAGCAGATCGGCTATTCCGGGATCGAATATCCGATCTGGTGGAACCAGGTGAAGAAATGAAGCAGAACCACAGACTTTTGATCCCCGTTCTGGCGCTGTGCCTCTGCCTGCTGCTCTCCGGCTGCGGCGGCGGAAAGGCCCCGCAGAGCGCGCCGACAGAAGCCCCCGTCAAAACGGAGGCCCCCGCGCAGGCCGCCGCACCCGCAAAAACGGAGGAAGCGCCCGCTCCCGCCGAACCCGCTCCTGCTGAGGCTGAAGCCCCTGCCGAACCCGAAGCCCCCGCCGCGACGGAGCCGGAGGGCGTCTCGCCCTTCGTCGGCAGCTGGCTGTACTATTCGCAGGAGGGCGTCAACGGCGGCAAGACCGTCACGCACGAGGATGTCGAGCAGATGCGCGCCCAGGGCTACGCTTCCCTGATCGACATGGTCCTGACCATCAACGCGGACGGGAGCTGCAAGTGCCTGTGGCTCGGCGAGCTCTCGGACGGGACCTGGACGGACAACGGCGACGGCACCGGGACCCTGCAGGTCGAAGGAACGACCATGACCCTCTCCGTCAGGGACGGCATGCTGATCGCCGTGGGGGACGACAACGTCTCGACCTTTGAAAAAACGGACCGCACCGCCGGCTGATCCCCGCTTGGATTAACAATAACAATACAGGAGGCTCTCACGATGAACCGCAAAACGCTCAATATCCTCATCCCCATACTCTCGGTGATCATCTTCTTCGTCTGGGGCTGGATCGAAGGCAGCTACCAGCACAGCTGGATCATCTTCATGGTGTCCGGCCTGGCCTACGCCATTCTGCCGACTCTCGACAAGAAGAAGGAAAAGGAAGAGAAAACGGACAAGGACGAATGATCCGCGCGGCGGGGAGCGACTTAAAGCTCCCCGCCTGTATAATTTCACACTCCGCTGGTGAGACTAAGAGGCAGAACCCTACATAACATGTTTTGAGGGCGAAGATTCTTTGGAGTGTGAAACCGCATGGTCAAACGAGGAGACATCTATTTTGCCGACCTGAGCCCCGTGGTCGGCAGCGAGCAGGGCGGCATGCGCCCGGTCCTGATCGTCCAGAACGACATGGGCAACCGCCACAGCCCCACGGTCATCGCGGCGGCCATCACCAGCCAGACCGGCAAGGCCAAGCTGCCCACGCATATCCAGCTCACGGGGCGCAGCACGGGCCTCAACCGCGACAGCGTCATCCTGCTCGAACAGATCCGCACCATCGACAAGTCCCGCCTGCGCGAGCGCATGGGGCGTCTCGACGCGGGCACGATGAGCGCCGTGGACAGCGCTCTGGCCGTCAGCTTCGGCCTCGGCCCCGCCAACTAGCATAGTTTTCCGCTCCCGCCCATACACTGTGGGCGGGAGTTTTGCGCCCGGAAGGAGGACATGATGGACTATCCCATTCTCATCGGCGGCGCGCCCGCCGGTACGCTCCGCGAAAGCCAAAGCGGTCTCTATGCGCTCTTTGAGGCGAGCCTGCCGACGGACCCCGGGCGGCTCGTGCGGCTCTATGTGCACGGCGGGGGCAAAAGCGCGTATCTCGGCCTCATGGAGCCCTGCGCCGGCGGACTCGCCCTGTGCCGCCGCCTGAGTGCCCTGCAGCGCCGCGCTCTCCCCGCGTCGATCTCCGTCGCCTCCGACGTCCCGGAAGCCTCGAGCACTTCGGAAGCCTCCGACGTCCCGGAATCCCCCGACGCTCCGGCGCCGCCTGACGCGTCCGGGGACGACACCGGGAACGCGCTTCCGACCCCCGAGCGGGGTGAGCATGGTTTACATAATATTTCTCCCCCGCAGAGCACCCTCACCGCTTGCCCGTGGCCCGCCCCGGTGCCGGAGGGAGACGGGGATCTGACGTGGATGCGCTGCACCGACGGCACCCTCCGCGCCTTCGACGGCGTGAGCACGCTGGTGGCCTTCCCCGCCGCTCTGAAGCGCCCGATCCGGGGCGCGGCGCTGCGGCGGATCGGCGATGCGGACTATCTGGTATTTCGCCGTTAGAAATCGGAGAGAAACGGGAAAAAGTCATTGTGGAACAGGGGTAAATGAGATATAATAGTTTAAGTTCATACTGTTTCCACAAACAACAAAGGAGATGTTTTCCCATGTTGATGACGGATCTGATCGCGAAAAAACGCGACGGCTTTGAACTGAGCACCGAAGAGATCGACTGGATGATCCGCTCCTACGTCGGCGGCGAGGTCGCCGATTATCAGATGTCGGCCATGTGTATGGCGATCTTCTTCCGCGGCATGACCGCGCGGGAGACGCTCGATCTGACCATGGCCATGATGCACTCGGGCGAGGTCATCGACCTGTCGGCCATCGACGGCGTCAAGGCGGACAAGCACTCCACCGGCGGCGTCGGGGACAAGACCAGCCTGATCCTCTGCCCCATGGTCGCAGCCTGCGGGGTCAAGATCGCCAAGATGTCCGGGCGCGGCCTCGGCCACACCGGCGGCACGCTGGACAAGCTGGAGAGCTTCCCCGGCTTCAACATCGGCATCGGTGAGGAGCGCTTCATCGCGAACGTCAACCGCATCGGCATCTCGCTGATCGGGCAGACCGCCGACATCGTCCCGGCCGACAAGAAACTCTACGCCCTGCGCGACGTGACCGGCACCGTGCCGAGCATCCCGCTGATCGTCAGCTCCATCATGTCCAAGAAGCTGGCCTCGGGCGCGGATGTGATCGTGCTGGACGTCAAGTGCGGCAGCGGCGCCTTCATGAAGACCGAGGCGCAGGCCAGGGAGCTGGCCGTGGGGCTGACGCGCATCGGCAGGCTCGCCGGGAAAAAGTGCGCCGCGGTCATCACCGACATGGATCAGCCGCTCGGCTGCGCGGTCGGCAACGCTCTGGAGGTCAAGGAGGCGATCTCCGTCCTCAAGGGCGAGACGAAGGGCGATCTGCTGGAGCTCTGCCTCACGCTCGGCGCCTGTATCCTGACCGAGGCGGGCTTCGCCGCCGACACGGAACAGGCGCGGGCAAAGCTGCTCGAAACCGTCGAGAGCGGCGCGGCCCTCAAAAAGCTGGCCGAGATGGTGGAGGCGCAGGACGGCAGCGCCGCGGACGTGTACGATCCCTCCCGCCTGCCGCTGGCTCCGGTCCAGCTCGAGGTCCCGTCGGAGCGCGCGGGCTATCTCAGCCACATCGAGGCCGAGAAGGTCGGCCTGATCTCCATGCATCTCGGCGGCGGCCGCGCCACCAAGGAGAGCGACATCGACCTGTCGGTCGGCCTGGTGCTGCACAAGAAGGTCGGCGACGCCGTGGCCAGGGGCGAGAGCCTCGGCACCATCCACGCCCCGGACGCGGAGAAGGCCGCCGAGGCCGCCGAGCTCCTGCGCGCCTGCTGCACGATCTCCGCCACGCCCGTGGCGCGCCCGGCCTTCATCAAGGCCATCATCCGCTGATTCATTACCCAACATAAGAGAAGGAGCCGAAGAAATGAAGTACATCATGTCCCTCGACCAGGGCACCACCAGTTCCCGCTGCATCCTCTTTGACAAGTCCGGCAACATCTGCGCCGTCGTCAACAAGGAGTTCCGCCAGATCTTCCCCAAGCCCGGCTGGGTTGAGCACGACGCCAACGAGATCTGGGAGACCACCTACGAGGTCGCCCACGCCGCCATGGCCAAGCTCGACGTCCGCGCCGCCGACATCGCCGCCATCGGCATCACCAACCAGCGCGAGACCACGGTCGTCTGGGATAAGGAGACAGGCGAGCCGATCGCCAACGCCATCGTCTGGCAGTGCCGCCGCACCTCCGACATCATCGACAAGCTGGTGGCCGACGGCCACGCCGACAGCATCCGGAAAAAGACCGGCCTCGTGCCCGACGCCTACTTCTCCGGCTCCAAGATCCAGTGGCTGCTGGACAACGTGCCCGGCGCGCGCCGCAGGGCCGAGGCGGGCAAGCTGCTGTTCGGGACCATCGACACCTGGCTGATCTGGAAACTGACCGGCGGGCGCGTCCACGTCACCGACTACACCAACGCCAGCCGCACCATGCTCTTCAACATCCACACGCTCGAGTGGGACAAGGAGCTGCTGGAGCTGCTGCACATCCCCGCCTCCATGCTGCCCGCGGTCAAGCCCAGCTCTTACGTCTACGGCAAGACCGAGTTTGAGATGTTCGGCGGCGAGATCCCGATCGCGGGCGCCGCGGGCGACCAGCAGTGCGCGCTTTTCGGCCAGTGCTGCTTCGAGCCCGGCACGATGAAGAACACCTACGGCACCGGCTGCTTCCTGCTGATGAACACCGGCACGGAGCCCGTGGAGAGCCGCAACGGCCTCGTCACCACCATCGCCGCCTCGACCGGCGATCAGGTCCAGTACGCGCTCGAGGGCAGCATTTTCGTCGCGGGCGCGGCCATCCAGTGGCTGCGCGACGAGCTGGGCGTGCTCACCTCCGCCAAGGAGAGCCAGCAGTACGCCGAGCGCGTGAGCGACACCGCGGGCGGCTACGTCGTCCCGGCCTTCACCGGTCTCGGCGCGCCGCACTGGAGCCAGCGCGCCCGCGGCTGTGTGGTCGGCATCACCCGCGGCTTCAGCCGCGCCCATCTGGTGCGCGCCACGCTCGAGAGCCTGGCCTACCAGACCCACGACATCGTCCGCGCCATGGAGCGCGACTCCGGCATCCCGATCGCCGAGCTCAAGGTCGACGGCGGCGCGAGCGCCAACAACTTCCTGATGCAGTTCCAGTCCGACATCGTCGGCTGCGACGTCTACCGTCCGCGCTGCATCGAGACCACCGCCCTGGGCGCGGCGTATCTCGCGGGCCTCGCCGTCGGCTACTGGTCGAGTCTCGAGGACGTCAGGAGCAACTGGGCCGTCGACCGCGTCTTCACCGCGAAGATGGACGAGGGCCGGCGCAGAGAGCTGCTGCGCGGCTGGGGCAAGGCCGTCAAATGCGCCCTTTTATGGGGCGAAGAATAATTCGCTTGCGAAACTGCGTTTCGCAAGCGAGCTGCTCGCGCTGATCGCACTCGTCGCACGGGGGTCGCTCCTCGTTTGGTCGGCGTGAGGGCTCGCACAGCTCGCCTCAGGGTGTTTTTGCCGCGGCGAAGCTGCGGCAAAAACGATTTGAATGAGAAATAGGAGAGATCATTGTGATTGATGTTCCGGAGAAACGGATGGATCTGGACAAGCTGAAAAACGCCGAGCTGTTTCTGTTCGACATGGACGGGACGCTCTATCTGGGCGACGACGTCTACGAGGGCGCCATCGAGCTGATGGAGGACCTGCCCCGGCTCGGCAAAAAGTATATCTACCTGACCAACAACTCCTCCCGCGCGGGCGAGGACTACATCACCCGCCTGCGGAGACTCGGCTTCCCCTGCGAGCGGGAGAACGTCTTCACCTCCGGCATGGCGACCGGCATGTACCTCAACCAGCGCCACCCCGGCGCGAAGGTCTATCTCGCCGGGACGCGGGCCTTCTACCGTGAGCTGCAGAGCTACGGCATCGACCTGGTCAACGACGAGAACGGACACACCGAGGCCGACACCGTGGACGTGGTGGTGCAGGGCTTCGACACCCAGCTCGTGTACGAAAAGCTCGAGCGCGCCTGCCATTTCCTGCGGCGGGGCGCCGAATTCATCGCGGCCAACCCCGACTGGGTCTGCCCTATGCCCAACGACGAGGTCCTGCCCGACTGCGGCAGCATCTGCGCGCTGCTCACCGCCTCGAGCGGGGTCAAGCCCAACTACATCGGCAAGCCCAACCGCAACATGATCGACGTCATCTCCGAGATGACCGGCATCCCCAACGAGCGCATCTGCGCCGTGGGCGACCGGATCTACACCGACATCGCGGTGGCGCAGAACGCGGGCAGCGTGTCGGTGCTGGTGATGTGCGGCGAGACGGACGAGGCGATCCTCGCCGCCGCCGAGCGCAGACCCGACTATGTCCTCGCCGATGTGCACGAGCTGCACGAGCTGCTCCGCTCCTGACCGAATCTGAAACACAATGCCCCCGGGCTCTCCGGGGGCGTATTCTGACGCATATGACAAGACTTGTCCCCTTCTTTCTCCCCTCGGCCTGCTTTCTGCTGCTGACGGTCTTTTTCCTGCAGCTGCCCCCGCTGGGCAGCTGCGCGCTCTCCGGCGGCTCCAGGCGCCTGGACCGGCTCGACGCGCTGCTGATGGCCGTGCTGACGCTGGCCTACGCCGTCTGCGCCTTCACGGGGCTCGGCAACACCGCCTCGCCCGAGACCTTCACCGATATGCAGGAAAAGACCGCCGAGCTGACGCTTGACCTCGACGGCGGAACCGTCACGCATCTGAAGCTCTATACCGGCGTCGGGATCGGCAGCTACGATATCCGCTACACCACCGACGGCACGGACGACTACGAGCTGGCCAGCTTCGAGCAGGGGCACGCGGAGGTGCTCAAGTGGCACGACGTGGACATCGCCTACTGGCTGACCGGCGGTACGATCCGCATCCGCGGGCGGGGGAACGTCTGGCTCGGAGAGGTCGCGGCGCTGACCGGGGACGGGCAGATTGTCGCGCTCACATCCGATGACGCGGCGCTCTGCGACGAGCAGGACCTTGTTCCCGAAGAGCAGAGCTTCATGAACTCGACCTACTTCGACGAGATCTACCACGCGCGCACGGCCTGGGAACAGCTTCATCGCATCCCCGCCTATGAGATCACGCATCCGCCCCTCGGCAAGACGATCATCGGCCTCGGGATCCGGCTCTTCGGCATGACGCCCTTCGGCTGGCGCTTCTCCGGGACGCTCTGCGGCGTGCTGATGCTGCCGCTGCTGTACATCCTGGCCAAAAAGCTCTTCGGCGGCAGAAGCGCGCCCGCCGCCTGCACCGCGCTGATGGCGACGGACTTCATGCACTTTGTGCAGACCCGCATCTCCACCATCGACGTCTACGCCGTCTTCTTCATCCTTCTCATGTATCTGTTCATGTACCTGTTCGTGAGCGAGGGGAAGCTCCGGGCCCTGGCGCTGTCGGGCGTGAGCTTCGGGCTCGGCGCGGCCTGCAAGTGGACCTGCTTCTACGCGGGCGCGGGTCTCGGCGTGCTTTGGGCGATCTGGGCAATCGAGAGCGCAAAAAGCGGCGCGCTCGGCTGGAGGGGCTTTCTGAAAAACTGCGGCTTCTGTGTCGTGTTCTTCCTCCTCGTCCCGGCGCTGATCTATGATCTGGCCTACCTGCCCTACGGTCTCGCCGCCGGCAGCCCCAACCCCTTCAGCGCCGACTATATCCGCATGGTGCTGAAAAACCAGGAGTACATGTTCTCCTACCACTCCGCCCTGGTCGCCACGCACCCCTATTCCTCGCGCTGGTATCAGTGGCTGCTGGACATCCGCCCGATCCTCTACTATCTGAAATACCTCCCCGACGGGCGCCATGTCAGCTTCGGCGCCTGGGTCAACCCCGTGCTGTGCTGGGGCGGGCTGATCGCCCTGTTCGTGCTCGGCTATCTCGCCGTCGCCCGGCGCGACAAGGTCTCGCGCTTTATCCTGATCGGCTATCTCGCCCAGTTGCTGCCCTGGATCCCGGTCACGCGCCTGACCTTCGCCTACCACTACTTCCCCTGCACGGTCTTCCTCGCCCTGGCGCTCGGGCGCTGCTGCAGCGTGATGCGCCTGAGCTCGGCAAAGGGACGGATCTGGAGCCTGTGGCTCGCGGTGTTCAGCCTCTCGGTCTTCATCCTGTTTTATCCCAGCCTCGCGGGTACCCCGGTGTATCGGGGCATCCTGCGCTCCTGGCTGCCCACCTGGCCGTTCTGAACCTGTTTTAACAAAAGACACCCGGGACCGTTCGGTCCCGGGTGCGTGTATGTTTTCCGGTGTTTTCAGGAGAGGATGGGCTTGCAGGCCTCGGCCAGCGCGTCCTTCTTCGCCTGGGCCTCTTTCAGATCCGCGCCCTTGGTGGTGAAGTAGGTCTTGATCTTCGGCTCGGTGCCGGAGGGACGGGCGATCACCGTCGAGCCGTCGGCCAGCTTGTAGATCAGCACGTTCGCCTTCGGCAGGCCGGTCTTTTCGGGATCGTCGTAGTCCGTGACGCTCTCGACCGCGACGCCGCCGAAGTCGGCGGGGGCGCTCTCACGCAGGCCCTTCATGATGCCGGACATCTTGTCCATGCCTGAAAGGCCCGGGAACTCGAAGGAGTCCACCTTGTTCAGGTAGCGGCCGTACTGGGCGTAGATCTCCTCCAGCCGCTGCTTGATCGAGGAACCGATGCTGCGGTAGTAGGCGGCCATCTCGCAGATCAGCATGGAGGCGATGACCGCGTCCTTGTCGCGCACATAGGGGCCCGCGAGGTAGCCGTAGCTCTCCTCAAAGCCGAAGATGAAGCGGTCGACCTCGCCGTCGGCCTCGAGGCGCGCGATCTGGTCGCCGATCCACTTGAAGCCCGTCAGCACATGGCGCAGCTCCACCCCGTAGTGGGCCGCCACCGCGTCGGCCAGCGGCGTGGAGACGATGGACATGACGGCGACCGGGTTCTCGGGCATGGTGCCCTGCTCGATGCGGCCCGCGCAGATGTAGTCCAGCAGCAGCACGCCCATCTCGTTGCCGGAGACCAGCTCGTAGCTGCCGTCCGGGCAGCGCATGGCGATGCCCACGCGGTCGGCGTCCGGGTCGGTGGCCAGCATCAGGTCGGCACCGGTCTCCTTGGCGAGCTCGAGGCCGTATTTGAGCGCCTCGAAGATCTCGGGGTTCGGGTAGGGGCAGGTCGTGAAGTAGCCGTTGGGATACTCCTGCTCGGGCACGATGGTGATGTCCGTGATGCCCATGTCGCCCAGCACCTTCGTCACGGGCACCAGACCCGTGCCGTTGAGCGGCGAGTAGACCAGCTTGAGCCCCGCCGTGCGGGCCAGGCCCGGACGGACCTGTCTGGCCTCGATCGCCTCATAGAAGGCCTTCTTGCAGTCGTCCCCGACGAAGCGGATCAGGCCCTTCTCCACGCCCTCGGCAAAGGAGATGCGCCTGGCCCCGGTCAGCACGTCGGTCTTCTGGATCTCGTCATAGACGATGGCGGCCGCGTCGTCGGTCATCTGGCAGCCGTCGGGCCCGTAGGCCTTGTAGCCGTTGTACTTCGCCGGGTTGTGCGAGGCCGTCACCATGATGCCGGCGTTGCACCGGTAGTAGCGGGTCGCGAAGGACAGCGCGGGAACGGGCATCAGCGCGTCG
The DNA here is from genome assembly GCA_030531585.1 of Eubacteriales bacterium. Taxonomy (GTDB): domain Bacteria; phylum Bacillota; class Clostridia; order Oscillospirales; family Oscillospiraceae; genus Limivicinus. The sequence continues at coordinate 5,943 of JAUNNC010000009.1, read as the reverse complement.
TAGATGCGCACCTTGATGCCGTTGGCCGCCAGCACGCCCGCGGCCTCCTTGGAGAATACGTCGCTCTTGAGGCGGCTGTCGTAGGCGATCGCCACGGTCTGCGTGCCGCCCTGGGTCAGCACCCAGTTGGCCAGGCCCTGCGTCGCCTGCCGGACCACCCAGATGTTCATGCGGTTCGTGCCCGCGCCCAGCGTGCCCCGCAGGCCCGCGGTACCGAACTTCAGCGACACGGCGAAGCGGTCCTTGATCTCCTCCTCGTTGTCCCTGACCTTCAGCAGCTCGGGCAGAAGGTCGGGGTCCTCCAGGTCATAGGCGAGCCAGCGCTCATACATCTCTCGATACATAGCTTCCTCCTAATCATATATTTTTTTCCGAATCGTAAACGCTTGCTGTTTTCATCTTACCATAAGCGCCCGCGCGCTTCAATCTCTTTTTTCGCTGTGCGGTATTCCGAAGTTGCGCCCGCGCGGCCGCTGTGCTACACTGGCGGCAGAAAACCTTCCCGGGAGGCGAGCTGCAATGGATACGAAACGACAGGGCGCGCCCGCGCTGGTCCCCTGCCCCGACTACGCGCCGGAGACGGTGCGGCGGGCGCTGGAGGCCGCCGTTGAGGCCGCGGGCGGGCTCGACTGGGTGGAGCCTGGCATGCGCGTCGGGATCAAGCTCAATCTCTGCGCGGCCAAGAAGCCCGAATGTGCCGCAACGACGCATCCCGTCCTCGCCGCCGAACTGACGCGGATGCTGACAGCGCGCGGGGCCGAGGTCGTGCTCGGCGACAGTCCGGGCGGCCCCTTCGTCGCGCCGCTGATGCACCGCTGCTATGAGGCCACCGGTATGCATCTGTGCGAGGAGGCGGGCGGGACGCTCAACGAGGACTTCGGCTACACCGAGGTGGACAACCCGGAGGGCAGGAGTCTCAAGCGCTTTGCCTATGTGGACTGGCTGCGCGGCTGCGACGCCGTCGTCAGCTTCTGCAAGCTCAAGTCCCACGGTATGATGGGCATGACCGCCGCGGTCAAGAACCTCTACGGCGTGATCCCCGGCACCTACAAGAGCGAGTACCACTATCGGCACGAGGACCCGATGCGCTTCGCCGACATGCTCGTCGACCTCAACGAGTACGTGCGGCCGCGCCTGTGTCTGTGCGACGCGGTGGAGATCATGGAGGGCAACGGCCCCACGATGGGCACGCCCCGGCACCTCGGCCTGCTGCTGGCGGGCACGGACCCCTACCGTCTCGACCGGCTGGGCGCCGCCCTGCTCGGCCTCCGGGAGAGCGAGATCCCCTATCTGGAGGCCGCCAAACGCCGCGGCCTGCTGTCCGTGTCGGACCCGGAGCTCGCCGCGCTGGCCGCGCCCTGCGCCCTGCATGATTTTCAGCGCTCCGGGGCCACGGCCTCGTGGTTTGCCCAGTCGGACGAGGACCGCGGGATGCGCCGGGTGCTCAAGCGCAGCATGTACGTGCTGTTTCGCTCGCGCCCGGAACCGGGGAAGGACTGCGTCGGCTGCGGCAAGTGCGCGCGCGACTGCCCCGCCCGCGCCATCACGATCGTGAAGGGCCGGGCAAAGATCGACCGGCGCGCCTGCATTCGCTGCTTCTGCTGTCAGGAGTTCTGCCCGACCGGGGCCATGAAGGTGCGGCGCTCGCCCGTGGCGAAGCTCACCGGAAGATAAAAAACGATTGGACGGTTTTAAGAGCCGTCCAATCGTTTTTTCGTCAGAGAAGCGGTGTCGGCGCGGGGCGTCAGTCCGCCAGCTCGCGCATCCACCTCCAGGGCATCCAGGAGAGGAGCTCGCAGGCAAGCCAGCTGAGCAGATAGATCAACAGGCAGAACGAAAAGCTGTCTGTGTTCAGGCCGAGGCGCGGAAAAACCAGGCGCAGGAGATTTCCCGTCATCCGGTGCATGCAGTAGATCCCCATGGTGTGGCGCGAGAGCAGCAGGATGATCCGCTCGCCCCGCGCCGGCAGGGAGCGCAGAGGCAGGCTGATCGCAAGCATGGCGCAGAAGCTCCCCATCAGCAGCAGATACAGACCCTGATAGTCAAAGCCGGACGCCTCCGGCAGCGGGAGGAGACACGCGGCGGCGATCCCCGCCGCGGCGATCAGGGGCGCCGCCCGTCCCATGCGTCCGATCGGGTCAAAGCGGGCCAGCAGCAATCCGACACAAGCCATCGGAAGGATCTCAAAGAAGCGGCCGAGCGGGTAACAAAGCTCGTAGCGCAGCGGGCGAAACAGGGCTTCGTTGAGGCCGGAATACTGGAAGATCAGGCAGACTCCGGCGAGTGCGGCCATGATCCCGAGCGCGCCGCGGTCGGAGCAGCGGGAATACAGCAGAAGAACCAGCGCCGTCGCCGCGATCAGGTCGGTCTGAAACCACATAGTCGAATTGAGCTTGGGACTGTGGCCGGTGAAGATCTGCCAGAGCAGAAGCTTCAGGCTGCCGGGCAAGCCGCCGGGATTCTTCTCGACCAGAAGCAGATACAGGACATAGACCAGCCAGTACAGAACGGCCCAGGCGACCTGGATGTAAATCAGCTTGTGCATCCTGCGCCTGTTTTTGACCGGGTCGCGGCGCTCGAAGCTCTTCTCTCCGAGGAAGAAGGAGACGACCATGAAAAACGGCACCGCAACAGGGCGCAAAGCCGCAAAGGGCGCGAGCGCGGCCGGGCCGCTCCCGCTCCAGAAATGGATCAGCACGACCTCAAAGCACATCAGCAGCTTGCCCAGAGCGATCCCCAGATTGTAGCGTTTCTTCTCCATCGCACTCCGTCCTCATTCATCAGAGAATCGTATCAGTCCTCGCGCATGCCGTCGCCGTGGACCTCGCAGAAGCGCGCCGCAAAGGAGGGCTCCTGCCCCGCGGCGTAGAGGTGGGAGACGTCCCCGATCGCGCTCGCGCGGAAGACGGCGATCCCCGCGCGGCGCTCCTCCGTGACCAGCGTCGTGACCGAGGAGGGCGCCATGGCGATGTTCTGCCACAGGACCATCGGCGAGCAGTTGAACAGATGGCTCATCAGCACGCAGCTCACGCCCAGATGGCAAAAGAAAACCAGCGTGTCGGTGTTCGGCTCCCTGACCCGGTAATACCGCCCCTCACGCTCGTAGCCGTACCGGGCGAGCAGCGCGTCGAAGGCCCCCGTCACGGCGTCATAGGCCTCCCCGACATGGGCGCGGCGGAAGATCTCATTCTCCCGCCAGGTCTCCGGCTGCAGCAGGCGCTCGTCCCGGAGCCAGTCCTGCGGGAGCCAGTCCCAGGCGATCGGGCTCATGCCCTCGACGTCCGGGCGCTCGACCGGGATGTCGAATTCGCGCAGCCAGTCCAGCACCGCGGCCTCTCTTCCGGCCACCTCCAGCGTGGCCGCGGCAGTCTGCCGCGCCCTGCCCAGCGGGGAGACGTAGTAGGCGCGCACGTTCATCGGGGCGATGCGTTCTGCCAGATGCCGCGCCTCGCACACGCCGGTCCCGGTCAGCGTGTCGGTGGCGTAGTCCGGCTCTCCGTGGCGGATCAGCAGCAGCTTCATGGATCGTCCTCCGTTCCTGTTTCTGCCTGTATTGTAAGCGGAACGCGTCGAAAACACAAGCGCGTTTTGTTCTCATTTGCTTGATTTCATTCCCGCCTTCTTATATAATGAAGACAGATAATTGCTGTTTTATCGGAAAGGCGGTGTTCCGCACACCATGCTTTCTCTCTTTGATCCCCTGCGGCAGTTCAGCTTCGACTCCCTTGTGCTGCGCCTGCTGCTGGCGCTCGCCAGCGGCGGCGTGATTGGCTACGGGCGCTCGAAAAAGAACTGCGCGGCGGGCCTTCGCACCTATATGCTCATCAGCCTCGGCGCCGCGCTGAGCATCGCGATTACGCTGTATGAACACCAGATGCTCCACTCCGCCTGGGCCGAGACGGTCGCCGTCGTCGGAGAGAAGTTCGACGCCTCGCGTCTGGCCGCGCAGGTGGTCACCGGCATCGGCTTCCTCGGCGCGGGCACCATCATCGTGACGAAGAAGATGAGCATCAAGGGCCTGACCACCGCCGCCGGGCTCTGGACCACCGGCATCGTCGGCCTTGCGGCAGGCAGCGGCTTCTACGAAGGCGCCCTGCTCGGCACGGCGCTGGTGCTGCTGACCGAATCCACGCTTGCAAGGCTCGGCGCGCGCATCCGGCCCCGGCCGGAGTTCGCGCTGGATCTGCTGTACAACGACAAGGACGCGCTCACTGCGACGATGCGGTACTGCAAGGACAAGCGCATGAGCATCCGCAATCTCCAGATCCAGACGCTGGAGGACGGCTACGCCGCCTACGAAGCCACGATCATACTCCGCGGCTCGATCAAGCCCTATGAGCTGATCGAGCAACTCTCCAAAATGCCCGGTATCGTGTCGGTGAGCGAGGCGTGAATGAAGAAGAGAGTCCGTTTCGGGCTCTCTTCTTCGGCGTTTCCGGTCTGTATGTCCGGCCTTCGTCTGTGCCATTGACGGGCGGCGGAGGCTTCCGCTGCAGGGCCTGGCGCTTTTCCCGGAGAATTGGTGAAAAAAAGCCTTGACTTTTCTTCCCGCTTCTGCTAAGATACACCTTGCTCATGGGGGTATAGCTCAGCTGGGAGAGCGCTTGAATGGCATTCAAGAGGTCAGCGGTTCGATCCCGCTTATCTCCACCATTTTACGGGGTGTGAAGTACCGAAAAGGTCCTGAAATCGCAAGATTTCAGGACCTTTTCGGCTTCTTGCCTTTCCTGATCTTACGGGCTGACTGGAATTTGACTGGAACGGGGTTTGCTTTCCAAAAATGCCTGGTTGAAGGCTTCCACCGCCTTTTGTTTGACTGGTGACTGCACGTGCAAATAGTGCTGCGTCATGTCCAGATCCGCATGGCCAACCATGCTCTGGATGGTTGCGAGATCCACGCCCAGCGCCTGCATCTGAGACACATATGTGTGTCGACAGGAGTGCGGCGTCAGTACACGAACATCACCCAGGGCCTCGATGTAGTCCTTGAATTTCTCCCGATACATCTTGGGATCGAAGGGCTGCTCCTTCTTCGGCGATTGGAAAACGAACTTGTCCTCTGTGCTGCGCAGACCGATCACGATGGGCCGCAGGCCCTCCGGTACCGGCACGTCCCGCACACTGTCTCTGGATTTCGGTACGCCGATCTCCATATGCCCAGATACTGTTTTCACCGCCTGCCGGATGTGGATCGCCGAGCCGTCCTCTTCGATCAGCCGCGGTTCCAAGGCCAGCAGCTCCTGCATACGGATCCCAGTTCCCAGCATCAAGCGGATGCTGTCTCCGTACTTGTCGTGCGGGAGATCCTCCATCATCCGTTTGACCTCTTCGGCGGTAAAGGCTTCCTTGCCGTTTTCCCCTCCCTGTTTCCTGACAGGCAACCCTGCGCGGCGCTGTGTCGTCGGCTCCAAAGGGGCCGCGCTCCCTCTTGCGAGATCGTGGCGGTTTATCTCAGTTCGGACGGTCATTCACTTGTTCTGACCGTATCGTACCAAGAAAAAAGGCCTCCTCCCGTATATCCGGGATGTAGGAAAAGCGGGGCAAAAAGCGAAAAATTCCACGATCAAGGAAATGATGTGGTATACTGTTAAAAAGCCTTGTTTTGCAGTGAAGGAGAGAACGAAAATGTACGTAAACTGTCCATCCCCGAACGCCTGAAGGATCTGCGCGTAGAGCGCCATCTGACCCTGGAAGAACTGGCCGAGGCCACCGGGCTTTCCAAGTCCGCCCTCGGCAGCTATGAGGCTGATGACTACAAGGACATCAGCCCGTTCAGCATCGTGACACTGGCGGAGTACTACGGTGTGTCCACGGATTATCTGCTGGAAGTCTCGGAAATAAAGAATCACCCAGACACAGACCTGGCCGGTCTGCACCTGAGTGATGACATGATGAAGCTGTTGGCAAGCGGGAAGATCAACAACCGCCTGCTGTGTGAGATTG